>NZ_AHYZ01000176.1 GCF_000255495.1 Liquorilactobacillus vini DSM 20605
ATTAAATTGCTATTTTAAGATCATAAATCCTTCAGCTTTTAAAACCTTTGTCGTTTGCTCCCACCCCTGACTAAATAACAGCTGACCTTTAGTTTGGGGAAGTAACTGTTGTTGCTGACTATGATTAAAAATGGCCGTAATTTGTTGTTCTTTCCATTTCCGCTGTAAAATAATCAACCCCGTCTGATCATCAACTAATTTCCAGATTAACTGACCTTGGCTTAAAACGGCTGCGTAATTTCTTCTAAAGTGAACTAATTGTCTAACAAATTGCAACATTTGCCGATTTTGTTTAGCTGTATCCCAAATCATGCAAGCTCGACAACCAGGATCATAACCGCCAGCCATTCCAACTTCGGTACCATAGTAAAGGCAAGGGGCACCAATTTGCATAAACATAAAAGTCAAAATTTGCTTTTGTAGTCGCTGATCTCCTTGACATAAGGTCAGTAAGCGAGCCGTATCATGAGTGTCCATTGCGTTAAACATGACTTCATTTGTTTGTCGTCGATAAAGCATTAATTGTTCATTTAAGGCTGAAACCATTTCACTAGCCGTTAAAGTTTTTTTAACTAAAACATTCACTAATCAATTCGGTAAACGGATAATTCATCGCCGCATCAAATTCATGACTGCTCAACCATTCCTGTGCTGAATGCCAAACTTCTCCCAAAACATAAAAATCTGGTTTTAATGCGTGAGTTGCCTGATAAAATCTACGCCAAAAATGATGATCGATTTCATTAGCAACATCCAAGCGCCAAGCATCAATATCGAATTGTTTGATCCAATAAGTCGCAATTTCCAGTAAGAAATCTTGAACTTGCGGATTAGCTGTATTCAATTTAGGCATATGCGGTGTATTGGCAAAAACATCATAAGTAATATTTTTGGCCAATTCATTATTAGCAGTTTTTTCATAAGAAACTGGGAACTTTCTGATGTGAAACCAATCAGCAAAACGTGATTCTTTCCCCTTTTGAATCACATCCTGCCACTGCATCGAGGTATCTCCCAAATGATTAAAAACTGCATCTAACATGACGCGAATTCCTCGAGCATGAGCCTCATCAACTAACTTCTTGAAAGTTGCTTTATCACCAAAGGCTGGATCAATCGCTAAATAATCAATTGTATCGTATTTATGATTTGAGTGAGCATAAAAAATTGGGCATAAATATAAGCCATTGATTCCTAAATCCTTTAGATAATCAAGATGTTCAATAATGCCTTGCAAGTCGCCACCAAAAAAGTTAGTCGACGTTGGTTCAGCACTATCCCATGGTAAAGTTCCCTTCGGATCATTTGCCTTATTCCCATTAGCAAAACGTTCTGGAAAGATTTGATACCAAACAGTTTCTTTGACCCAAACTGGTGGATTAATCCGATCAATTTCATGAAAATATGGCATCCGAAAAGCTGCTAGATTATCAATTGCTGCTTGACTGTATGAACAAATATGCCGATCGTCATAAAAAGCTTCCTCACCATCTCGACCATACACATGAAAAGCATACTGCAAGCGCCGAAGTGGCATAGAAACGCTCGCTTGCCAATAATCATGCGTTTTGGTTGTAGCAATTACTTTCATTTCTTTTATTTGGTAATCCCAGCTGCCTTGAGCTTTTTCATTAACTTTCATTCCATAAGGATCACCATAAAGCAATTCAACTTTTTGTACATCATCATGCTTCGTGCGGAGACGAATATGAAAATCATTCTTAGTATATAAATAGGCCATTTCACTATCTGGACGATGATATAAAGCTGATTTTTCCATCTAACAAATTCCTCCTTTAATCGACCTTAATAACTAGACTGCCATAAGCTGAAAGCGTAATTAGGTCCTGAGTAAGTGTTATTCGACCATTTTGCAGCAAAATGTCATCAGCCGACCGCTGCAACTGATATTGCTGAGCTCGATAAGTTAAATTACAAATCACTATGGCCGTCTGACCCTTAAGCATCCGACGATAAACGTATAAGTCATCACTCGTATTTTCCAAAATGAACCTTCCGTCAGTAAACAGAGGTTCTTTTTTCAATTTTAGTAACCGTCGATAATATTGTAAGACACTTTGATTATTGACTAATTCATCATGAACATTAACTGCTGTATTTTGCCCAAGATTCCATGGCTTAACATCTGAAAAGCCGCCATACCTACTAGCATCCCACTGCATTACTCCACGTGCAGCCATCTTATGGCTGCGGCAGATCATCTCTAAAGCTTTTTTAGCAGACATTTGCTGATCGATTGCTGCCTGCCAAGCTTTTTTTGCTTGTTCATCGTGAACTTCATCAATTTGATTATAGCTTAAATTTTGCATGCCAATTTCCTCACCATAATAAATGCAAGGAATCCCACGCTGTAAATACATTAAAGTTGCCAACATTTTGGCAACCGTTGACTGACTGCGATAATTAGTTCCAACTTTTTCCAAGATCCGTGGCAGATCATGATTATTCCAATATAAAGTTAAATAGCTGATGCTTTCCAAGTGTTTTTGCCAAGTTGCCATTACCTCTTTCAAATGTCCAAAATCTAACGGTAGCGGTTGCAAATCGCTTGGCAACCGTTTATCAGCGTGCTCCGTTAACGACTCAAAATAACGAAAAGTTACGACTGTATCACAGAGTTCATCCTGTGGATCAGTATAAGCGGCAGTTAAATCTATATCAGCACTGGCTGCTTCGCCTAAAATTAATAAGTCTGGTTTGATCAAGCGTAATTGATGCACGAACTCTCGCAAGTAAGTTCTGACTTGTGGCAAGTTAGCATAAAATGGCTCAGCAATTATTGACTCTTTTTTTCCATGCGCTGGGAAATCTTGGCTAAAATCGGCTTTAGCTAAGTGAATAAATGCATCCAATCGAAACCCATCCACTCCATGATCTAACCAAAATTTAGCAATGTTTACCATCGCTTGACGGACCTCAGGACATTTCCAATTTAAATCCGGCATTCTTTTATCAAATAAATGAAAATAATAATTATCTGGCTGGCATGGATCTGCTTCCCAAACACTACCACCAAAAAATGAGGCCCAGTTGTTGGGCAAACGTCCATTTTGACCTTTAGCCCATAAATAATACTCTCGATAGATGCTTTTGGGATTCTTGATTGCATCTTGAAACCATGGATGTTGATCAGAAGTATGATTCAAAACCAAATCTAAAATAAGCTTTAATTTTCGCTGATGAGCGGCTTTGATCAATTGATCAAACTCCTCGATCGTTCCCATTTTATTATCAATCGCATAGTAATTAGAAATATCATAACCATTGTCAACTTGTGGTGAAACAAAGATGGGATTCAACCATAAAGTATTAACTCCTAAATCTTTCAAGTAATCTAATTTATTGATAATTCCTCGTAAATCACCAATCCCATCATGATTAGCATCCATAAAGCTTTTAGGATAGATTTGATAAATGATTGCATTTTTGTAATCTGCACGTACCATTTTTTCACCCCTTTTTATCTTCTTAAGTCTAAAATAGAGAAAACCTAGTCGCAAAACAAGCTAGTTTGATCTGTTACCGCTATCAAAATAAAAGAGACTGAATAAAAAATCTCCTCAGTCTCTTAAACATTTATTTTGAAAATCATTTTTCCTGCCAAGGATAAGTAACTATCTAGTCGTTTCACGGGCAACTAAAGTCGGAACAAAAAGTCTTTCACCTTGCGGGGCACCAACTTGTTCAATCTTTCGCAGCACCATTTTGGCGCAAGCCTCACCCATTTTAGTCACATCCTGGCGAATCGTTGTCAAGCGTGGATCAGCTACTTGATCTAAAAAAACACCATCATGACCAATAATTCCATATTCTTCAGGAACCTTCCCTTGCTGCTTCATTACAGCTCGTTCAACTCCTAAGGCAAGCCGATCACTGGCACAAACAAAACCAGTATTGCCTGGAAATTTCCTCCAATTTTTGCCAATTATTTTTTCAGCTGAATGTGAATGATTACTGACGCGGATAATTTGCGGTGTTTTTTGAACCTGTTGCATTACTTGTAGATAACCCGCTTCGCGCGAATATTCAAATGGCTCATTCAAATCGATCCCAATAAAAATGATTTGCTGATAATCACGATCCAGCATATATTTTGTTGCCATTTTTATTCCCTTTTGATTATCAGTATCAATGAAATCATAGCCATAGTGATTTTCACCAAATAAAACAACCGGTTTTTCTAAGCGACCAATCCATTCATAATCTTGATCACGCATTCCAGTAATAATATAACCATCACAACCGCCAATATCAAAATTATGCTGAGTCACAAGTTGCAAAGAATATTGCCTTTTTTCTAATTCGCGAGCAATTCCCGTCAATAAAGACATATAATATGGTTCGACTGTCGACATTTCTTCTAAAATGAAAAGTTTAATGATTTGCGTTCGATTTCTTGCTAAGGCTTTTGCAGCTACATTGGGACGATAATTCAACTCTTTCATTGCTTTGAAAACTAGTAATTTCAATTCATCTGTCACTTGTTCTGGATGATTGATCACCCTGGAAACGGTCATTTTCGAAACATTTGCTTTTTTGGCAACATCTGATAAAGTAACCAATTTGGATCGCCCCTTTAGCACGAATTTTCTATTCTTTATCATAGCAAAATTATTAAAGTCAAACTAGTTAATTTGTTTATCCCCTTGATGCTTTTATCTGGTACACTTTTGAATTACAATAGTTTTTATACAAAACGAAAAGAGGTTGCAAACTTTGAGTAAATCAACAATTAATATTTCCTTAATCAAAGATGATTTATACCAAGCAGTTAATGGAGCTTGGCTGAAAACCGCCAAAATTCCCGCCGATAAACCAGTTACTGGTGGCTTTGCTGACTTAGCTGACACAATTGAAAAAACTTTAATGGCTGATTTTAAAAAACTCCAACCAACTACGGTCACTGATCCATATTTAGCTGAGTTTTTAAAATTCTACCAATTAGCTGCTAATTTTAAAAAGCGTAATCAACTGGGTTTTGAGCCAGTTCGCGTTTATGCTGAAAGAATTTTAAAGCTTAAAGATCTTAAAGACTGGCAAGCTCAGTTAGGTGATCTAACCTTTGCTGGTTACCCAATTCCATTCCCACTTTACGTTGAACCAGACATGAAGAACACTTCCCAGTATGCTTTAATGGCTGATGTTCCTAGCCTGATTTTGCCTGACAAAACCTATTATCAAAAAGGAAACCCAGCTGCTGCTGCTTTATTAAAAATTTACCAGCAAATGCTACATGAAGTCTTAAAACTAGCTGGTTATGATGACGCGCTGATCAATAAGGTCACCACCGAAACATTAGCTTTTGATCAATTGCTTGTACCACATGTGAAAGACAGCACCGAACGAGCAGATTACGTTAAAGCTTATAACAAGTATTCTCTGGAAGACTTTGCTGCCAGCAGTTCAAATATTGATTTGAAACACTATATCCAATCCTTGATTGGGACTTTGCCTGATCAAGTAATTGTTACTGAACCCCAATATTATGCTGCTTTAAATCAACTGATCACCGCCGAAAACTTTGAAAAAATCCGTAGTTGGATCTTTGTCAAAACCGTTTTAAACAGTACCGGATTCTTATCTGATCAGTTACGGATCATTGGTGGTCAATACCACCGAGCAATTTCCGGTAGCAAAGAACCGATGAAGCCGCAAAAAAGTGCTTATTATCTAGCTACTTCTCAATTTGACCAAGTCGTTGGCCTCTATTATGCACACAAATATTTTGGTGCCCAAGCTAAAACTGATGTTACTGACATGGTTCAGAAAATGGTGGCTGTCTATAAAAAAAGGTTGGCAAGTAATAATTGGTTAAGTCAAGCAACTAGAGATAAAGCTATCCTTAAGCTTGACAAGTTGGGAATTCAAGTTGGTTATCCAGAAAAACTAGCTGAGTTATATAAAAAGTTCAAGGTTAAAGGCAACTCTTTAGTTGAAAATGTGTTGCGTTTTGAGCAAATTGCTAATCATGATCATTATGCAAAATGGGGCAAACCGGTTGATCGTACTCGTTGGGAGATGAGTGCGCATACGGTAAATGCCTACTATAATCCTTCCTACAACATTATTGTCTTTCCAGCAGCTATCTTGCAAGCTCCATTTTATAGTCTTGATCAAAGTGCCAGTGAGAACTTTGGTGGAATTGGTGCCGTCATTGCACATGAAATTTCTCATGCTTTTGATAACAATGGTGCTCACTTTGATGAATATGGTAATCTGCATAATTGGTGGACCAAGGAAGACTTGGCTCATTTTAAAAAATTAGCTCAGCAAATGATTGCAGAATTTGATGGATTAAAGACCCCAGCGGGAAAAGTTAATGGTAAATTGGTTGTTTCCGAAAACATCGCTGATGCTGGCGGTTTAAGTTGCGCCCTTGAAGCTGCTAAAAGCGAGCCCGCTCCTGATCTGAGAGCCTTTTTCATCAACTGGGCTCGTGTTTGGTGCATGAAATCTTCACTAGAACGGCAAAAACTTCTATTGAATATTGATGTCCATGCTCCCAATGAATTACGGGCTAATGTTCAGCCTAAAAACTTGGCTGATTTCTATCAAACATTTAAAATTCAGCCGAGCGATGGAATGTATCTACCACCAGAAAAGCGAGTTAATATCTGGTAATTAACCTGAATTTAATTAGTCTTTAGCAGAAAACTTCTTAACTGTATCGCTGAGTAATTGATAAATTGAAAAAGCCGTTGGAACTTGAAGATAATTCCAACGGCTTTTTTATTTAGAATGAATTTCTATTTTCAACTATATTAAAATTTAAATCAATGATTGAATTCCATTAACTATTTTTTCTTGCTTTTCAAAGCTCGACGTTTTGCTTTAGCTAATGTTCTTTGCTTTTTCTTTGCTAATTGCTGTTTTTCTTGCCGCTCACGATTGATTTTGAACGGATTATTGAACATCAATGTCTGTAAAACGGAAAAAGCATTGGTAATCACCCAATAAAGCGACAAAGCAGCCGGAAAGTTGATTGCCATAATTAAAATCATTACTGGCATTCCAAGCGTCATTGCTGTACTCATCCCGTTTTGTTCTGGCTGTGACATCATACTCAATTTTGAAGTAGCATAAGTAAAGATTGCCGCTATAATTGGTAAAATAAAATATGGATCTTTATCTCCCAACTGCATCCACAAAAAAGATCCAGTCTTCAAAACTGGTGAACGAAAAATTGCTTGATACAAAGCATAAAGAATCGGCATTTGAACTATTAATGGCAAACAACCGGCAACTGGATTGACACCGGCTTCAGCATACAACTTTTGCTGTTCTTCCCGCAATTTGTTCTGTGTTTCTAAGTCTTTAGCAGAATACTTCTGCTGCAATGCCTTTAGTTGCGGTTGAATATCCATCGTTTTGCGCATACTTTTGGTTTGGTAAAAGAATAAGGGTAACAAAATTGCTCGAACTGCAATCGTAAAGAAAATTATTCCCCAACCGTAATTGCCATGAATACTCAAAAATTGAATTGCTCGAATAAAACTCCAAACAATATAATGATCCCAAAAACCAGTACTATTTTGCGTAACAGCCGAATTGCTGCAACCTGAAAGCACAATAATCAGCGATAAGGTGCTGAGAATCAATAATAAGCGTTTTATTTTTTTATTCACAGAATCAAACCTCTCTTTAAGCGCTTCGATGTGGCAGCAATTGCGCTAAACGTAAAACATGCACTAGATGCTGTTTAACAACAGTCATTGATTGTCCCGCAATCGTCGGCCGAGCAATCACGATAAAATCACAATTTTGTTTCAATTGTGGTTTTAATTCCGTCAAGCTTTGTCTGATTCGTCTTTTTACCCAATTACGAGCAACAGCATTCCCAATCTTTTTGCCAACTGAAATTCCAACTCGAAAATGGGGTTGACTTGATTTTTCTAAAACATAGACCACAAATTGGCGATTAGCAAAAGACTTGCCATTTTCAAAAACCCGTTGAAAATCTCTTTCACTTTTAACACGGTATGATTTTCGCATAATCCATCTCCAAATACCGGTTGTTACAACCCTCAAAAAATAAAAGACCACTGACGGTCAGTGGTCTATGCAGACAAAACTTTTCTGCCCTTGCGGCGTCGACGTGCTAAAACTTTGCGACCGTTGCTTGTACTCATTCGTTTACGAAACCCATGAACTCTTTGACGATGACGTTTTTTTGGTTGATACGTTCTCTTCATTATAGTAACACCTCCTGTAACTACAAACTTAACAAATAGAATTCAATCTTTACTTGATCAAATTGTCAAGCCACACAATACTTATTGATGATATCACAAATCAGCTTATTTTTAAAGTTTTTTTTTGGCTATACCACGAAAATTTATCCACAGTTCTCTAATGCTACATTACTTTTTTGTGGATTAGTTGTTAGCTGTGGAAAACTATCAACTTAATCTTTAACTGACTTTTACACATTTCAACAGCCTGTTTTTAACTTATCCACAAAGAAATTTTCACCTGTTGATAAGTTCTAAAAAAGCTGTCATGTCAGGTTTTTTAACTCACATGAGACTTGTGGAAAACTTAAAAACCAAACATAATTTTTAATTGTGAACAACACGGTGGAAAACTTGCTAACAAGTTAGTGAGTAACTCAAATTAGTTTTCCACAGGTGTGGAAAACTATGCTAAAATAACAAGTGAACTTTTATCAAAAGGGGGGATCCTAAATGCCTGATCTTGAAACACTATGGCAATTCATTTGTGATGAGTTTAAGAGCAAGCTATCATCTATCAGTTACAATACTTGGATTAAAGCTGCCAAGCCAATCAGTTTTAGCCAAAAAAGACTTGTCATTGAAGTCCCAACAGCTCTTCATAAAGATTATTGGAAAGCTAACTTGAGTCAGCAAGTAATTTCAATGATCAAAAATAGCATCAATCAAACAATTAAAGTTTTTGTCAAGTTGCCGAATGAACCAGATCCACTAAAAGCCGAACCAACTTGGGTTGCTAATTCACCTGCTGAGCAGACGACGGCAATTACTGAAAAACGTCGTCCTACTTTTATGCGCGAAACAAAGTTAAACGATAAATATACTTTTGATACTTTCGTAATTGGTAAGGGTAATCAAATGGCTCATGCAGCAGCTTTAGTTGTCGCCGAAGAGCCTGGGGCATTATATAATCCACTATTTTTCTTCGGGGGGGTTGGTCTAGGAAAGACCCATTTAATGCAAGCAATTGGCCACCAAATGTTAACCAATAATCCTCAAGCAAAAGTTAAATATGTTACTAGTGAAGCATTTGCCAATGATTTTATCAATTCAATTCAAACAAAACGTCAAGAAGAGTTTCGTCAAGAATATCGGAGCGTTGATCTGCTGCTCGTTGATGATATCCAATTTTTTGCTGATAAAGAAGGAACGCAAGAGGAATTTTTCCATACTTTTAATACACTTTATGATGATAAAAAACAAATTGTATTGACTTCTGACCGTTTGCCAAATGAAATTCCTAAGTTGCAAAAACGTCTTGTCTCACGTTTTAAATGGGGACTTTCAGTTGATATCACACCACCAGACCTGGAAACGAGAATTGCTATCCTTCGCAGCAAAGCTGATGCTGATCGTTTAGCAATTCCTGATGATACACTAAGCTATATTGCTGGTCAGATTGACTCAAACATTAGGGAATTAGAAGGTGCACTTGCTCGCGTTCAGGCTTACGCATCTTTATTGCATTCTCCAATTACAACCAGCTTAGCAGCCGATGCATTAAAAAACCTTAAACTAAATGGCAAATCAAGTGAACTCTCAATTGCTGTTATTCAAGATAAAGTAGCTAAATATTTTCATTTGTCAATCAGTGAACTGAAAGGTAAGAAACGGGTCAAAAATATTGTGATTCCAAGACAAATTGCTATGTATTTAGCTCGGGAATTAACAGATGCTTCATTGCCAAAAATCGGGAACGAATTTGGTGGGAAAGATCACACAACAGTAATCCATGCTCATGAAAAAATTTCTGAAATGTTGGAATCTGATAGTACACTTCAACGATCAATTGCCGATTTAAAAAGCGAGCTAAAAAGATAGCCTTGTGGAAATTGTGGATTTCTTTCAAGCTTATCCACAAGATATGCACAAGTGGATAAGTTAAAGAACTGCTGGTTTTTTCAAACTTATCCACATAATCCACATCATCTACTACTATTACTAAAAAACATTATTAATTAAGATAATTTAATTAGGAGGTACAGTATGAAATTTTCAATAAAAAGAACAGCTTTTATCCAGCGGCTAACTAATGTTCAACGAACAATTGCCAGTAAAACAACTATTCCAATTTTAACTGGTATTAAATTAACACTCACCAATGAAAAATTAATTCTAACCGGTAGCGATTCTGATATTTCAATTGAAGCTGCAATTATTAAATCAGATGATAATGCACAATTAGAGATTGAAGAGACAGGTGCTACGGTACTACCGGCTAGATTTTTTAGCGAAATTATCAAAAAACTTCCCGGTGATACTTTTTCATTAAACACTTTTGAAAATCAACAAACTCAAATTTTAGCTGGAAAATCCATTTTTAAAGTAAATGGTATTTCAGCTGAAGAATATCCTCATTTACCAGAAATTGAAATTTCTCAAAAAATTACCCTAGCAGCAGATTTGCTAAAAAAAGTTATTAATCAAACTGTGATTGCAGCATCAAATCAAGAAAGTCGGCCAATTTTGACAGGAGTGCACTTAACAATTTATCAAGGACAGTTAACGGCCGTTGCCACCGATAGTCATCGTTTAAGCCAACGCAAAATTCCATTAGATATTAATGACTTAAATTATGATGTTATTGTTCCAAGTCGCTCTTTAATTGAGTTAGCACGAATGTTACCAGATAGTTCGGAAAAAGTTGAATTGCGAATTTCAGAAAATCAAATGTTATGCTTTTTTGATCAAACTGTTTTTTATTCACGACTTTTAGAGGGAAATTATCCAGATACTGCTCAATTGATCCCCAATAATTCCGAAACAGAGCTTGAGGTTAACGCCAATGATTTTTTAGCGGCAATTGATCGAGCATCATTGTTATCACATGAAGGAAACTACAATATAGTTAAGTTAACTCTTGATCCAAAGCAACAGTTAGCAAAAATTTATGGGAATTCACCGGAAGTTGGAACAATTAATGAAGTTTTGAATTTTGAAAGTCTGACCGGTAAGTCATTGGAAATTTCTTTTAACCCAGATTACATGAAAGACGCATTACATTCTTTTGGTCAAACAACTGTTAAAATTAATTTCACTCAGCCTTTAAGACCATTTACGCTAACTCCAAGTGAGAATCAAAGCAATTTTATCCAATTAATTACGCCAGTTAGAACTTTTTAATAACAATTCATCAATAATCAAGAAGCGATGACTATCATCGCTTCTTTTTAACTTGAGCTTTAAAATTTGAGTTACCTAGGTTAAAAACGATTTTTCGGTGATTTGAGCAATTTTAGCCGAGAGTAAATAAAACATATTATAGTTGTTTAAAAGCTCTTAAAAACGATTTAGAGGCGATATAGAATTGCCATTCAGGTTTATAAAGGTTATAATTATTGTGAGGACGGTTAAAAGGTGGGTGAAAAATTTGAATCAAACTGTGAAATTAACAGCTCCTTACATTACGTTAGGACAGCTGTTAAAAAAATTAGCTATTGTTAGTTCTGGAGGACAAGCAAAATGGTATTTGAGAGATCATCAGGTTTTATTAAATGGTCAACCAGAACAACGCCGTGGAAAGAAGCTTTATCCAGCTGATCACATCCAAATTGTGGGAATTGGAACGATTATACTGGCAATGGCTGAAACAGATCAGAAATAATGTATTTAAAAAAATTAAAACTAAAAGATTTTAGAAATTATTCGCAAGTTGAATTAAATTTTTCACCAGCCACGAATATTTTAATCGGTGAGAATGCCCAAGGGAAAACTAATCTGTTGGAGTCAATTTATGTTTTAGCAATGGCGCGGAGTCAACGGACAAATAATGATCATGAATTGATGCGAATGGGTAAAAATTCAGCAATTATTCAAGGAAGCCTTGCTAACCGTTTAGGGACAACTAAACTGGAAATTGATTTAAATCTTAAGGGAAAAAAGGCTAAAGTTAATCAATTGGAGCAGGCCAAGCTGTCTCAATATATTGGGAAGATGAACATAATTTTATTTGCCCCAGAAGATCTTTCCTTGGTTAAGGGCTCGCCAATTGTCAGACGAAAATTCATCGATATGGAATTTGGCCAGATCGATAGTCATTACTTATATGATCTTAGTCAATATAAAATAATTTTACGGCAACGCAATCGTTACTTGAAACAGCTGCAGCAAAAAAAAGTCAATGATTTATTACTGTTAGATGTACTTTCTGATCAATTAGCAGCTTTTGGAGCAGAATTAATTGTCAAACGAACAAAATTTTTAAAAGATTTAAGTAAATTTGCTAATCAATTGCAGCTTGAAATTACCCATCAACGAGAAAAGTTAGCTTTGGAATATCTTTCAAAGATTACTTTACCAGCAGCAAATGACAGTCCAGAGCAACTTTATCAAGTTTTAAAAAAGCAGTATACAACCCATCGTGATAAAGAAATATTTCAAGGGAATACCTTGTATGGTCCCCATCGTGATGATTTCAAATTTATTGTGAATGAACAAAATGTTCAGCTTTATGGCTCACAAGGACAGCAGCGAACAGCAGCTTTAGCCGTTAAATTGGCTGAAGTAAATCTTATGAAAAATCGAATTGGTGAGTACCCCATACTTTTATTAGATGATGTTTTATCAGAATTAGATGGCAAGCGCCAGACTAACCTACTACGAGCTTTTCAACAAAAAGTTCAAATATTTTTAACAACTCCTAGTTTAAATGATATTACACGACAATTGATTAAAGATCCAAAAGTATTTAGGATTCAACAAGGAAAAGTAGTAGTTGAGCAAGAAAATCAGGGAGGAAAACAAGGTTGACAGATAAGGAAAAACAAGTATTAGCAAAAGAAAAAAAGGCTCAGGAATATGATGCTAGTCAAATCCAGGTATTAGAAGGACTAGAAGCTGTTAGAAAACGTCCGGGGATGTATATTGGCTCAACTAGTTCTCAAGGATTACATCATTTAGTTTGGGAAATTATTGATAATGGAATCGATGAAGCTCTGGCAGGTTTTGCTGATGAAATTAATGTAATTGTTGAATCAGATAATAGCATCACTGTTAAAGACAATGGACGTGGAATTCCAGTTGATATTCAGCCTAAAACTGGCCGTCCAGCATTAGAAACTGTTTTTACTATTTTACATGCTGGTGGCAAATTTGGCGGTGGTGGCTATAAAGTTTCTGGTGGCTTGCATGGGGTTGGAGCCTCAGTTGTAAATGCTTTATCAACGGAACTAGATGTTAAGGTTAAGCGGAATAGTAAAATTTATGCAATGGACTTTAAACGTGGCAAGGTAAACCATGAAATGCAGATCATTGGCGATTGTGGTGAACATGAACATGGAACAATTGTTCATTTCTTACCGGATCCAGATATTTTTACTGAAACTACAACTTATGATATTAATATTTTGACAACTAGGATTCGAGAATTGGCTTTCTTAAATAAAGGCCTGCGCATCACGATTAAAGATTTACGGTCTGAAAAACCGACTCTGCAACAGTTTCATTATGAAGGTGGCATTCGACATTACGTTGAATTTTTAAATAAAAACAAAGAAGCTTTGTTCCCGGAACCAGTCTACGTTGAAGGTGAACAAAATGGAATCACGGTTGAGGTATCCTTGCAATATACCAATGATTTTCATTCAAATTTGCTAACTTTTGCTAATAATATTCATACCTATGAAGGCGGAACGCACGAAGCTGGTTTTAAGACGGCCTTAACTCGTGTGATCAATGATTATGCTAAAAAAAACAAATTACTCAAGGATTCAGATGACAATTTGTCTGGTGAAGATGTTCGTGAAGGCATGACAGCAGTTGTCAGCATTAAACATCCAGATCCGCAATTTGAAGGTCAAACAAAAACTAAATTAGGAAATTCAGATGCAAGGACGGTCACGGACCACTTGTTTTCAGAACATTTTTCTAAATTTATGCTGGAGAATCCAGCAGTTGCTAGAAAAATTGTTGATAAGGGAATTTTAGCTTCTAAAGCACGGGTAGCTGCAAAACGAGCTCGTGAAGTCACTCGTAAGAAAAATGGACTTGAAATTAGTAATTTGCCTGGCAAACTAGCTGATAATACTAGTAAAGATCCAAGTATTTCAGAATTATTCATTGTCGAGGGTGATTCTGCTGGTGGATCAGCCAAGCAGGGCCGTTCACGCTTAACCCAAGCAATTTTGCCAATTCGTGGGAAAATTTTGAATGTTGAAAAAGCAACCTTGGACCGAATTTTGGCTAATGAGGAAATTCGGTCGTTATTTACGGCACTAGGAACCGGCTTTGGCGAGGATTTTGACATTGATAAGGCTAATTATCATAAATTGATCATTATGACTGATGCGGATGTTGATGGAGCACATATTAGAACTTTATTGTTGACTTTGTTTTATCGTTTTATGAGGCCAATGATTGATCATGGTTATGTTTACATTGCTCAACCACCTTTATATCAAGTACGGCAAGGAAAAATGATTAAGTATATTGATACTGATGAAGAACTAGACGAAGTAGTTGGTCAATTGTCACCCGCTCCCAAGCCGGTTATTCAGCGTTATAAAGGTTTAGGCGAAATGGATGCTGAACAGTTATGGGAAACAACAATGGATCCTGAAAATCGTCGTCTGCTTCAGGTTGAACTCTCAGATGCAGAAGAAGCTAATGAGGTTTTTGAAATGTTGATGGGAGATAAAGTTGAGCCACGACGAGAATTTATTGAAAAGAACGCGACCTTTGTTGAAAACTTGGATGTTTGATATTTCCCAGGAAATATCAAATTAGGTGAATAATTAATTTGGGAGGTAAAAAACTTGGTAGATTTGCCAAATCGAATTAAGCAAGCTGATTTGTCAGGAATTATGCGCAAATCATTCTTGGATTATGCGATGAGTGTCATCGTAGCAAGAGCATTACCAGATGTTAGAGATGGGTTAAAACCAGTTCATCGCCGGATCTTATACGGCATGAATGAGTTAGGGGTAACTCCTGATAAACCTTACAAAAAGTCTGCTCGGATTGTTGGGGATGTTATGGGAAAATTTCATCCGCATGGCGACTCAGCAATTTATGAGTCAATGGTTCGGATGGCACAGAATTTCAGTTATCGTTATATGTTGGTTGATGGTCATGGAAATTTTGGCTCAGTTGATGGCGATAGTGCTGCGGCAATGCGTTATACGGAAGCACGAATGAGTAAAATTGCAACTGAGATGTTGCGGGATATCAATAAGGATACGATTGATTTTGAACCAAATTATGATGGTACTGAACGTGAACCAGTAGTTTTGCCTGCTCGTTTTCCTAATTTGCTAGTTAATGGAGCAACCGGAATTGCAGTTGGAATGACAACCAATATCCCGCCACATAATTTGACAGAGGTAATTTCTGGAATTCATATTTTAATGAAAAACCCAGATGCTACGATAGCTGATCTAATGGAAGCCATTAAGGGACCTGATTTTCCAACTGGTGGAATAGTGATGGGTAAATCAGGAATTCGGAAGGCTTATGAAACAGGAAAAGGAACTGTTATTTTAAGAGCTAAGGTTGAAATTGAGAGTCAAAAAAATGGACGCGAACAGATTATTGTCCATGAATTGCCATACATGGTAAATAAAGCTAATTTGATCAAACGGATTGCTGAATTAGCTCGTGAGAAAAAAATTGATGGCATTACTGATATTCATGATGAATCTGACCGTGAAGGAATGCGTATTACAATTGACATTCGACGGGATGTTAGTGCCTCAGTAGTCTTAAATAATCTTTATAAGTTAACCTTAATGCAGACAACTTTCAATTTTAATATGTTGGCGATTGTTAATGGCACTCCGCGGATTCTAAATATAAAACAAATTTTGCAGTATTACTTGAAGCATCAAGAAGAAGTTATTCGGCGGCGAACAGCTTTTGATTTACGTAAAGCGCAAGCGCGAGCGCATATTTTAGAAGGCTTGCGAATTGCTTTAGATCATATTGATGAAATTATCAATATTATTCGCAGTTCACAAAGTGGAGAAATTGCAAAGTCAAAATTGATTGATAATTATGGCCTTTCTGATAAACAAGCTCAGGCGATTCTTGATATGCGTTTAGTGCGGTTGACCGGTTTGGAACGTGAAAAAATTGAAGATGAGTATCAGGACCTGTTAGTAAAAATTGCTGATTATCAAGATATTCTGGCTCATAATGAACGAATTGATAAAATTATTTATCAAGAGTTATTGGAGATTCAAGCTAGATATGGTGATGAACGCCGGACTGAATTAATGGTTGGAGAAGTCTTAAGTATTGAAGACGAAGACTTGATTGAAGAAGAAAATGTAGTGGTTGTTTTGACACATAACGGGTATATTAAACGCTTGCCAATTAGTGAATTTAAAACACAGCATCGTGGTGGTCGTGGCATTCAGGGAATGGGAGTTCATGATGATGACTTTATTGAACACTTGATTAGTACCTCAACTCATGATGAATTACTGTTCTTTACGAATTTAGGAAAAGTATATCGGATGAAAGGTTATGAGATACCCGAATATAGCAGAACAGCTAAGGGGATTCCAATTATTAATTTACTGGGAATTGAACCAAAAGAAAAAGTTCAAACGGTGATCAATGTTTCCCGGGAAATCAAGGTGAAAAAATGTTTTCTTTTCTTCACAACCAAGTACGGTGTCGTAAAACGAACACTAGTTACTGAGTTTTCAAATATTCGAAAGAATGGTTTAAAGGCGATCACGTTAAAAGATGACGATGAATTAATCAGTGTTTTGATCACTAATGATCAGCGCAAGTTAATTATTGGAACACATTTAGGCTACGCCGTTAGTTTTGCGGAAACAGCTGTTAGAGCAATGGGACGCACAGCCAGTGGGGTTCGTGGAATCAGATTACGTGAAAATGATTATGTGGTTGGTGCCGCGATTCTTGATCCTGAGAGTAATGTCTTTATTATTAGTGAAAAAGGTTACGGGAAGCAAACACCAGCAATTGAGTATCCGATTAAAGGTCGAGGCGGCAAGGGAATCAAAACGGCAAATATTACGAAAAAAAATGGGCCTTTAGTTGGTTTAACAACAGTCAAGGGTGATGAGGACATTATGCTGATCACTGACAAAGGCGTGATGATCCGTTTTAATATTCAAAGCGTTTCAACTACAGGTCGAGCAACATTAGGCGTACATTTGATCAAAGTTGCAGCTGATGCATCAGTTGCAACAATGGCAAAAGTAGCAGCAGAAACTGAAAATGAGGATTTATCAACTAAGGATGATAATGAAAATTAACAGGTCGTGAGATTTTGCGTAATTAATAATAGCTGAATGTTAAACTGTAGCTTGCAAATTGAAGATTAAAATGTTAAAATCAGGGATTGTTAGTATCTAACTAGAAATAGCTTTAGATTACTTTCCTTGTTCTTAATAAAAGTTAAGGACCATTAGTCCATAAGGAGGTGCAAACAGTCGTGAAATATGAAATTACTTATATTATCAGCCCAGCAATTGATGAAGCTGCCAAAGCGGAATTAGTTGAAAAATTTGATAACGTTTTGAAAGATAATGGGGCTGAAGTAATCGATTCAAAAGACTGGTCTAAGCGTCGTTTTGCCTATGAAATCGGTGGCTTTACAGAAGGCATTTACCATATTGTTAATGTCAAAGCTCAAGATGCTAAAGCAATCGTCGAATTTGATCGTCTTGCCAAGTTCAGTGATAGCATTCTGCGTCATATGATCGTTAAACGTGAAGCATAATGATTTATTTAAAAGGAGGAGCTGAACTTTGATTAATCGTGCAGTATTAGTTGGTCGATTAACTCGTGATCCTGATTTGAAATATACAGCGAGTGGGGCAGCAGTTGCAAGCTTTACTTTAGCTGTTAACCGTCAGTTTACTAATCGTCAGGGTGAACGAGAAGCGGATTTTATTAATTGTGTAATTTGGCGTAAGCCAGCTGAAAATTTTGCTAATTTTACGCATAAGGGTTCACTTGTTGGTATAGATGGACGAATTCAAACCCGATCTTATGAAAATCAACAAGGAACGAGAGTTTATGTTACTGAAATCGTAGTCGATAACTTTTCATTGTTGGAGTCTAAATTACAGTCTGAACAATATCGTCAACAACATGCTGGCGATCAAAGCTTCAATCCTGCAGCAAATAGTTCTTCAAACGCAAATAATAATGGATTTACGGGCAATCAAGCAACTAAAAGTCCAAATCCAAGCAAACAGAATCAGCAAGTAAAGAATAACTCGGGTGATCCATTTGCTGATAGTGGTCAACAAATTGATATTTCCGATGATGACTTGCCATTTTAATTGAATAAGAAGTTAAAGGAGGGAATTTGACTGATGGTACAACAACGCAGAGGTGGTCGGCGTCGTCGCAAGGTCGATTTTATTGCAGCCAACCATATTGAATATATTGACTATAAAGATACTGATTTGTTGAAACGATTTGTTTCTGAACGTGGAAAGATTTTGCCACGCCGAGTAACCGGGACAAGTGCTAAAAATCAGCGTCGTTTGACGGTAGCAATCAAACGTGCACGTGTGATGGGGCTGCTGCCATTTGTAGCAGAAGATTAGTTAAAACGACTGATATTAGGAATTATTGTGATCTATTAGTTAGGTCCAATCCTAGTATCAGTTGTTTTTTGTTTATAAGTTTATTGAGAATTAAATTGTGTTAAAATAAATGCAAATAGCTTTTTTTCAAAGCTGAATTAAACTACAAATGTATTTTCAATTGTGAGGAAAAAAATGAAACAATTATTCTCAAAAAGTTTTTGGCATCTGCCGGCATTTATGAAAAATGGTCAGTTACGACTGATTGCAATCTTTCTTTTGGGCTTGGCAAGCGTCTGTGAAATCATGGCTTTTTTAGTAAATCCGATTTTGGGATCAGTATTGCTGATTTTAGTTTGTTTAACAATTGGCGCTTCTTTTTTAACTTTAAAAGAAATTACTGAGGATACTAATGAATACATTTCTGATCTTTCTTATCGAATAAAACGTGGTGAACAAGAAGCGTTGATCAAAATGCCAATTGGTATTTTGTTTTTTAATGACCAGACTGAAGCAGAATGGATCAATCCCTATTTACAAAAGTATTTTGGCAAGCGTGAGGTTTTAGGCAAAAAGCTAAAAGATATCGATCCACAATTAGCAAAGTTGATTGAACAGCATTTTGAAGAGAAAAAACCGGTTGAAGTTAAATGGGGTAAACGGTATTTTCAATTATTGATTCAAAAAGAAATTCATGCAGCCTATTTAATGGATATTTCTCAGTATGCTGAAATTAAACAGCATGATTTGGAAACAGATGCGGTTTTAGGCCAAATCTTTTTGGATAATTATGACGAAGTTACCCAATCGATGAATGATAAAGAAATTTCAGATTTAAGTAATTATGTGACTAATGAATTAGCAAATTGGGCCCGAAAGTATAAGATGTTTTTAAAACGGATTGATGATGATCATTTCTTTATCTTGGCATATTCCAAAGCTTTGCAACAACTTGAACAGGAAAAGTTCAAGATTTTGGATCGAATTCGGGAGCGAACTTCAAAGCAGAACTTCCCATTGACCTTAAGTTTTGGAATTGCTTATGGTGATGATAATTTAGCGCTTTTGGCACAGACCGCTCAAAGCAATCTGGATTTGGCTTTAGGCCGGGGTGGTGATCAGGTAGTTGTTAAATCACCTGATGGACAAGCTAGATTTTACGGTGGCAAGACTAATCCGATGGAAAAAAGAACACGAGTCAGGGCAAGAATGATTTCTCAAGCATTGCAGGAGCTGATTAATCAAGCGGATCAAGTTTTTGTGATGGGACATCAACGTTCTGATATGGATTCAATGGGAGCTTGCTTAGGAATCAGGAGAATCAGCAAGATGAATCACAAGGATTGTTGGATCATTATGGATCAAGCAACACCTCATTCAGATATTTTGCGTTTGATGCAAGAATTAGAGCAGTATCCGGAAATTAAGGGTAGCATTATTACTTCAGCTGAAGCAATTGAAAAAGCTAATCCGCAAAGTTTGCTGATCATGGTGGACCACTCTAAACCGTCAATTTCAATTAGCCCAGAACTCTATCAAAAAATGGTTAATCGGGTGATGGTAATTGATCATCATCGACGTGGGGAGGAGTTTCCTGAAAACCCCGTATTGGTCTATATTGAACCATATGCATCATCGACTTGTGAATTAATCACTGAAATGCTGGAATATCAATCGCGTGATAGTGAGCCAATTAATAAAATTGAAGCGACAGCAATGTTAACGGGAATTATTATTGACACTAAGTCATTTTCACTACGAACCGGGACACGGACTTTTGATGCGGCTAGTTATTTGCGTTCTGTAGGTGCGGATTTGACGATGACACATCATTTTATGAAAGAAAACGTTCAGAGTTTTATGCAGCGGAATCACTTGATCGATCGGTTAGAATTTTTAGGTGATCGATTAGCGTTATGCGCCGGCGAGCCTGATCGAGTTTATGACCCAGTTACTGCAGCTCAAGCGGCCGATGCTTTGTTAAATATTAGCGGTGTAGAGGCATCTTTTGTGATTACCAAACGTCAAGATGGAAAAATAGGAATCTCAGCGCGCAGCAATGGTCAAGAAAATGTTCAAGTCATTATGGAAGAATTAGGCGGTGGCGGTCATTTATCAAATGCAGCGACACAGCTGACAGACATGACGGTTGCTCAAGCACGAAAACAGTTATTAGAAGTTTTAAAAAAAGATCAAAAATAAAAGGATGACGATCCTTACAGGGAGGAATTATTCGATGAAAGTAATTTTTTTGCAGGATGTTAGAGGTAAAGGAAAACGAGGAGAAGTTAAGGAACTTTCCGATGGGTTTGCTAATTTTTTAATTAAAGCTAATAAGGTAAAGCCTGCAACTGCTCAAGCTATGAGCCAATTAAGAGGGCAAAAACGGGCAGAAGAAAAACGGGACGCTGAAGAATTAGCTGCCGCGAAAAAAATGAAAGAAGCACTTGAATCTGGCGAAATGATTGTTGAATTGCAAGCTAAAGCGGGAACTGATGGTCGATTGTTTGGTTCAATCACCAGCAAACAAGTTGCTCAAGCCTTGGAAAAGCAACATGGTTTGAAAGTTGACAAACGAAAGATGGAATTGAATGAACCAATTCGGTCATTGGGATATACCAATGTACCAGCGCGATTGCATCCTAAAGTAACTGCCAAAATCAGAGTTCATGTTGCAGAAAAAAAATAAGGATATTTTTAGACAGGATTGATTAATTTGAAAGGTGATTTAAATGGCTAAGGATCTGTCAATGGATCGACTACCTCCACAAAACATTGAAGCTGAACAGGCCGTTCTAGGGTCTGCTTTTTTAAGTGCTGATGCTTTAATTGAAGCAATGCAATATGTGAATGCCGATGATTTTTACCGGCGTGCGCATCAAATTATCTTTCAAACTATGACGGACTTAAATGATCAAGATAAAGCAATCGATGTTATAACGGTTAATAATCGGCTGACAGAACAAAACTTGTTGGATGATGTTGGCGGTGTTAGTTATATTGCAGAGCTAGCAGCGGCAGTTCCAACGGCGGCTAATGTTAGTTATTATGCCAAGATTGTTAAAGAAAAAGCTATCTTGCGGCGACTGATTGCAACTGCAACCAATATTGTTACTCAAGCTTATAATGAAGATGAAAACGTTGATGATTTGTTGGATGATGCAGAACGACAAGTTATGGATGTTTCAGAGCAAAAAAACAATAGCGGATTTCGACCAATTAAAGATGTTTTGACAGTAGCAATTAATGATGCTGAACGCCTTTATCAGCAAAAGGAAGATATCACTGGATTGCCAACTGGTTATCATGATTTAGATAAAATGACTGCTGGACTGCAACCAGACAATTTGATTATCATTGCAGCGCGGCCGGCAGTTGGTAAAACAGCCTTTGCTTTGAATATTGCACAAAATGTTGGTACTAAAACAGATAAGACTGTTGCAATTTTTTCTTTGGAAATGAGTGCGGAATCTTTAGTTAATCGAATGTTATGTGCAGAGGGAAGTGTTAATGCTAATCATTTGCGAACAGGTCAACTTAGTCCAGATGAATGGAAAAATTTAATTGTGGCCATGGGGTCCTTATCACAAACGTCAATTTTTATTGATGACACGCCTGGAATTAAGATGTCTGAAATTCGTGCTAAATGTCGACGACTAGCCAGAGACCAAAAAAACTTGGGGTTGATTGTAGTTGATTATTTGCAGCTAATCGAAGGTACAAATAAGGAAAATCGTCAGCAAGAAGTTTCAGAGATTTCACGACAATTAAAAAAACTGGCCAAAGAATTATCGGTTCCAGTAATTGCGTTGTCTCAGCTGTCGCGTGGTGTGGAACAGCGGCAGGATAAACGACCAGTTTTATCGGATATTCGTGAGTCTGGTTCGATTGAACAAGATGCAGATATTGTTGCTTTCTTATATCGAGATGATTATTATGAGCGAAATGATGACGATCAAACTGCTAAAAAGGATGAGGATACTCAAGATGTTGGTGAAGTTGAAGTTATTATTGAAAAAAATCGTTCTGGTCCTCGGGGAACAGTTAAGTTGTTATTTGTAAAATCATATAATAAATTTTCATCAATTGCCTATGTCCCAGAAAACAAATAAAAAGCAGGGACAACTTTATTGAAATGTTGGCTTAACGATTAACAGGCAAAACATTCAGTAGAAGTTGGTACCTGTTTTTTATTGCAATAAAATAGTTCGTAATCTTTTCTTTCTAATTATAGAAAAAATATTAATATTCGGAATTTACTTGAATTTTAAGGCTTTGATTGTTACAATTATCGAGGTTAGTGATTTTTAAAAGAAAGGCAAATTAATAATGAGGTGAAGTTAATGTCATCAGTTGTAGTTGTTGGCAGCCAGTGGGGCGATGAAGGAAAAGGCAAAATTACGGATTTTTTGAGCCAAAATGCTGAAGTAATCGCTCGCTATTCAGGTGGAGATAATGCAGGACATACAATCGTTTTTAATGGTGAGACATTTAAATTAAGGTTGATTCCATCTGGAATTTTTTATCATGATAAGCTATGTGTTATTGGAAATGGTGTTGTTTTGAATCCAAAGTCTTTAGTTGAAGAGTTGGAATATCTTAATAAACGTGGTGTTCCAACTGATAATCTAAGAATTTCTGATCGAGCACATGTCATTTTACCGTACCATATTCTATTTGATGGACTTCAAGAAAAAGCTAAGAAAGAAAATAAAATCGGAACCACCAATAAAGGAATCGGACCGGCTTATATGGATAAAGCTGAACGAATTGGGATTCGCATTGCTGATTTATTGGATAAAGAAGTTTTTGAAGATAAATTAAGCAGGAATCTTGAAGAAAAAAATCGGGAATTGGTTGGTTTTTATAATTACGCACCACTAAAATTTGAAGACATTTTTGAACCATATTATAATTATGGACAAAGATTTAAAGATTATGTTACTGATACCTCAGTTGTTTTAAACGATGCTTTGGATAGTGGCAAACGCGTATTGTTTGAAGGAGCACAAGGAGTAATGCTGGATATTGATCAGGGAACTTATCCATTTGTAACGTCTTCTAATCCAGTAGCAGGTGGAGTTACAATTGGAAGTGGAGTTGGACCTTCGAAGATCAACAAAGTAGTAGGTGTCTGCAAGGCCTATACTTCTCGTGTAGGAGATGGACCATTTCCAACAGAATTAAACAATGCAACTGGTGATTTTATTCGTGAGGCAGGCCATGAATATGGGACGGTTACTCATCGACCACGACGGATCGGCTGGTTTGATAGTGTAGTTTTGCGTCATGCTAAACGAGTTTCAGGGATAACCAATCTATGTTTGAATTGTGTCGATGTTTTGACGGGTTTAAATGAAATAAAGATCTGTGTAGCTTATGATTTAAATGGTAAACGGATCTATCATTATCCAGCAAGCCTTAAGCAACTGAGTCAATGCACGCCAATTTATGAAACCTTGCCAGGTTGGAAAGAAGATATTACGCATTGTAAACGTTTGGAAGATTTGCCGCAGAATGCTCGTGATTATATCCATCGAATTCAAGAATTAGTTGGAGTAAAGATTTCCACCTTCTCTGTTGGCCCAGATCGGAATCAGACTAATGTGCTAGACAATGTGTGGGCACAAGTTTAAAGAAGTAAGTAAGAATTTTTTATTTTTTAA
>NZ_AHYZ01000175.1 GCF_000255495.1 Liquorilactobacillus vini DSM 20605
GCATTGAGTCTTCAGGTCAAGATCTTTTTATGGGAGTGTCAAGAAGTTTGTGTAAATGAAAATCCCTTTCCCCGGCAAAATAAAGTATTAATTGAAAAGTGATTCTAATGTATCTTTGATTTGACCAAATCCGCGATGGCTACGATTGAAGTACTTTTCGTTATAGCTTATGACTTGAACTCCAGTGAAATTGTCTAAAGATTTTTCGTTTGGAAATTGTTCCTTTGGTTTGGTCTTGCGTTTAATTCTTTTGTTCAGTGATTCTAAGATATTGGTTGAATAAATTGTTGGTCGAATGGCAGGAGGAAAATTCAAGAAAGCTAGTAGTTCATTTTCAATGGATTTAAGTTGCTGGATCAGATTGGAATACGATTTCCCCCATGCACCATAAAAATCATTTAAGATCTTGTGTGCTGCAGTTACATCGGTCGCTGAATGCAATTTTTTAAAATCATTTAAGATTGCTTCACGATCTTTTAAACGCACATGCGAACCAATATTACGCATAACATGTACTAGGCATCTTTGGAATTTGGCTTTCGGAAAAGCGTGTAATAATGCCGGCTGCAGACCAACCATTCCATCTGCGATGATCAACTGGACTTGCTTTAATCCTCGTTGTTTAAGATCTTCTGCCATTTCTGACCAAACTCCTGCATTTTCACTTGAAGCGATTCGATAATCAAGAACTTCTTTGATGCCGACAGGTGTAATACCTAAAGCAATATAGACTGCCTCTTTTTGAACTGAATCACGGCGTAGAGGTAGGTAAATTGCATCTAAGAAAAGACAAACATAGTTTGCCTTAATAGCTCGTTGATGAAAAGCTTCAATCTGTTTTGTTACCTGAGCAGTGATATTAGAAACAGTAGTAGGTGAATAATAAGAGCCATACATTTTTTCAATCAAATCTGCAATTTCACGGGTCGTAACGCCCTTGGAATAAAGCTGAATGATTGTTGTTTCTAAAGCGTCTTGACGACGAGAATAGGCTGGAAGCAGGTGGTTATGAAAATGGCCTTTACGGTCACGCGGCACAGCAATCTTCAACTTACCATATTCAGAGTCAATTAAGCGATAATACTGGCCATTGCGAGAATTTCCCGAATTAAAGCCGCAGCGGTCATAAGGATCATAACCAAGCAAAGCTGTTAGTTCAGCTTGCAAGATTCGATTAATAGCTGTTTCGAGTTGTTGACGAAAAAGTTCTTTAACATCGCCATTTGATAATAGAGTTTTGGTTAAATCTTTGGTAAACTGGTCCATGGGGAATCCCTCCGTTTTGGTTTAGTTTGACGATTTAATCATACGGGGAAGGGATTCCCTTTTTAATAGGATTTTATTCATTTACACAAACTATTTTATACTCTCCTTTTTATTAACTCAGTAAAATAAATCATATCGTTAATATTATATTAATCATCAAACCTCAACGCTAATTCTCTAGCTATGAATCTACAAATGTTAGGACCAAGTTATATCAGAAAACTTTTGATTAATTAACTACAAGCAGCATTCAACCTATCAATTCAAAAAGGACGTTGCAAATTTTTAATGTCAAAAGCAAAATGGATCAAATAAGAATAAATTTCATTAATGTTATTAGTAAATGCCAGTAACATTAATTTGATAAATATCCCAGTTGTTTTTTAAAGGCTTTTACTGCTAGAAACCCGCTAATTCACCTCTTAGTTTCATTCAACATTATTTAACAGCTTTAATGGTACTGCAACTGATCAACTGTTCATTAAGAATTTTCAAACCAGCCTTTTTGACATCAGTATAAATGACCTAGCAGTGCTAAGCGTTAATTGATTGCTTCGTGATCAGATTTATTGGCTAACTTATCTCCACAAATTCTAAACATATTGCCGAATTTTTCGAAACATAGACATAGTTAGTTATGAAGATACTGCCACATATATTTCTAATTAATGATACATCTCCCACCACATTTAATCCGATATTAAGTAAACAGATCATCGAGCACTTGCTTATTAAAAACACGTAGGAGGCGAGGCACACCACCGTACGTACAGTTTTTATACGGCGGTTTAATAATTTAAGCATTCTAGATTTGCTGAAGAGTTTTGAACATATTTGGGTTCCGACTACTACGGCCCACAGCAAACTTGCACCGCCTAGTTATCACCCATGACGGGCGCACTAAAAAAGCAAATTGTTGGTCCTATCGGCATATCAAACAATTTGCTTTTTAAATTTATTTAAGTTCTGGCGCATCTGTTTTAAATAAGTCAACAGTTGATTTCCCGCCATCTTCCATAATTAAACTAGTTTTCTTCTTTTGTTGGGCTTTCTTTAAGTTTTCCAATGTTGCATTATATTTATAATTATAATCTGATTTATTAACTTTCTGGAAGCCGCTTGGTGTATAGAAACGCAACAAGTCTCCAGTTATAATTTTGTCAGATAAAGAAAGTACTTTATCAGTCCTAGCTTGCATAGCATCAACTTGCTTTTTTTCACTTGTAGTCAAACTATTGACTACGTTTCCTTGATTATCATAAACAGTGCTGCCAATTTTACTATAAGTTGGTGAAACAAAATCCCCATCTCTAAATGCCACTGTTTGATTACGATTTGTTGCTAATAAATCCTGGCCCAGTTGAATGTAATCATTATCTTTAATTCCTAAAAGATCCATCAACGTTGGCATAACATCAATTTCGCCACCGTACGTATGATCAATGCCACCTTTTAAACCATTTAAATGAATCATGAAAGGTACTTTCTGGAACATTGCTAAATCATAACTTGAAACAGACTTTTTACCCAATAACTGAGCAATTGCTTTCTTATGATTATTAGAAATCCCATAATGATCACCATAAACAACGATCATCGAATTATTATATAAACCAGTTCTCTTAAGATATTGGATAAATTCCCCAAAAGCTTGGTCTAAATAGTGAGCTGTCTGAACGTAGCCGTCAACCGTCTGATCACCTGTTTTGGTCTTAGGAATTGTTTGATTTTGCTTATCTAATTCATAAGGATAATGATTAGTTAAAGTAATAAGCTTCGCATAAAATGGCTGTGGCAGCTGCTGCAAATATTGAACTGCCTCTTTCAAGAAAATCTTATCCTTCAAGCCATAGCCGATACTATAATTTGTCTTATCCTTATAAAAATTCTCATCGAAGAAATACTGATACCCCCACGACTTATAGGTATTATCGCGATTCCAAAAACTACCAACATCTCCATGGAAAGCAGCAGTGGTATATCCCTTTTGATCCAAAATTGCTGGCAAAGCTTGGAAAGTATTCGAAGTACCATAAGTGGTCATAACTGATCCTGTTGGTAAACCAAAAAGAGAATTTTCTAACATCGTTTCAGCATCAGAAGTTTTTCCTTGACCAACTTGATTGAAAAAGTTATCAAACGATAAAGTATTTTGGTTATGATAAAATTTATTAATATTTGGGGTCACTTCTTTACCATCGACCTTGTAGTCAATTAAAAACTGCTGAAAACTTTCTAGATGAAAGATAAAAACATTTTTGCCTTGCGCCTTGCCAAAATAACTAACATTGTCTCCAACCCGATTAGTCTTCAAAAAATTAAGAACGCTATTTAAATCTGTACTGCTAGCATTAGCCCGGGTAGAATTCTCACGATAAGTTTGATAAGCATTATATCCAGCATAAAAATTTATTCCCAAATACTTAACAATATAATTATTGTCAAATGTTCTAGTAAGTAATTGCGGACGGTCTTTTTCGGCAAATGAAAGATTAATTCCAAATAAAGCAACTGCAATCAGGCTAACCGACGTTGCCCACAAAAATTTGGGCCTACTCATGTCAATCTTGATTACCTTGAAAACCAACAAACCAATCAACACTAAAAAATCAATAAAAACTAGAAAATCTGTCGGGTGGATAATTTCCATAATGCTTAAGCCCAAATGATTAGAAACTGAACCCGATGATTTCATAATACCTAAAGACAAAAAATCAGAAAATTCACGATAATACAAAATATTGGCAAATAGCCAAAGCGACCCTAAAAAATCAATCAACATTAACAGCCAATATGATTTACGGCCCTTAAAATACAGCGCTATTCCCAATAAAAGCAAAGCGAATGGGAGTGGATTAAAAAATAAGATAATCTGCTGCATAAAATCACTAATGCCTAAATTAAATTTAGTCAAATAAATAATATAGGTTTTGATCCAAAATGAAATTAAGACCAGCAGGAAAAAGCCCTTTTTGGTATTGAAAAAATTTTTAAACTTAACTTTATAATTATTTTGATCTGCCATTTTATTACTACTCCCTAAAGACTTGATCAGTCTCCAAAATGAGTTCATTTATTCTCCTCCAAATTTTAATTCGAATGACTTAATCAGCCAATAAATCATATATTTCCATGGCCACTAAATCAACATCATCAAATTCAAAGACTTGTTGGTTTTTATTCTCATTTAATTTAAAAGTCTTACTTTCGGAATCATAATTTACCATAGCTACTTGTTGGCCATTTTTTTCAAATCGCCGACTTTCACCGTCCCCAGCAGTTATCATTGATTCTAATCTTGAAATAATTGCTGCAAGTTTTGATGCTGCCATAATTTTCTTCCTTCCATCCTTAAACTTATTAAGTTCCATTTCCGTCTATTCTAGCAAATTTTTAAAAGTAGTCCAATTAAAAATGCTTCTTTTATAAACAACTTATGACACTTTTTACTGACTTTTATTTGACTCAACTTTGTGTGGTGAAATTAACAGTGCAATCAAGCCCAAAACAACTCCTAAATAATAAGTCAACAAACGCCATAATAACATAGCTAAAACTAATTTGCTTGGATTAGAAATAAAACTCGAAAAAATCGTTGAAAAGCTATATTCAGCACCACCTGAACCACCAGGAATTGGAAAAAGCGAAATTATCATTACAATCAAGATATGTAATGTTGTGACCAAAACTAAGCTGACATTTTTTTGACCAAGTGCCAATAAAATAAAATAAGGGACAACATAATAGAAAATAAGCTGAATTAACGTCAATCCCCCAATTTTTAACAGTAAGTTAAAGTCACCTTTTAAGCGCAGGCTTTCTTGATAAAAGTTTTCAATTTTTTCATCAATCACTAGCTCCCATCTGGTGATTCTTTCTTTCTTTATAAATCGTTTAACTGGATAAAAGGAAATTTTTACCATTTTTTTAGTGAATGAATACCAATACATTACTAATAACAAACCAATAATAACTCCAAAATGGATTAAAAATCCGAACAAAAACAAAAATGATAAAGCATGCATTTTATCAGCAACGTAATGAAAGCCAATGAATAAAGCAAAAATAAAATTGATAACGATCATTGACTGATAAACAACGAACTTCATCAACAAAACTGATGTTGCTCGCCCAGCATCAACTCCTGACTGAACTAAAGCAAATAACTGAGCCGGTTGCCCTCCAGATGAAAATGGCGTTATACCATTAAAAAGCTGTTCAATTAAGGGAACACGTATTGCATCAAGCCATGGAAAATTCATTGTTTCGCGATGCAATAACATTTTAACTACAACTGCTTCCATCATGAAAGAAGCTAGCATGCTGATCAAAGCAACTATTAACCAGCCCCACTTTAACTTGATCAAATCACTAACTAACGCTTTTAAGGAGATTGATCGTAACGAAAAGTACGTGATAATTACGCCAATTAACAGCATCATCACCAGCACAATTTTATTTTTCCTGGTCATAAATTATTCAGCTCACTTTGCGAACGATAAAATTCCAGCCATTTTTTCGCCAAACGATCTTCCGAATATTCCTCAGCAATGGTTAAAGATAATCTTCGCTGTTGATCCCTCAGTTGCTGATTATTAGCCAAATTAACAAGCAATTGCTGAAAATCCTTGATTGTTTCACCAGCTAAATATTTGCTGTCCAGTATCGAACGATATAATTTTAAATTTCTAACAATAATTGGCAATCCACAACTTGCTGCTTCCAAAATACTCATTGGAAAAAGTTCATTAAACGAAGGCAAAAAAAAGGCATCTGCTGCATTATAAAATTCTCCTAGTGCATTTCGCTCAACTATTCCTGGAAATTTTAAATTAATTGGTGGATCGACAACATATTTTTTTAATTCACGATAGCCATCAGTAATTTTTCCAAAAGAAAATCCGCCTGCCCACACAAAATAAAAATCCGGCAGCAACTGGGCAAGTTTGATAAAATCTAAGACGCCTTTTCTTTCCTGAATTTGACCAACTCCAATAATCGTAAATTTGTCGACAGGCAATCCTAACTTTTTTCGCAATTCATTTTTTTTAAAATAGTCAATTTGATGAAAATTTTTTTTCGCAACAAAATTAGGAATATAAGTTACCTTTTTTTTATCAATTCCATAGGCGGCTAATTGTTCAATAAATGATGGATTAACTACCACTAGTTGGTCCATTCGCCGATAAAAACTAATAACATAATGATAAAAAATCCACTTAAATGGCTGTAGAATCTTTAAGCTTCCTTCAAGAGTCTCCGGTAAAAAATGGACATAACCAATTTTCCTTCCACGACCAGGAAAAAAAGTCGACAAATAAAATTGCGGATCAATCGTATGATAATGGCTGATATCTGCTTTACCAAAATTATTGATTGAAACTTTAATATCTTGAGGAAAATATTTTTTCAATAATCCTATCAATTCTAGATATGCACTACCAACACCTTGGCCTTTCACCTTAGTTGCCGAAGAAAACATATGAACATCTAACATTCCCTAAACTCCTTTTGCCTGCTATCCAACTTCACTTGAATGATTGGCTTCTTTTGCTTTTTCATACATGACCTGACAATCCTGATAGAAATTCAAAACCCGTTTTCCAAAATCATCTGCTGAAATTTTAGCCAACTTGGGAGTTAATTTTGTTTGACTGATTGGTTTTTTTGACATTTTTAAATATTTGACGATTAACTCCGGTAATGTGGATAAATTATCAAAAACAACACCAAAATCTTGATCATTTAATAGTTGATCAGTGTACGGGCTATGGGTCGTTACTACCCGTAAACCTGAAGCCAACGCCTCAATATAAGTCAAGCCTTGTGATTCCGAAACAGATGTTGAAACAAAAAGATTCGCTGCATGATAATAATCAGCAACTTGTTCATTTGAAATTTCACCGGTAAAAATTACATGGCTTTGCATTTTCAACTTATTAACCTGCTTCTCTAAATCTTCTCTTGCTGGACCATCGCCCACAATCATTAAAAGAAGCTTTGGTTCTTTTGCACAAGCTCTTGGTAAAGCAGCAATCAAACGATCAATATCTTTTTCATAAGCTAATCGACTTAAAGTTAAAATTAATGGCCGCTGAGATGAAATTTGATACTTTTTTCGCACATCGATTCTAACTGGTGCTTGAAATTTTTGTAAGCTGACTCCTGTTGGAATAACTGTAATCGGTGATTTAATACCATATCCCTCAAGGGTTGTTAAAACGCGGTCACTGGGTGCAATAATACCTGTCATATGATAACAAAATGAACGTGACATTTCCTTAACATGCCGCGGTTTTAGCAATTTCCCGCGAGCTACGTAATGTAAATAGTCCTCATACATTGTATGATACGTATGAAGGCAAGGAATTCCCAAATTTTTGGCAACAAATTTGCCAATCCATCCCATCGAAAACTCTGTTTGTGTATGAACAATATCTAATTGCAATTCCTTAGCAACTTGATAAGCACGAAACAACCCTCTGATAGCAATCCTTCGATCAGTGAATGAAATAAATGGAATACTTGTAAATCTAAAAATGTTTTTCTCGTACTCCCCAGAAGGTATCTTAGGATCAGTCGTCGTAAAAATATAAACATGATTTCCTCTGCTTTCCAACTGATCCTTCAAAGTCTTGATGGAGGTAGCCACGCCGCTAACCTGCGGATAATACGTATCTGTAAAAATCCCGATATTCACGAGCATCCTCCTTAACTAAATAATCAAATTAATTATATGTTTTGTAATAAAGTTATGCAAATATTCTAAAGAAGTATCTTAAAAAAGAGATAAAATCTTAACAAATAAGACAAGTTAATGCTACAAAAAAACTCATGATCATCGAGTAGTTCCCTTTGATCATGAGAAAGAATCAAATACTCTTAAATTAATACTTGACAACTTTTTTAACTAGCTCAACAACTTCTTCCGTTGTTTCACAATCAGTTACCGCTTTTGCAGCCAATTGTTTCATTTGTGCTGTGTCAAGTTTCTTCATTAAACTTCTAGTCTTCAAAATTGAAGTTGCACTCATAGAGAATTCATCAAGTCCCAAACCAAGCAATAACGGTACTGCTACTTGATCTCCAGCCATCTCACCACACATCCCGGTCCATTTACCTTCAGCATGTGATGAATCAATAACTTTCTTTATCAAACGCAAAAGAGATGGATTATACGGCTGATATAAATATGAAACTCTTTCATTTCCACGATCAGCAGCCATTGAATACTGAATTAAATCATTAGTTCCAATGCTGAAGAAATCGGAATACTTAGCCAATTTATCAGCTATCATCGCTGCAGCAGGAATTTCCATCATCATACCAACTTCAATATCATCTGCCACCGAAACTCCAGCTTTGATCAGTTTAGCTCTTTCTTCTTCGTAAATTGCCTTAGCAGCTTTAAATTCTTTAACCGTTGCAATCATTGGAAACATTATAGCTAGTTTTCCATAATGAGATGCTCTTAATAAAGCACGCAACTGAGTTCGAAAGATATCCTGACGCTTCAAACTAATTCGAATTGCCCGAAAGCCCAGGAACGGATTCATTTCTTTTGGCAAAGGTAAATATGATAACTCTTTGTCCCCGCCAATATCCATCGTCCGAACAACAACTTGTTTGCCATTCATACCTTCAACAGCCTGTTTATAAGCTTCAAATTGTTCATCCTCAGTTGGTAATTCACTAGAGTCCATGTATAAGAACTCTGAACGGAATAAGCCAACTGCTTCTGCCCCGTTATCATTAGCTCCTTTAACATCTTTAGGAGTACCAATATTAGCACCAATGATAACCTTTTGTCCGTCAGCAGTAACCGAAGCTGCTGTCTTCAATCGCTTCCATTCCGCTTTTTGTTTAGCAAAATCATCAGCTTTTTTCAGATACTCACTAACTTCTGTTTCGCTAGGATCAACCAAAGCTTCACCAGCAATACCATCTAAAACAATTTCCTGACCATCCTTAATTTCAGTTGTTGCAGAATTTGATCCCACAACCGCAGGTATTTCAAGTGTCCTTGACATGATTGCTGAATGTGATGTTCTGCCACCAATATCAGTAATGAATCCCTTAACATATTTTCGATCAAGTTGAGCTGTATCTGAAGGAGTCAAATCATGAGCAACTATGACTACTTTTTCATTAATCAATGCCGGATTAGGTAACTTAACGCCTAACAAATGAGCCATCACCCGTTTGCAAACATCTCTAATATCTCCTGCTCTTTCCTGCATATAATGATTATCAGTCATATTTTCAAAGATCTTAATAAATTGATCAGCAACATCTTGCAACGCTTTTTCGGCATTAACATGATCATTCTTGATCTCATTTTTAATGTTGCCAAAGAACTCAGGATCAGCCAAAATAGTTAAATGTGCCTCAAAAACAGCTGCTTCATCAGCCCCTAAATTTTCAACGGCTTTCTCTTTAATAATTTCAAGCTCAGCTTTTGAATCAGCAACTGCATCATCTAATCGCTTTAATTCTTTTTCTAAATCGTCTAACTTTTTTTTCTTGGAAAGTCAAGTCAGGCTGCACAAGTAAATAAGCTTTGGCAACCGCAATGCCATCACTTGCAGCAATTCCCTTGAGTACTTTCGTCATTATTCAGCAAGTCCTTCCTTTTTCATTGCATCACTAATTGCAGCTAGAGCATCTGTTTCATCTTCGCCATCAGCAGTAATGGTAACATCAGCATTTTGACCAACGCCTAGTGACATCACACCCATGATTGACTTAAGATTTACAGATTTGTCATTAAAAGTCAAAGTAATATCTGAATTATATTTGCTAGCTGCTTGTACGAGCAGTGTTGCTGGCCGTGCATGAATACCTGTTTCTGCAATAATATGAAAGTTTTTCTTTTCCATTTAAATCAAGCTCCTTTTGATATAAGTTGATAGAAAATTTAATGTCATCAAAAACTAATAATGAAAAAATTCAAAAAACGTTTTCATTAAAAGATGACACAATCTCCCTACTGACATAAATCTTAGCATGAAATAAAAGTCAAGACAATAGTTTTTATTTATTATTGTCCTTGTAATAATAAATGACTGTTCCTTTTGGCTGTGCTCTTCCAATAATTCTTTTTCTTTGTCGAAAGTTCATCAAAATTGGTTGAAATTTCATAAATTCCTCCGGCTCAATTTTTAAAAACTTGACTTTCTTGTTAACTAACTCTTCTAATAAAGAATTGTAGTCTTTCTCATTCATTTTTATGATTCACCAGCTTTTTAAATTACATTAATACTTATATTATCACTAAAGGATTTGATTGGCTAAGGTGTTCTTACTTGCTCTTTTTTTCAGATGTAGTATACTACTCGGTGAAAGGTCAAAGATAGTCAAACGGTTTTTGACCAAGTTAATTATGAAAGGTCGTGCAATGCGATGCTATGTCAAAACTGTCATAAAAATCCAGCAACAATTCACCTAACGACCAATATCAACGGTCGACAGACTTCCGTAGACTTGTGTCAAAACTGTTACCGGAAGTTTAAGGAAAGTACTCAACAATACGGGCCACAAGCAATGATGCAAGATCCTTTTGGTTTTGGCAGCTTGGACGATATTTTTCAAGCAATGAGTGGCGGCAATTATGCTACTGCGTCACGGCAGTTCCAACAACCACAAGCTGCCCGCGGTGGTAATAATAATCGCGGTGGCGGAATTCTCAGCCAATACGGGCTTGATCTCACTGACGAGGCTAAGAAAAATCGAATTGACCCAGTAATTGGAAGAGACAAAGAAATTTCGAGAGTTGTTGAGATTTTAAATCGTCGGACCAAAAACAACCCGGTTCTGATTGGCGAAGCTGGCGTTGGTAAAACAGCAGTTGTTGAAGGCTTAGCCCAAAAAATCGTTAATGGCGATGTCCCTCAAAAGTTGCTTAATAAACATATTATTCGTTTAGATGTCGTTTCTTTAGTTCAAGGCACCGGTATCCGAGGACAATTTGAGCAACGTTTGCAGCAATTAATGAATGAGGTCAAAAATCAACCAAACGTCATTTTATTTATTGATGAAATTCACGAAATTGTTGGCGCAGGAAATGCTGAAGGTGGTATGGATGCTGGCAACGTTTTGAAACCGGCACTTGCTCGCGGTGAGTTACAATTAATTGGAGCAACCACCCTTAATGAATATCGAAAAATTGAAAAAGACGCTGCTTTAGCTAGACGTTTTCAACCCGTTCAAGTCAATGAACCCAGCGTGGCAGAAACCATTCAAATTCTAGAAGGAATTCAAACTAAGTATGAAAAATATCATCATGTCAAATATACGCCTTCAGCCATTAAAGCTGCCGTAGAACTTTCAAATCGTTACGTACAAGATCGCTTTTTACCGGATAAAGCAATCGACCTGCTCGATGAAGCTGGTTCTAGAAAGAATTTGACCATTCAAGCCATTGATCCGAAGGTTATTGAGCAAAAAATTGCAACTGCTGAAAAGCAAAAACAGGCGGCACTTAAAAGCGAAGATTATGAAAAAGCTGCTTATTACCGTGACCAAGTTAATAAATTCAACCAAATTCGCGAAAATAAAGCGGAACAAACTGATACGCCAACTGTTACTGAAAAAGATATGGAAAAAATTATTGAAGAAAAAACCAGTATTCCTGTTGGTGAATTGAAGCGTAAAGAACAACAACAGCTAAAAAGTTTAGCGGACTCACTTAAACAACATGTAATCGGTCAAGATCAAGCAGTCGATAAAATTGCTCGTGCAATTCGCAGAAATCGCATTGGCTTTAATAAATCTGGTCGACCGATTGGCTCATTTCTCTTTGTTGGCCCAACTGGAGTCGGCAAAACTGAAACAGCTAAACAGTTAGCCCAGGAACTGTTTGGAACAACTGATGCCATGATTCGCTTTGACATGAGTGAATACATGGAAAAACATTCAGTTTCTAAATTAATTGGTTCACCCCCAGGCTATGTTGGTTATGAAGAAGCTGGACAATTAACTGAAAAGGTAAGGCGACATCCATATAGCTTGATTCTCTTAGATGAAATTGAAAAAGCTCATCCAGATGTGATGCATATGTTCTTGCAAATTCTTGATGACGGTCGTTTGACTGATTCACAAGGTCGAACCGTCAGTTTTAAGGATACAATTATTATCATGACTTCTAATGCTGGTAGTGGTGACGCAGTCGCAAATGTTGGATTTGCTGCTGCAGCTTCTGGAAAAACTCATTCAGTAATTGGCTCATTAACTAATTATTTTAAGCCAGAATTTTTAAATCGCTTTGATGACATTGTTGAATTTAATTCACTAACCAAAGAGAATCTGATGAAAATTGTATCTTTGATGCTTGTTGATGTAAATAAAATGCTTAAAGATCAAAACATTACTTTGAATGTTAGTGAATCTGTAAAGGAAAAATTAGTTGATTTAGGTTATGACCCGAAAATGGGAGCTCGTCCTTTAAGAAGAACTATTCAAGAACAAATTGAAGACAAAATTGCTGATTTTTACCTAGAACATCCAGGAATCAAGCAACTAGCTGCTAATTTAAAGGACAATCAAATTATCATCACTCAAGCAACAGCTTCATCTAATGACAAGTAGATAATCCAACTTTTAATTCAAAATATTAAAAAAAGATTCGCTCAAGTTATACCTCGAGTGAATCTTTTTTCTAATTATTTCAAAATCACTTACGAATACAAAATTTTAAAAATCATTTAACTA
>NZ_AHYZ01000174.1 GCF_000255495.1 Liquorilactobacillus vini DSM 20605
CCGAATTGGTTCTCCAGCTCGTTATACCGACTTGCGTACTTTAGCTGGCCAACGCCGAGCTCAAGCTCAGCGTAAGATGAACTTGGTCGGTATAGAACTTCTAAAGCAGGCTCTGGATAATCAGATTACAGCTGATTATGTCCTATTTGATACTTGGTTTAGTTCACCTAAAATGTTCAAAACAATCATTGATCTAGGAATGGTTGCGGGAGTGTCAAGAAGTTTGTGTAAATGAAAATCCCTTTCCCCGGCAAAATTAAACCATTATTCGAAAAGTGATTCTAATGTGCCTTTGACTTGACCAAAACCACGATGGCTACGATTGAAGTATTTTTCATTGTAGCTTATGACTTGAACTTCAATAAAATTGTCTAAAGATTTTTCGTTTGGAAACTGTTCTTTGGGTTTGGTCTTGCGTTTGATTCTTTTGTTCAGTGATTCTAAGATATTGGTTGAATAAATTGTCGGTCGAATGGCCGGGGGAAAACTCAGGAAAGCTAGTAGTTCATTTTCAATGGATTTAAGTTGCTGGATCAGATTAGAATACGATTTCCCCCATGCACCATAAAAATCATTTAAGATCTTGTGTGCTGCAGTTACATCGGTCGCTAAATGCAACTCTTTAAAATCATTTAAGATCGCTTCACGATCTTTTAAACGCACATGCGAACCAATATTACGCATAACATGTACTAGGCATCTTTGGAATTTAGCTTTCGGGAAAGCGTGCAATAATGCTGGCTGCAGACCAACCATTCCATCTGCAATGATCAACTGGACTTGTTTTAATCCACGTGTTTTAAGATCTTCTGCCATTTCTG
>NZ_AHYZ01000173.1 GCF_000255495.1 Liquorilactobacillus vini DSM 20605
TTACTATTAGTTTTTAAATATACAAAATAAAATAATACACGTCTTTCTTAAATAGCTAGCTAAAAAATTTGCTGACAGTTTTAAAACTGTTGCTAACCCTTTGACAACTTTAAATTTGATTTTTAAATTTTTAATCACTTATAATTACATAACCAATTATAAATAAATAATTAATCGTGTTTTGCCTGAAGGTAAGCATATTTAGCAAATCAGTTTTTTGAAAGACTGTTTAACACTTCATGAGACTTTAAATTTTGATACTTGTTTTTAAAATTAATCTAATTTTTTCAAAAAAAACTATTTACTCTTATTTGTTTTAGTAATAAAATGTTATCAGTTTAATGATAAAATGTTATCAGTTTAATAATAATATGTCATTGTTGCATTAATTTAGTATATTATATGTATTTTATTTCTAACTGTTTTTTCACAATCAAGGAGAGTATTATGAAAAACTTGGTAAAGTTTTTATTCCTAATATTGGGACTTCTCATTGGGATTACCTCTTTAAATCAAAAAGTTACTGCTGCTAGCTTTCCTCTGGGAATCGCAAATAATTTTAAATTTTTTGCACCAGGAACAGTAACTTTAGAACATAGCATTTCTAGCAACACTATCAACTCAAAAATTGCCGCTAATAAGCTGAGCGTTGATAAAGATCAGGCTAATGATTTTTACCAGACTGCCAATTTAAACCCTGCTTTAGTTTTAGGGTCAGTTGATAGTAATGATGATTCAACTGGTTCATATCTAATTAGATCTATTTCCCAACTAATGGGAAACCAGAGCAGTTTTATAGCTGACAACATTCCAAGTTCATCATCAAGTTTAAATACGGCTAATGGTTCTTATCTTTGGAGCTACAACTGGAATAGTCCAGCAAACATAACTTCAAATTTTCAGAGTTTTACCAATCGAAAGAATATACAGTTTTCAACAGTTGCCAGTTACTTTAATTCACTAGATTCTGAGATACCAGCTTCTGATAACGCAGCTGCTGCTTTCACGACTGCTACAACTCAATTACGAGCTTTAAGTACTTATTATGCAGATTCACAGGCTAACGTAATCAATGGCACCTATGTTGACAACACTGGGATTGAACGTTTTGACATAAGTTTGCCTGATAATTATCAAACTCCTCCTCTTTATACTTTAAACGTTGATTCAACTGCAAAAGGAATTTCGATTCATATTACAAATCAAAACTCTAATGAATCAGGTCCTTACTTTATAGTAAATTGGAAAAACCGTTCTACCTTCAATTGGACTGACCAAAACAGTTATAGCATCACAACTGATGGGAATAATTATGAAAACTTGGATTGGGCTTCTCATGTTATTAATAATTTCCCTGATTCTCAAACTGTTCGCCTTTCAAATTCAGCGGGAACAGGTGAAGAGTTTTTAGGCTCAATTTTTGCTCCAAAGTCCTCTGATGTCATTTTAGGAAATTATGGAACTGAAAAAACTCCACAATATATTACAAATGTCATTAGCGGGGGAAACATTGAGGTCTGGATGAATGGCGCAGCAATAAATAATATCATTTCAACGGATTTTCCAAAGCCTGCTGATACAACACCGCAAATCAAATCAGTTGAATTTAGCAGTGGATCTTCTACAGGTACTGTTAGCTCCAATAATGGATCAAGCACTCTTTCCAAAACAAATGATAATCCAACTTCAGCAAATATTTTAGTGCAAGATCTCAACAATAATAATTTATATGTAAAGGCCAACGATAATACTGCTTGGACAAAAGTGGCTGAACAAAATGGCAGATTCAAAATCAATGATATCTCTCACCTCAAAAACAAAGGTTATAACAATAACATTAATGTTGTCGGGAATCTTGCTGCTACGGAAAGCAATAACTTAGTTTCATTTGGATTGAAATTACAACGAATAAATACTTTAACTTTTGCAATTTCAAGTGCTGATAATGCTTCAAGTATAAATAATAGCAATATCATAACTTCATTTACTGCAACTGTTAATGAAAATGGAAATCTGACGGCTAAAATTCCAAATGTCACCTTTAATTCGGTTCCACTTGGGTCTAAAAATATTTTTCTTGCTTATCCTGTCAACTCCGCTTCAACTTCTCAACCAACAATTGAGATTAACGATGATTTAGGAGCCAGCAATAACGTATTGAATTTATCATTAGAAGTTGGAGATACGGTTGATAGCACCAACACAACTAGCGAATTCAGTAAATTTTTGAAAAACATGCTATCCAATAAATTCAACCAAGCTGAAAGCTTTAAGACTACTGTTGATCTGACTAATTTTTCTGGTAGTGATTCCATCAGTTGGAGTCTCTCATTAAGCGGCCTGGCTAATAATAATGATCTTTTAAAGGAGGTGACGCCCGGCGATTATACTACTAGCTTGCATTGGACAATGAGTCTGTCTGACCAATCAAGTAGTTAACCCCGCCCGTATATTTTGAATAATTTTTCATTTTTTGTTGTCTGTCACTTTAATCAATTTTTTTGGCAAAATTTTTGCTGGTAAGTTTTAAATTTTAAAAATAAAAAGGGGAATTTTATTTACCATGAATTTATTTAAAAATGTTAAGAATATTGCTTTAGTCGCAGTTACCTTAGGCGCTGGAGTTGCATTTACTACAAGTAGTGCAAGCGCAACTACTACAGCTAGTTCCTCATCATCAAGTTCCATTTTTTCAGGCGTTTCTTCAACATCCTCACAAGCAAGCGGCAATACTAGTGCAACTTTTAGCGTTAAGGCCGGTGATGGCAACGATAATGACGGCAATCCTAGTACAGGTGATGGATTAAAACTGACTTCCGCCCCATCTTTTGGTTTTGGTCAAATTTCAGTTGGTCAAATTATGAATAATAACAGCAATAAAGGTGTAGCGGCAACCTCCATTTCAAACCCTCTGACTGTTGAAGATTATCGAGGAGCAGTTTCAACAACTGATGCTCAAAGCTCGCGTGATTGGAACGTTCAAGCCTCAATGAGCGACTTCAAAGATCAAACCAATTCAAACGATAAATCCATTTCAGCAACAATTGGCGGAGTTTCAGCAAGCGGCGCTACTTTAAGCAATACTACAATTGGTACTTCTAATACACCTATTTTAGCATCAAACGCTAATGAAACTGATGGTACTAAAGCTGTTACGGCAAACGTTACCAGTGCTACTTTGAATTTCAATACTGCTACGTCTAACTCACCAATTGCTAACCACAGCTACCAATCAACTATTGTTTGGACATTACAAAACACAGCTGCACAAAACTAATTCAAATATTTTTAACTTAGACTAAAATAATAGCTGTAATTGTTTTGGCCTGAGATGATTGCTTAAAAAAGTATTGGGGAGAATTTACGTTGAAAAAAAGATTTTGGTATAGCTTGTTTATTGTTCTGATAGGATTTTGGGGATTTTTATTTGCAAAGCCAGCAATTAATGCTTATGCACAAGGTGCCGGTTTCACTGTATCTGCGGTTATTCCAGATAATCAGTATAATAAACAAGCAACTTATTTTGACTTGAAAGTCAGTCCTAACCAGACACAAACAATTTATGTTTATGTTCAGAATCTGACTAATCAAAATAAAACGATTATTGCTTATCCAAATACAGCTTATACAAGTGACAGCGGATCAGAAGCATACAACAAAAATAATTTAAAGGGATTTAGCAAAGCTCCTTATTACTTGTCTGATATCTTCGGTGCCCCACAAAAAATAACTTTAAAGCCTAAAGAAACCAAAAAAGTTGCTTTTACTATGAAAATGCCGCCGAAAAAATATAAAGGGATTCTCGAAGGTGCGTTCTATTTTCTCGATCAAAGCACCTCAGCAGCCCAGGCGACAAATCAAAAGGGTATGGCAATCAAGAATCGGTTTGCTTTAGCTTTAGGGATCGTTTTACGTGAGGATACTCAAACAATCGTTTCACCGCATCTAAAAATGAACTCGGTCAAGCCAACGATCAAGGATACAGCAAACTTCAGTCCAGCAGTTAAAGCTAATTTGGAAAATACTCGACCAACAATGATTAGCAATATGCGCGTTAAGGCTACCATTTCTAAAACTAAGGGCAGCAAAACCATGTACACTTCTTCGCAAAAAAATATGGGAATGGCGCCAAATTCTAATTTCAACTACTCAATCGATTGGAACAACGATGCTTTAAAAGCTGGAACTTATCATCTACATTTAGTTGCTCGTTCCGGAACTTTTAAGTGGGTCTTTGATCGTAACTTTACAATTACTTTGTCACAAGCACGCAAGATCAATAAGAAAGCAAATGTCGTCCGTAATTGGACTTGGTTGTATATTTTGATTGGCATTTTATTGTTGATCTTGATCATCTTGATTACTTATCTAATTGGACGTCATGCTGGTAAGAAAAAAGACTCAGAGGGTAAGCAGGGACATGCAACAGAAAAGGAAGAACACGATAAAAAATAATCTTTGCTTTCAGTTAAAGTTTTCAAGGAGGCTCATAATGAAATATCGCCTGGCAAGGGAAGTGATCAAGATCTTGTTTGGTTGTTGCGGAATTCTATTCGCCATCGTCATTAATTTGACAAATGTTGACGCTGATACCACTGCAACTTTTACAGTTGTTGCTGGCGATGGAGTCATTGCTAATAGTAATTTAACGACAAACGTGAGTGGTCAAACTGCGGCACAGCAAATTCAAGGAACCAATTCTCAAACTGCGGTTTTGACTAATTCAACCAATTTGGCTGCTAATAATCAACAGACTTCTGCTAGCAGCGGTGATCTGCAACTCCAGTCAGTTCCCAATTTGAATTTTAAAAGAGTTTCTGCTAGCGCAATATACAAAGGTGCAAGCATTTCTTTGACAAAAGCAGATAATCTCAAAAAGGCGAATACAGCGGGGGCACTGAGTGTTGCTGACTTTCGCGGTTGGGTCGTTTCCGCACAGGCAACAGCCTTTTCTAATGGAAAAACAACTATTACGCCAGCAATTACATTGCATTTTAAGCAAACTTTACTTAATAAGCGGATTGAACCAGTTAAAATAACTTCAAAAGTTGCTGTTCCAGTTGCCGAATCATCCATGACACCAACTCAGGGGGCTGGAATTGCAAATTTGATTTCAAGCATTTCAACAACGCTTGATTTTAAGGATCTTCCACAGAAACAGTTAGTTAAATTTAAACCTGGAACTTATCATGGACAAATTGTATGGAGTCTAAATAATACTGCGTCCACAGAATAATTAAAAAAATACTGCAAAAATTAGAAAAATTTTGCAGTATTTAAAAAATGACCTTAATTAATTTTGATTACTAGCAGTATTTTCCAAGGTCCAGGTTACTGTTCCTTGAAATTGTTGATTGCTCGAGGTTTGGTTTTTATTAATTCTTAGTTTGGACTTTGCAAAGCGAGTTTGACTTTTAGTGGATCGACTTGACTTTGAAATGACAGTTGTGCTTGTACTGGACAACATCGAACTTGATTCACCATTTTGTTGCTTGACATTTACAAATGCTGGAACATTTGTATTTCCTAGTTGTGCACTAATTGTCCAATTATCATGGATTGCTCCACGATAATCTTCAACGACCAAACTATTTGTACTCGTTGCTGACTTTGATGTATAACTTTCTTCACTTGAGGAATTTACTAAACTAGAAAGCCGATTTTTAGCAGTATCCTCCTTAGTCTTAAATTCCAAGACTGGAACTGAAGTTAATGTTAAACTGCCAGAAGTGACAGTAAAAGAAACATTCGAAGTCATTGTGTCAGCTTTAACTTCTTCAAAGCCGGCCAAGAAAACAAACAAAAAAATTGAAATAACTGAAATCAATAATTTTTTCATAATCAAAGCCTCTTTTCTTAAACTAAGCAAAGTCAAACCAAATCAACTTTACCTAGCATTGAATTTGATTAGTCAAAACATAACTTAAAGAAACTCCTTCCATTACAAAATTAGTGTTAAGTCTCGTGGTAACTTAACATATTATTAAATCGGTGCTTCTTTAAATAATTTTAATACTTTCAAATTCAAAAATAATCTTCCATTACTTTTTTTGCAAAGAAGCTTTACTTCTTAGAAATAGAATTAATTTTTCTTGCAATAAAACTTTATTTTAGTCCGTTTCTTAAAAAATCGATCCTCCAACTACCAACTAGAATGGTATGAATTAGAGGATCGGTTTTTAATATTTATTCAATAATATTGAATGACTGGCTCAATGATATCTATTCCTGACTACCAAACGTATCTGCAAGAACCCAAGTAACGGTTGCCAAATATGAATTTTTTTTGGTTCTTTCCTGAGCATGATTAATTTTCAAATTAGAACTATCAACTGCTGTTACTGCCTTTCCATCAGCTGGTTGCTTTGTGTTTGTTATCTTTGTTAGATCCTTTGAGAGACTGATTGCCGAGTGAGCTCCATTATTTAAATTGATTACAGCAGTTGTCCTTTGTGAACTTAGCTGAGCATAAACTGCCCAAGTATCCGAGCTCGCTCCACGATAATCAGTCACAACTAAATTGCTTTTCCCATTTGTACTAGCTGAATAACTAATCTCACTTGAGGAATTGGTCAAATCGCTTAATTCACCAGCATCTTCCCTTTTTCGAGTTTCAAACCGAAGTACTGGAACACTCGTTAATGACAAGTTTCCAGCAGTTACATTGAAAGAAACATTCGAAGTAGCCGTTGTTAAACTATCAGCCATCACACGTTCATAATCAACTAGGAAAACAAATGAAAGCAAAGAGAAAATCAAAACAATTGCTTTTTTCATAATCTATGCCCCCCTATCATCCCTAGCTTGATAAATCTTACTAGGAAATTTTATTCAAGATTATTAATATAGTCTCCTAAGTTATAAGTATTTTTATGTAATCGCTTTATATTCTCTATAATTTATAATAATCTTTTTACTGAAATAATCAAGAGGGGACCGTCAAAAGGTTTATTTAATATCTTGCAAGCCCCAGTACTTTATAGTGAATGTTTAAGAAAAGTGTTAACGAAATCATTCAAAACTGTGCAAACCTTACTTCATTTTGAATCATCTAACAAAAAGTTTTCATTTGTTAACCAAGCAAAGGTTCGCTGACAATTTGTCAGACAGCCTGGCCAAGAAATAATCCCTAACGACAACCAGACTGGCAAATATTGAATCATATAGCGACTACGACCACCTTCAAAAAGCAGCAAAAATAAAAAACCGCCAATTAATGCCAACTTGAAAATCTCCCGTTCTTTAAATTGGCTCCCCGCACCTAAACCTAAGGCAATTACGGTCAATAAAAAGACCCACCAAACTTGTGCTAAAAAGCGAAAATCAGCAATATTTCGGCCATAAAGATAAATAAAATTCTTTAACTTGTTGCTTAAACCTTTCTCACTTGGTCGTTGATTATCACGAAAAAAATGACCTTCTTTTAACCAGCCAAAGGTACCATCTGCAGTATTGTTACCCTGTTTCTTAATTAAGAACTTGGCATAACCCAATGGACCTAAAGACTTTAAACGTCTACTCAACATTTTTTTTGAATAAGCTACTCGTTGTTTTTTCGTCGGTAAAACAACCATTTTTAACGCCTGTTTTTCACTATAGCCACCTTCTCCATAAACTCCCATGGCCATAAAATGAATTGCCGGAATCGAGCGACCTGACTGCAACTCAATATACTGTTGACTCTGAATTTGCTGCTTAGTAAGTCGATAAGTTACGATCCCGCTGCCACCAATCAAAATTAAGCTCAAACCGACATAAGCTAGCGTGCGCTTATTAAAAAGCGGCTTTTTCTGCAAGCCATTGAGGCATTCAATCATAATAATTGCAACTACTGGTATAATGGCTGATGGCTTCATAAAATAAGTTAAAGTCACGCTAATCCCAAAAATGATTGCGGCTGCAGCTTTAATTACAATTGACCAATGCGATTTTTTTACAATAAAATAGCTTAGTAAATACAGTGAGACTAATGGTAAAACCCAAGCATCGGTATACGGCATAATGATTGTTGGAAAAACAGCCAACCAACCGGCTTGAAAATAAATTGCTGCAGCTGTCAACCGTGGCTGAATGACTGCAATAGTTAAGATATTAAGTATGGCTGAAAGATCAACCAAAATCAAAGTTATGTAATCAAAAAACATCCAAGAGGTTTGACCAGTTACTACTACCAGCCAACGCATCAAGAGCATGATCGGCAAATTATTATCATTAACGCTATAATAAGAAATCACGCTTGCTTCTTGAACATGTTTGGGATTAGTCGCTGCATAGTGCAGCATCCCAGAATCAAAGCCGCTAACTGGGTGAACAAAAGCAACAAAAAAAATCTGAAATGCAAAAACCAGCAGCAGTAAAATAAGCGCTGTTAACAATTTATGCTTGATGAAAATCCACCGGCAAAGCTGACGTTCTTTCCTAAAAACAACTAAACTGATCAATATGACTAAGCTGCCGATAAGTAGGCCAGTCGTTATTAACGTTGTGCTAGTCCCAAAGTAATAATTATCCCCAACTATTAAGTTGACTGATGTCCACGCGAAAAAAAGGGTGATTCCAAATAAAATGGTCCAAAAAATATTGATGATTAATCGGCTAAAATTAAATAACTGTTTCATTTTATTTTCCCCTTAAATTTAACACCTTTTGCTTCCATCAATCGACAACCGATATACAATATGATCTTGTCGGTGATTCTGCGACTTCTAAACGAATCAATCTAACTTTTAATGTTTCAACTGCTGGAGTAACCAGTTTATATAGCCAAACCGCAACGTTTTCGACTGTTGGATTAATTTCTTGAAAATATTCTAACTGATTTAAAAAACTGCCAGAAAATTTTTGAAAAATGTTATTTAACTTATCTTCAAGGTCTTTAAACACTACAGTCTGTCCCTGCTGGCTGCGAAATTCACAGTTAACTTCCCAAGTATGACTATGTCTTTGGCCAATTCCTGAATCCCAACGAATCGCATGACTGGCATTAAAGAATGATTTTATTCGGTAGCTAAAAACTAAATTTGCCAAATCAGCTCACTTCTTTCTATTTCTAACATTTTTTAAGTCTTTAAATATCACTTGTCGTACTTTTTGCTTTTCCGTCGAAAAAGGAGTTGAGTTCCAACTTGAGTTCTTCGTGATGCTATTCAAGGTCCCAATCAAACGAATCCAAGAGCAAATGAAATTATAAATCGGCAAGGTCCAAGCAGCCCACCAAAGTGAACGAAAAAACCGCCTTTCCGCCGCAAATGGTTTCAACAGCAGTAATACACATATATAATTTAATCCACCAACCATTACGTAAAGAAAATAGATAATTACGTAAGAAATTAATAACATTTGCCAAGAATATCCCCAAAATACTAAAACCAAACTGGCAAAAATCCAAATCATCTTGGGAAAAAGAAAAGTATGGTCAATCATCATTCGTCGAACCAAAAAATTGGTAAAAAACGATTTTAGACTCAAATTCTTATTATGCTCACGAACCACTTCCAATTCTCCTCGTTGCCAACGTTGACGCTGCATATACAGACTATCCAAGCTTGGAATCGGTTCAATATAAAAAATTGCATCTGAACAGATCACGACACGACTTTTTAAGCGATCACGCAATTGAAAGGTCATATCAGTATCTTCACCAATCGTTTCAGTGTCATATAAAAACGTTGTTAGCAATGAGCTTTTACGAAATGCCGAAAATGCTCCTGACATGGTAAACAACTGATTACGGCGTGATTCAATTGTTCTTCCAGATAAAAACGCCTGGGCATATTCAAAATATTCATTATGCTGCAATAAGCGCAGCCAAAAGCTTCTTTGATCCTTAATCATCTGTGAACGTGGCAAAATTGTTCCTGTCATTGCATCAATTTGCGGATTGTTTTCAAAGCGCAAAACCATATTCATCAAGGCATTTTTTTCTAAAGCCCCATCACTATCAATATTAATGACATAAGTACCAATACTGCCATAAATTGCTGCATTAAGTGCTTTGGCTTTACCCTTTTCAGTTCGCAAATATTGAATGTTTAGGTCCTGAAATCTTTCTTGCGCTCGCGTATAGACGCCAAAGCTATCATCAACGCTTTGATTGTCAGCTAAAATTATTTGGATTAAATTTTTAGGATAAGTTGAACGAGCAATTGACCAAATACAAGTGAAAAGTGTTTCATCTGAATTATAAATTGGCACAATTAGTGAAATCATTGGTAATTTGGTAGGAGGAGTTAATTTTGCCAAATACCAAGTATGGAACATTAACCAGATACTGGAAATAAAAGCAGGAATTATTTCAACGATCACTGGAATTAAAGTCCAAGTAATCCAAAAACCCATTTTAAAAAGAGTCAGCTCTAACCAATAAGTCAAAATATTAATGCCCCTTTAAATTTCTAGTTCGCTGGATCAACCGATGCCAAGAACTGTACAGACTCTGTGCCAGCTGCGAAGAAGTGAAAACATTATAGTATAAAACAATGGCTAAGATATAAAAGATAATCCTACCAATAATTGAGTGTGCAAGATAAAAATAACTGCCTCCACCAAAATGCACCAGCAAAATGATCAAATATAATCGCAAAACATTGGCCAAAAAGATCCAGCCAGCTCCAAGAAGCGAAAAGAATAATTTTTGATAACGATCAAATATCGGGAAAAAACTAACTAAACAAACGAAAGCTAACGTTTCAATAATACCTGAGCACTCATAATCAATCGTCATATTAACTGGTTCATAAGAGTTAAAAATACTTATAATATTATATTTAGGAATTGCGCGGCCAACCTTAGTCAATGAACTCAGCCAGCCCATCAGCAATGTAATATTATGAGTCCACAGCCAAGACCAATAAGGAGAACTAAAAAAAATTAAAATGAAAAACAACCCAACACTGCCCCAGATGAAGAAAAAAGCTGTTAATTTTGCTCGTTTAAATAATGATAAAACATAGAACCAAACGATTGAGCCAATAATTAGATAGATATTCATTTGCTGCCCCTTGAGAAATTATACTTGCGTTTTTTTAATTTCCACAAACCAAACAAGGCCGTTCCTAAACCCAGACCAGCTAAAACTACTGGATGCGTCGTTCCTCCACTGGTTTCAAGCTTTCCTGTCCATAAGTTAGTATTTTCCAAAGTGATAATTTGACCACTAGTGTTTGACACACCTTTGAGGTCGCTAAACGGAACCGCGCACTCAACAACATCTGCCCAGCCTTCAATTGTTGAACCATCGCCTAAGCTTTGGGTAATTTTCTCCTTTGTCACTGCAGCTTGACCATTAAGAGTCACGTATGATCCAGTCTTGGAATCATAAATGCCGAGTGAGATCATTTTTGTCTCACCATCATTTAATGACACTGAAGAATTATGATTAAAATCAAGTGAGTACGAGATCCCCCCAACCGTTAATGTATATCCTGAAGGCTGCAGCTGAGTATAACCGCCCTCAAGAACTGGTTCCATCGCTATATAAAAATAAATATTCTGATCATCAGCAATCAAAGCTGCCTTTTTAATATTATCGTTATCGTTGCCACTTACCATATTTGATTTAGTTATTCCACTCCAGTCGTTAAACTGACCATCAATAACAATCTTAAAGTTTCCACTAGTATTGGTATTAGTTACTGAATCACTTGAAGAAGCAGTCGAAGATGAATTAGCTTGCGTGCTTTGAGATGATGAATTATCCGAGACGGAACTTGATGAACTCGTCGTAGTATTTGAAGAGGAAGCCGAACTAGCAGAACTCGAATTACTAATTGTACTACTATTAATTGCCGTTACCGTTTGTGAGCCTAAATTTGAGTTTGATAATGTAATAGTTGATGTTACTGGTGTACTTTGATTCAATTTTGCCAGTGAAACATTAAATTCCATCTTTTGCTCATTACCGGATTTAATTAATTTTCCTACTCCCACATCAGTAATTGTTTTCCAGTTATCATTTTCATCTTGCGCTGAAACTGTTAAATCAGTTCCATTCTGTGACATAAATAAATTATAAGTCTGATTTCCAATCTTCAAGGTATAATTTGACAATGACAAATTGATACTGCCGTTATCCCCGTTATCAAGGTAGACATCAATTTCGGTGTTATTATTAACCATTGCCCAATTGCCAGTATAATAATAACCAAAAGTGTCCTTTGTTATGCCACTCCAGTCGTCGAATTGACCATCAATTTTAATTGCTGAGCTTGAATTATCAGCAAAGACACTGGGAACTATCCAAAAACAAGCTGCAACTATTAAAGTCGTTAAAAAAATCAGTGCTTTTTTCATCTTGAATACCATCTTTCTATACGATCCCTTGACAAATCAAAACAAAAATAAACAGATTTGGAACATTTAAAAATTTTGTTTTCCTCCGATATAAATAATGAAATTCAAAATTAGTTTTACCCGGAGGAATAATTATGGATACTTATTTCCAAACAACCGTCCAGAAGTTAAACAGTGAATTTACTTTTGAACTAGAACCGATTGTTAACATTCAAAAAATGAAAATTAGTGATTTTGACCTCTTATTACGCTCCCGCAAAACTAATTCTTTTCCCAGTAAAATGTTCAGTTCAATCTCTGCCAATGAAAATAATAATCAGCAATTTTTGCAATGGATCATTAATAATTTAATCTTGCAGTTTCAAGCAAATCCCTCCAAAATCATTGCCATTAATCTTGATCCTTTACAGTTAACTTATCAAAGCACCTTAGCTTGTCTAAAAAATTTATTACCTTATAAAAAGCAGTTAATTATTGAGTTAACTGAACAGCTTTTACCATTAGGACAACTAGATCGCTTAACAAAAGCATTAAAATATTTACGTTTCTTAGACTTTAAAATTGCTTTAGACGATCTTGGCTCCGGTGAAAACACTTTGCAGTTTTTATTAAATAATTCAGTATACTTCAAGCGCATCAAAATCTCTTTACTCAAATTCAAAACTCTAGACACTCTGTCATTAGATGCCCTGTTAACTTTCTGGAGTATTTTTGCACATAAGCGTCAACTTGAATTAGTTGTAGAAGGAATTGATTCAAATAAGAAGTCACATCATGTTGCAGATAAGCATATTTATCTGCAACAAGGCTTTCAATGGAAGAAAAAATTCAACAGTTTTTGAGTAATAATAAAAATGATAAAGTTTATTATTGCAACTTTTTTACTAAAAGTTGCAAATAATTAATTAATTTATCTTATTATATAATCTAAAGTAACTTTGATCAATATCTTTTAATAAATCAAGCGTTTTTGCGACTTGTTAATAAAGATTATTAAATTAATCAGCTTAGCGGCGTTATTATTTTTATTAAAAAAACAGGCACCCGCCCTTTGCAGATGCCTCGCCGTATAATAGAAACTAAAGTATAGCATTTAATAATTAGATTGTCTACAAAATCGCTAAAAATTACTTAAATAGTTCTGCTTCATCATTCTAATATCAAAAATTAACCTCTGTAGCTGCTTGCCAAAATAAATGGTAACTTTTCGTTTGTCGATCATGGCGCTCATCGTAAATCTGTCTAACCTCTTTTAAAGACATTCCTTCTATTACAAACTCTAAGCCAGTTTCCAATGATAATTCTAATAAAAAAGCTAGTAGCTCTTTAAGGGTCCCCCTTTTTAACCTTCTAAAATCTAAAACCGAGAACTTGATTCTTTTTAGGGACTTGTAATTTTTAACCACGAAACTTAAACTATTTTCACCGGTACAGATATCATCTAAAGCCACGGCAAAGCCGGTCATTTTTAAACGTTTAATAACTTCAGCAAGATCAATTTGCCCAACAGTTAAGGGTACTCTTTCAGTAATTTCGATCTTTAAACGGGAACGATATTGGCTAATAGCCATGATGAACTTCCAAGTATCTCTAAAACTAAATTGTTGGGGATCTAAATTAAGATTATAGATATCTTGATAATTATTACTCATGATTTGATCAATTTGCTGTTTTAACCAATTCAAAAACCAATAATTACCAACTTGATCATTAATTACTTTTGAAAAAAAGTCTGTTGGAAAATCATTAGTTTTTCGCGTGCGAAGTAATAATTCATATTCCTTAACCCTGCCAATTTCATTATTAATTGGCACAATTGTCTGGCCAATAATTTTTAAATCTTTAAATTCATTCTTTAAGCTACTTATCATTTTCGACCCACCTAATTTAAATCATTGAAGCACGTTAAATTTAATGATAACATCAATTTATAAATCTTGTACTTCTACCTAATTCACTTAACTTATAAAAAGGGAAACTGTCAATGAAAGCAGAAAAAGACTTGTCTCAAAAGCTAGCTAAATTTACTTTAATCGCACAGCCAATCTTTGATGCAACCAAAAGAGAAGCTAGTGATTTTGAATTACTGCTTCACTCCAAAGACTCCGATCAATTTCCGGTTGCTGAATTTTCCTATTTTATAAAAAATAATGCTAATAATGAAATTTTACTTAATTGGTTCACCTGTCAATTAAAAACCAAGTTCAAAAAAAAGCCACAGGAAAAATTTGCAATTAATTTAGAACCGCAGCAGCTGTTTTTTCAAAGTACCCTAAACTGTCTTAAAGAATTAAAAATCTATCATAACCGTTTAAGTCTTGAAATCACTGAACGTCCACCTAAATTATGTACTAATGTTCAAAGCTTGGTTCAAAAATTGCAGCAAATAAAGGCTCTAGGTTTTGAATTAACTTTAGACGATGTTGGAACTGGTATGAATACTTCATCATTTGTCTTGGAAAATGCCAAATTCTTCAAACGAATAAAATTTTCATTGATCAAATCGAATAAACGTTCCTGGACTTCTTGCTTAGAACAATGGTTTAAATTAGCTCAGAGTCGGCAAATCGAGTTTGTTATCGAAGGAATTGATAATCCTGAAAAAGCACAATTTGCTTTAAGCAAAGGGATCTATCTGCAACAAGGATTTTTATGGAATGCTTTAGCAGCTGAATAATCCGCCTTAGTTTTGCTGGTTTTGTGAAATAACGATTTGATCACGACCGTTATTTTTAGCTTGATACAAAGCTGCATCGGCTTCCCGAATAGCAGCATGAATATCATTAAACTGATCCATTTGAGCGATTCCACTAGAAAAGGTTAACTTGACTTCAATATTATTCTCCGTAATAAATGGAGTCTTTTTTAATAGCTGCTTTAACTTATTAGCAGCTAAGTAACACTCTCCTGGAGCTCCAGCTTCGATAGTTACACAAAATTCTTCACCACCAAAACGAAATAATCTTGCTTTAGCAAAATCTTCAGTAAATGTTTGTTTCAGATTTTGAGCAAAAAATTTTAAAATTTTATTTCCTTCAAGATGGCCGTAATGATCATTGATTTTTTTAAAGTTATCAATGTCAAACATCAAAACTGTATGAATCGAATCATCCTTTTCAGATCGATTAATAAATCGCAAAAAAGCCCGATAATTTCTTAAAGTTGTCAGTTGATCATGTGTATTTTCATAATCAAGTTCTTTTTTTCTTTGAGCTGTTTCATTCTTATAATGGAAGTAAAGGATTGTCCACAGCATGATTAAAAAAGTTCCAAGCAATAAGAAAAAAACAACAATTGACAATTTAACAAGTGAAAAATACGGCGGCCAAAAAATAATTACTGGTACTACATTGCCAATAAACATCGCCCAGATTAATTTTTGAAAACTATTAATTTTCATCCGTTCCAATAGATAACAACAACCTAAAATTAATAAACCGCCAATAATCTCGGCTATCAAGGGCCCAATTACACTTTTTTTATCAATCATTAAGCATGCAGTTATAACTGCCGGAGTTAACGCAAAGTTTAGCAAACCATATGAGCGCTTACTTAAGAAAAATGATGCAATAGCTAATGTATAACCATAATAA
>NZ_AHYZ01000172.1 GCF_000255495.1 Liquorilactobacillus vini DSM 20605
ACAAAAAGAAAAATTGCTGCTTAGATCGCAACGCGGCAATTGCCAGCATCATTCCAATTCGATGGTCACCATAGCTTTCTAATTGGTCCGTTTGCTGCTGCCAACTGGAAATTCCTTGAATGATCATTCCGTCTGGCAATTCCGTAACTTGAACTCCAAGTTTTTTAAGTTCAGCTGCAACCGTCGCGATCCGATCCGTTTCTTTGACTCGCAATTCAGCTGCCCCAGTAATCTTGCTTGTTCCACTGGCACAAGCTGCCAATAAAGCCACCAGCGGTAATTCATCAATAATCGCCGGGATTTCGGCAGCTTGAATTTCAATTGGCTGCAATTGTGCTGAACGAACTTCAATTTTTCCAAGCGGTTCACCATCATTTGGCAAATAATCAATTTCAATTGCTGCACCCATTTTTTTCAAAACACGCAGAATTCCTGTCCTAGTAGGATTTAAGTTGACATTTTTAATAATTAAATCAGAATGTGGGACGATCGTAGCAGCGACTAAGAAAAAAGCTGCTGATGAAATATCACCAGGAACCTTGATTTCTTGGCCAGTTAATTTTGCTCCCGGTTCAATCCTGATTGTCAAATTGTCTGACGCTGTAGTGATCTTTGCTCCAAATTTCTGCAACATAATTTCTGTATGATTTCGCGTTGGAAGTTTTTCAATAATGGTGCTTGGTTCTGCTGCCTGCAAAGCAGCAAAAATCAATGCACTTTTTACTTGGGCACTTGCAACTGTTAATTTAACCGTACTTCCATGCAAAGAATTTCCTTCAATTTTCAGTGGCAAGGTCCCAGTTGATGATGGAATAATTTTAGCTCCGAACTGGCTAAGCGGCTGACTAACTCGTTTCATTGGTCGGCGACTTAAGGATACGTCCCCGCGTAAATAGCTGGTAAAGTCTCTGCCAGCCAAAATTCCCATCAAAAGTCGGGCCGTCGTACCAGAATTACCCATTTCCAACCAGTTCGCAACTGCTTTTAAGCCTGAAAAGCCTTGACCGCTGATGATTATTCGTTGACGGTCAGTTTTTAGTTCGACGCCTAAAGCTTGCAGAGCCTTTAATGTTTGTTGGCAATCATTTGACCACAAAAAATGATCAACGACTGTTTTACCATGGCTGATTGCACCAATCATCAAAGCCCGGTGCGAAATGCTTTTATCTCCAGGCATCTTTAATTCACCGCGTAAACCATGTTCTGGCAATCCAGCTAATTTAATTTTTGACATTTGTTAGTTCTCCTTTAATATGATAAACTGCCCAAATCATCTGTGGCTCAAATTTTTTAATTATTCTTTCAAACGGACGAATCTGAACCAATCGTTGGTTAGTCAGGACATAGCGACTATCAGTTAACCGATATTTTTGATAAGCTAAGTACTTACTAGCTGAGCAGTTGATTTGGGCTGTGGGAATGATTTGTGATAACAAATCAGCTAAGGCCGCATGTGTATCAGCTAAATTATTTGAATTTTGGGTGTTTTCCAATAAGACTAAAGGTGCTAGCGGAAATATAAAGGCATTCTTCAAAGTTAACTGATTTAAATTACGATAATGCCATTGACCCCAAGATAAATTCAGCTGGCTTGATCTAAAAGCGGTCGGGATCAATAAATAATCACCTGCCAATTGGGGAAGTTCGACAAACAGCTGCTCAAAGCTTGGATGAAGAATTATTTCGCCAGCCTCTTGAATCAAGTTTGCTACAAAATACTGTGCAGCCTGGTTGCTGTCGGTTTCTGCAGGCCCAAGCGTATGAACTCTCAAACGGTCACCTTCTTAATATTCACGAATTTCTTGACGATAAGCACTTAACTGTTGCTTAAGCCGAGTCAAGTTACTGCCATCAAAAGTTGCCGTAATTACCTTGGCTAATTCAATCGCGACAACACTTTCAACTACCAATGAAGCTGGCACGATCGCCGTTGTATCAGAGCGCTCAACATTAGCTTTTTGTACCTGATGAGTAGTCAAATTGACGCTCGGCAAGGCTTTGTATAAAGTTGGAATAGGCTTCATTGCAGCTTTAATAATGACTGGCATGCCATTGGTCATCCCACCTTCAAAACCGCCTAAATGATCTGATGTTCGTGCCCATCCGTTAGTTTCATCCCAACAAATCGGATCCATTACCTGGCTGCCAAGCCTTGCAGCCGCCGTGAAACCATCACCAATTTCTACTCCCTTAATTGCATTGACTCCCATAACTGCTGCTGCTAGTTTAGCGTCTAGTTTAGTGTTCCAACTAGTATAGCTTCCCAAACCAGCTGGTAAATTCTCAACGACTACCCGAATTATTCCTCCTAAGGTATCACCAGCCCTTTTAGTTTGATCAATCAACTGATGAATCTGTTTAATTTGTGTTTGGTCAATTATTCTTAAATCATTAAGTTTAATTTGTTCTTCAATTTGCCTAACATTAGTGGGCTGATTACTAACCGCTTCAATCTTGCCAACCTGCTCAACATAGCCAACCAAGTTAATTCCCAGCTGAGCTAGCAATTGTTTACAAATGGACCCAATAGCTACACGCATCGCTGTTTCTCTAGCGGAAGAGCGCTCCAAAACATTTCGCAGATCTCGTTGCCGATATTTCATTCCACCAGCCAAATCAGCGTGCCCAGGACGAGGACGTTCGACCTTGCGTAAAGTATTTCTTTCATTTGCAGGACTTGATGGATCCATGATTTTTGACCAATGAGAATGATCAATATTTTTTATTACTAACGCTAAAGGAGATCCCAGTGTTTCTTGATGACGAACACCGCCAACCAACTCAACTTGATCATGTTCAATCTTTTGACGATTTCCGCGTCCATAACCGCCTTGGCGCGCCGCAAGTTGCTGATTAAGTTGTTCAAGATCCAAATGAACTCCGGCTGGAAACCCTTCGATAATCCCAGTAAGTTGTGGGCCGTGTGATTCACCTGCTGTTAAATAATTCATTTAAAAAGCCTCCTGTATTTTAATGCTTTTTTTCTTCAAAATTTAAATTTTTTCTCTTTGATTGGCTGCTTGATAGTTTCGCGAATTTTTCATAATCTGACGATAAATATCTTGTAAATATGGTACTAACTGCTGATCTGAACTTTCAACAGCAATTTTTTGGAGAATCACTTGTTCACGAGCTCGATCTAAAATTGGCTGGTGTTCCTGTTCCTTAATTTGGCCAACTTGATCAACTGCTCGAAAACGCCGCTTCAACAAAATAATAATGCCTCGATCGATCAAAGATATTCTTTGACGAACTGTTTTTAAAGTCGTTGTGTTTCTAAGTAATCCCCAAGTCACCATAACCAACCCCAAGCCAATTACACAAATGATCATGTTAGACCTCAAAGCCAGCGCAACACTTGTTTTTGAAAGCCAGCCAGTTAAAATTGGAACTGAAAAAAGTGCCAAGCTGCCGAAAGTAAAAAAGATCCCGGTCAAAAGGCCCTTGATTCGAGGAAATAACTTTAAAAACAAATTTAAGCCAGTTTGCATCACTCCGCCTGCTGCCGTCACACCAAAAGCAAACGAAGCAATTGCCAGTAAGTTGAAATTTTGTCCCCAACAAACTAATGTCAAACTCACAAGTGCCAATAGGTTCAAAATTAGAAGTAGCGTTGTTTCGCTAACATTTTTTCTTAAAAGTGCAAAAACGATTAATACTCCAACGATTGAGCCAATGCTATAAATTGACAACAGAAAATGTGACTGCCAATTTGAAAAATTTAGTTCAGCTTGAGCATATAAACTGATCCACTGAGTATACAAAATCATGATTGCCATCGATGTATAACCATAAAGTGCTAAACAGACAGCCAACCAGTTCTTTTTCATCGCTTTCAGTTGCAGACTGCCTTGTTGCGAAACTTGTGTTATCGTATTAGCGAGTGGAAACTTGACTGGAATAAACAATCCTAAATTTATTAGTAAAACAAATGTTGGTAAAATAAATGACCAGCCAAACCAAAGCTCTCGGTTCTCTAAAAAAGCAACGAGTAACGGTAACACAAATTCCCCGGCAGACATGAAAGCTTTGATCAATATATTAGCTGAACCATTATTTTTACCTAATTCAATAAACGTTGGGTAAGTTCCCGTATCAAGAGCTGAATTAGCAACTCCTGCCAAAATAGCTAATAAATAGGCAATTTGAATCGTTGGTGCAATCAACATCCCACTGAAAAAAATCAAGTAGCAAATTATTCCAAAATATATAAATTTTTTGCGACCAAAACGATCAGCTAAAACTCCAAGCACCAAGTAAGCAAATAATTTTCCAATGCCGATTCCTGAGATTACATAGGAAACCGTTGCTAATGGTTGCTTCCACAAATCACCCAGCTCTTTCATATTCTGAGCTAAGATGATCAATCCGATTCCATGAACAAAGTAATTTAAATATAAACAGGTCACCAATCTAGTACGATTACTTAATCTCATCTAAAAACCTCCCGAAAAAAAAGACCAGCTAGATTTTTGCATCTAGTTGGTCTTTTACTAACTCTGTTTGCCAACTAGATTTTTTGTCTAGCTGGCAAAAATGTCTTTACGCACCTAGACACGAACTTTCCAATCCGTGTCTAGCACACAAACACGGACTTTACTTAAAGTAAGTAAAGCCATAATAGTAATAAAATTGTGTTTGTGTAAAAACTGACATTTAAAATTCCCTCTTTAAAATTATGATATTTTTATTAAACAATGATTAAAAAATAAAGTCAAGTCCTAATTCTAATTTCAAAAAGTCTTATTGTTTAAGAATGAATCTTAAAAAAATTTGTGCAATATTAAAATAAATCAAAACTGAGGTCAAATCACTAAGTGTCGAGATAAATGGGCCGGAAGCCACCGCCGGATCAACGCCCAGCCGATTCATTAACATTGGAATCAGTGCTCCAGCCAAATTAGCAACAATAATCGCACACATCATTGCTAAACCAATCACTAAACCTAAACTAAAGTTTTGTTTCCAAATGCCAACAATAACCATAATTGTTGTGCCAGTGATTAAACCAATTAACAAACCTGTTAATAATTCTGAAAAAATGATTTTTAACAAACCACGATGATCAGCATCCTTATCCGCTAAACGTCTAACAGCAACTGCTAAGCTTTGGGTTCCAGCGTTTCCAGCTGTTCCAGTGATTGAAGAAATAAAAACGGCTAAAATGCTGGCTTCGCTGACTAAATCTTCGTAATGTGAAATTAAAGAGGCCGTCGACATCCCCAGAAAAAGCAAGGTTATTAACCATGGCAAGCGTTTGATTGCTGCCATAACAGGATTATCAGGATTTTCATCAATATCAACACCAGCTAAGCCAGCATAATCCTCTGCAGATTCTTCATCAATAACATCGATCACATCATCAACCGTAATAATTCCAATCAATTTATTATCAAAATCAACTACTGGTAATGCCAAAAAATTGTAATCACGAATAGTTTGTGCGACTTCCTCCTGATCAGTATCAACACGCGTCGAGATTACTTGTGGACTCATGATTTCACTAATCAAAGCATTATCTGAAGCAGTTAACAAATCTCTTAAGGTCACAATTCCGATCAACTGTTCTCTTTGATCAACTACGTAAACATAATAAATTGTTTCTGCTTGTTTTGCTTGGATTTTTAAAACATGCATGGCCGATTTAACTGTTTGGTTGCTTAAAATCGCCACAAACTCAGTTGCCATGATAGCACCGGCAGTTTTATCTTGATAATGAAGCATTTCTCTGATCTCAGCAGCCTTTTGATCTGGTAAAAAATGAAAATACCGCCCTAAATCTTCTTGTCGGGAATTTGCCAAGATATCGACGACATTATCGGTGTACATAGCCGAAATTACTTTAGCCGCATACTTAGGAATCATTTCAGCGAAATATTTTGCACCAATCGCTTTATCTTCAAGTTCATTAAATGCATCCGCCACTTCATGAGCTGTTAGATAACGATATAAACGCTGTCGTTGCTGAAAGTCTAATTCTGTGATTATTTGTGCCTGCTGATAAACGTGTAACTTTAAAAAAAACTGCCGAAAACGCGTAGCTGATTGACTATCAAGTAATTTAGCAATTTTATTTTGTTTAGTTTGATGGTTATTTTTTACTTCCGTCATTTTTAATCCTTCTAATCCTGCTTCAGCAAATAGTTTTTCATATCTTTCGGAAGTTGACAAGTTATTTCAATCATCTTGTTGCTTAATGGCTGTTGGAATTTTAAACAATAACAATGTAGAGCTTGCCGCTGTAACACTTGATTAATCTTTCCACCGTACAAAGTATCACCAATTAACGGATGACCTAAATAAGCACAATGAACCCTAATTTGATGCGTTCGCCCAGTGTGTAACCGCAAATAACAAAAGGCTGCTTGAGCAAAATTTTGCTGCAGCCATAGTTCTGTTGTTGCTGGTTGACCGTCATTTTTAGCCACTTGACGTTTGATCAATGAATTAGGATCTCTGGTCAAAGGCAGTGCAATCAACGAGTGAAAATGTTGAATTCTGCCTGTCAAAATAGCAGCATAATCTTTCTGAACTTTAACTTTCAACGAGTCATTTAACAATGAATGCGCAAAACGATGCTTAGCAATCAATACCAATCCAGAAGTATCACGATCGAGTCTGGTAACAATATGTGGAATAATATTTTGGTATCCGCGAATCTGGTAATATCCCCAAATTCGATTGACTAATGAGTCATTTGGATGAAGCGGAGAAGGAATTGAAGCTACTCGAGCTGGTTTATTGATGATTAAATAATCTCGATCTTCATAACAAACCTCAATTGGAACAAATGATGGCTGTAAATTTGGTGAATTTTCCGCCGGCAATCCGAGCGTCAATTGATCCCCCGGAAAAATACAATCAACTTTTCGACAATTTTGGCCATTTAATAATAAGCATCCTCCATGATGTCTAACAGCTGTCAACAAGCGCCGTGAAACGCCCTGATGTTTAAGAAAACTTTTAATTTTAATTTTTTGCGGTTGGTGGCTAATCCAATTAATTTCCAAATTCATTGCCAATAAATGCATCCTGAACTCGTCGCCAAAATTGCATATGCCGATATTTAGCAAAATGAATGCTCTTTTTTGAAATTTTATATCTGATTTGTTCGATCTGCTTTCCATGAAAAGTATCTTGATCGACGGTTAATATATAATCAGATTGACGATCTGGAATCAAAGTTATCCAATCGCTAGGAGCAATGATCATCGGTGAACTTAATGTCCGAAATATTCGATTATTGATTGAACTAATCTCAGTAACTTGCAAGACTTTCAAATTAGGATGGATTACCGCACCTCCCAATGATTTGTTGTAGGCCGTCGACCCAGTTGGAGTTGAAATGCAAAGTCCGTCTCCACGAAATTTTTCAAAAAATTCACCGCCAATGTAAACATCTGTGACCATAGTAGCGCTGTTTCTTTTTAAAGTAGATTCATTTAGCGCTAAATAATTAACAGCTTTAGCTAACCCTTGATACTTAACCCGAATATCTAGTAATGGATAATTGACAGCTTGTCCATTATCCGACTGTAAGCTGACAACTAAATCATCGATCTCATCTTCGCGCCAATCGGTATAGAAACCTAAATGTCCAGTATGAACACTTACAAAACGGACTGTGTCAATAATTGCTGCATACTTATGAAAAGCAGAAAGCAATGTTCCATCGCCACCCACTGTCACGACTATATCTGGATTTTTTTCATCATAAATAAAATGAGTATCGGCAAACTTTTTTTTAAGACGTTGACTAATGATCGTCGAACGACGGCCCTCATTTGCATAAATTGCGACTTTCATAAATAACCTCTTCTAATTCGATCTAACTAATTGAAGTCTGTTTTACATTGCAACCATAGTTTACCATACTGTTTTAAATAATGCCCCTTTTAGAAATGAAAAGAAATTGTAAATCAGAATCATTGAAAAAATTTTTTTATTTGTTAAGCTATAAGTAGCTCAACAAAATCATCGCATTTTATCTTAATGGGGGAAAAACGGTGTTAGAATTATATCTCTTCATCAATCCAATTGGCACCAGCTGTTTTAATTCAGAACAAAATATCCTAAGGTTGGCTGAAGTCTTAAAAGATCAGCTCAAATTTCGTTTCATACCTTTTATCAATCTTGAAACGATTTCCTCAATGATGGTGGAAAATTCTTTACCACTGAATAATTTAAATTTGCGAAATCTGCTTTTCCAAAAAGCTTATCAAGCGTCGCTAGATTACAAAGCTGCTTTATTTCAGGGAAAGAAACGCGGTCGTGAATTTTTGTTAAACTTGCAGCAAGAAATATTTGAAAACAACATTTCTTATTGCGATCAACTCGTTCAACAAATTGCCATCACTAGTCACCTCGATTGGGAAATGTTCACCAATGATCGTCGTTCGAATTTTACAGCTAATTCATTTCGCCAAGATCTGCAGATGGCCGCTGAAATGAAAGTTCACAGTTATCCAACAATTGTAATTTACAATTTAGAAGGAATTGATTGCGGAGTTTCTTTAACGGAGTGTAATTCTTATCAGTTACTAGAAGACTTGTGCAATGGAAAATTAAACGATCTTTTAATTAACCAAGATAATTCTAAAAATCAAAACATTCCTCATTTGCATACTTTATAACCAAGAAGCTTTTCATTTATTAAAGAACTGTGTTTAATAAATGAAAAGCTTTTTATTAAATTGTGTATTCTGTCACTCTAAGTTGCTGTGCTTTTATAAAAAAGTAATTTTGGCTTTGTTTTAAAAATAGCTGTGTATTCAACAAAGGCAGCTGATAAGTTTGCCAAGTAACCAACTTTAAAGCTTCTGATTGTTGAAGGCCTTGATAGTTACTTCGCAAAAGCTGACTTTGCCAAATAAGTTGTTTGCTGATAAAAAGTGGATAATTAAGAGAAAAAGGCAACAGTTTCACTCCCAAGTTTCTAAAGACTACCCTTTGTTGATACCAAGCCATTTGTTCCTGAAATAAATTTCCTTGACAATATGAACAAGCTTTTAAAAAATTTTTTTGTTGACGTTGACGCGCTTGCAATGATAATTTTAGCGGTTTTGAGATCGTTCTCATAAACTTTTGTAATTTTATAAGATCAGTTGTCTTAAAACAGCGATACTGTAAATTTAAAAAATCAGGTTGCTTAATTTGATAAACAAGTATAAAAATTCCTTGATCAGAAAAATAATAAATTAAATAAAAGCCCAGATTTGGATGCCATTTCATAAATTGAGCAATTTGCTGCGTCAATTTTTTTCTAGGAAAGTGACGTTTACCAAGGATCCACCAATATCTTAATTCCTGCTTGACGTAACCAAGCGTTCGTCGTTTAAAAGTTGTTAACTTAAGCGGCGCGCATTGAAATTCAACGGCTAATAATTTATCACCTAAGTCCACTAACAAGTCAGGTCGCTGTTTTATTTTAGGCAAATAAACTTCTAATTTACAATAATAGCCGGCTTGTGAAAAATTAGCTAATAGTTTTATTTTTCCTGTTAGATGCTCAACAGTCTCCCCTTCTTCATGGGCAGGACATTGATGATAGTGTGCAAAATGTGGCATCCTCAATCTGCCTCTTTTTAAGACCACCATTCCGTGACAGATTGGACAAGAAAACTGGTGATTGTCTGAATTTAAAACTTCAAAAGCAGTTACCTTTTTACCAGCGGAATTTTCTGCAATTAACATTTGACCACCTCATTATTAATTACGTCAATTACTTTCTAAAAAACTAAAAAGCAGCTGCAAATTTCTTGCAACTACTTATCCGCTTCAAAGGCTTATTCAATTACTTATTTAAAATAGTAACGTGCTAATTCAAAGGCTGAGGATCTCAGCAAACATTTTCCACGTTCGTCTAAAACATCATGTTCAAGACTAACATGTTTTCCAAATTCCTCTAGAACTGCCAAAATATCATAAATTTCAGCTTCTTCAATTTGTTCAGTAAAGAAAACAACATCTAAATAAAGAGTCTGATTCAATAAATACAAACTCGAACCAAGTTCATCGGTTTTTAAAGCTTTAGCCAGTTGAACAAAATCCTCAAAATCTGAAAATGCAAAAACATAATGTTGACGTTTGAAACGTTCGTCATCTATATATCCAGAAACTCCATCACCATCGTCCTTAATTGCTGCTTCAGATTCATTTTTTAAAATATTTAAACCACCATTTTTAAGATAATCCGCCAAAGTCTGGCCATTAACTAATGAAAAACCAGCATCGTCATCACCATTAGTCTGTGAGCCCGACTTTTTATTTCCCTTAGCTGTTGCTTTGCTGATAAATAACTCAAGTCCATTGCGACTCGGCAGTAACTGAAAAGTAACTGCTTCATTTTCTCGAAACTCATGATCCACATCAACTTCTTCTAAAATACTATAAAAGAAGCTTTCAATTTCCTTATGGTTCCCCAGCAAATCAAGAACAGTAATTCCGCGCTCGTTCAAATCTTCATTTTCAAGTAAAACACGAATGGTATTGTCATTGATTTTTTCCATTTCCATTTCCGGTCAACCACCTTTCC
>NZ_AHYZ01000171.1 GCF_000255495.1 Liquorilactobacillus vini DSM 20605
CCCTTTTACATTTCCTTCTGCTGCATAATTATCTGATTTATGTAGAAAATATGATCTAGCAGTAAGATAATAAAAGTTCTTTATCAACAATGCAACTGTTGCAATTGGAATAGCTAAAGCTAGCGCAGCAGCTGCACCAGAACCTGTCTTTATTGCAAAAGCTGTACCTAAAATGCCTCCCGCTGTAATTTCAGGTGGTAATGCCGCTCCAATAGTAATATTTCCCATAAATGCTAATTCAAGAATTGCTCCGACTTTTAAGCCAGTTGATACATCACCTAATACTAATCCTACCAACGGGCCCATAACAATTGGTCGCTGGATCATCGAATTTCCGACCCCACATTCTAAATATCCGATGACAGAGATTATAAAAACAAGTAACGCTTGAGCCATAATAAAAAGCCTCCCTAAGATTATTTAAATTCTCTTCTTTGTTCACTTGGTACAGCCTGAATGTAAACTTCTTTTCCAAGACCAATTACTTCTCTAAGTAACTTTTCCTCTTCATCAGTGACATTAACCATATTTGAAATTGGATGAGTAAGCTTGTTTGCCTTTGTGCCCCCCAAATTAATTGAAGTTATTTGCTTAACATTTTTAGCTAGAGTTACGGCTTCTTCAATATTTGGGACAATAATTATTAAATTATATTTATCAGTTTTTCCTGAATTAATTGCAGATATTGAATCGCTTACATTTTTTATTACCAACTTAGTATCATTTGGTTTACCTAATCTTAAGGCCGATATTCTTACACTATCATTCACGATATTATCATCAGCAATTAATATACAGTTTGGATTTAACTGCGAACACCAAGAAAATACAACTTGTCCATGCAATAGTCTATGATCGACTCTTAATAACTGGATCACTTTAATTTCCCCTTTCTTTTTAAAAATCCTCATCAATTTGATCAGATATAACTTTCTCATTTTCTGGAAGTAACAGTTTAGTCATTTTTTTACTCTCAATAATCGCTTTCTCTATTTTTTCTTTGCTTATATTTTCTTGTAATAAGACAACGTCTAAAACTAAGGCAGCGTTCATACCAGTAACAATTAAAACATCCTTATGATTTAATTTTTCCATAGCTAGTCTGTTAACGCTTCCACCCATGATATCAGTAATAACAACAAACCTTTCTTTTAATTTCATCAATGAATCGAGAAACTCATTGATATCTTTATTTTTATCTACATATGCATCAAAAGCAATCAAATTATCTCTTTTACCAGTAATTAATTCAACGGTATTTTTCATGCCAGATGCTAAATGCCCATGACTCAAAAGAATTATTTTCATTAATAATCACCTAAATATAAATAATCAATTTTTGTATAATATTTTTTCGCCCATAAGCTATCTAAAATATTCGGTGATTCACAATAATTTTCAAACTATTACTGGAACTTCCCTAATTTCTGTTAAACTATTATATTTATTAAAAATTACATGAGGTAATTTATTAGTAATAATAGTTGCCCAATTTAATTTAGCTACCCTTACGAACGAAACTTGTCCAAACTTTGAACTATCAGCTAAAACAAACCTTTGCTCTCCTTGTTGACCAGCTGTTATTTTAAGTTCTGCTTCATCAGGATCAGGTGTTGTATAACCATATTTTGAGCTAATTCCGTTGATACCCAAAAATACCTTATTGAATCTATACTTCAAAAGTTCTTTTATAGTTCCAATTCCAATTATTGCCTTTGTTGTATTTTTTAATTCACCACCAATCAAAATTGTCTTAATATTTCGATCTGCTAACTCAGAGGCATGCATTACTCCATTAGTAACAACTGTTAATTGTAAATTATTATCTAAGTAAGGAATCATAGCTAATGTTGAAGATCCGGCATCAAGATAAATTACATCTTCTTTTTCCACCAAAGTAGCAGTATATTTTAGCTATCTCCATTTTTTTGCTGAACATTCTCAAATGCTTTACCTGCCATATCAGGCTCACTCTGTAATGAACGTTTTAACTTTGCCCCCCCATGAATCCTTATCAAAAAGCCTTGTTGTTCTAATATTTGCAAATCTCTTCGAGCAGATGACTCGGAACATCCAGTAAACTTACATATTTCCTCTAATTTCAAAATACTTTTCACCTTTAAAATAGATAAAATTTTTTGCTGTCGTTCTTCTGCAAGCACTTACATAACCTCCTAAAAATTATACTAACACGTAGTTTATTATATATCAACCATAATATTCCATTATATTCCATAATATTTCAAAAAAGCGGGAAGGATGAAGTATTATGAACGAAAATAGCCTCTTTTTTGTAAAATAATTCAAAAGGCTTCATTTTTAATTATCTTTATTAAAGCATATTAACCTTAATAAAACCATACTTATTTTAATCAAATAAAAGACACAAGTTGGAAACAAGTAATTAATTAACTACTAATTTCTCGTGAACAACGTAAGCACCTAACAATCGACCGTTAAAAAAAGACCAGCTAATCTCATTTGAGATTTCAGCTGGTCTTTTGTTGCAACTATTCACGCTATCGTTAAAAAGTTTACATTCTTGATGCTTTCCTAGCTTAACAAATACTTTGTAAAAACTACACATCCCAATTATTCTTTACAATTTTATTTACTTAAAATCCCAAATCCTCCTAAAATGATACCAACAACCATTGTCAATATTATCAATCTTGTGGAGTTCATTTTCTTTTTTCCAAGAAGCCAATATCCGAGTACAACTAAAATTATGGGAATTAAAGATGGCATTATCTGATTAAGTACTGATTGTGCTTTCAGAGTTACTTTCCCCATCTTAAATACTAATGGCATTTTAACAGTAATTACATTTGGTATCAGACCTCCAACAACAGTTACACCCAATAAAATAGCTGCATCGGTTATTTTACTCAACTTATTTTCAGCTGAAGTAATCAACTTTGTGCCTTGTGAATAACCTAATGGCATAAAAGAAAATCTTAGAACTAAGACCATAAAGTTTACCGCCAACCATAACATTGCACCAAGTGGATTGCCTTTTAATCCCATGTAAGAACCAATTGATCCGAAAATTGTAGGAAGAATAACTCCAAAAATTGTATCTCCAACACCAGCAAAAGGACCCATTAAGCCGGATTTTAAACCAACAACAGCATCTTTTGCTTTTATACCATCCTTTTCCTCAATCGATATATCCATTCCTACAATAAATCCACCCACATAAGCATTCGTATTAAAAAATTGATTATGGATTGACATCATATCAATGAAATCTGCCTCATTCGGGTAAATCTTTTTTAAAATAGGTAGCATCGTATATAAATATCCCGTTGACATCATCCGTTCATAATTCCAGCAAATTTGACTTGACCACAACCATCGCCAGTTAGTTCGAAAAATATCCTTTTTGGTGATTAACTCTTTATTAGTCTTCGTACTCTCCATTGTCATCTTCATTTACCTCCCGTAAATTATCTTGACTAATTGATTTACGTTCTTTTGTATCATTTGATGAATCACGATTAAAGTAAATAATAGCCATGGCAACACCAATCAAAGCAATACCAAGCATCGGAACTTTTAGATAAGCTGCAGCAACAAAACCTATTAAAAAATAAGAAATGAATCTTTTAGTTGGTAAAAATCTAAGCAAAATAGCAATACCCACTACCGGCAGAATACCGCCAGCCGTAGAAAGTCCTGTTGTAAGCCATTCCGGCATCGAATTCACTATCATTTTTACAAAATGATTACCAACTATTAACATAATAAATACTGGTATTGCTCTGGATAGCCCCCATGGGAAGACACCATAAACTACATTACGTGCCACTTTTTTAGAGTCTCCTTGCTTAATGAACCGATCAATACGGTGCAAAAAGAATGTGTTAATAAAACGAGCAAGTACATCTAATTGGACCATTAATAGACCAACGGGAACAGCTAAACCAATAGCAAAATTAATTCCTTTACTAGTTATTACAGCATATGCGGTACCAATAATTGCGCCAGTCATAAAATCGGGCATACTCGCCCCACCGTAAGTACCAACACCTAAAACCATTAATTGTAAAGTTGCGCCAACTACTAAACCAGTTTTTATATCGCCAACTATTATGCCTGCAACAAAACCTATTAAAAGAGGATAGTTACACAAAATTCCAACAGTTATTTGATCAATAATCATCCAAAAAGCAAGCACCGTTAATAATAAAATTTGCCACCATGCAATAGCCATAAATTGATACTTCCCTTCATAATTTTTCTAATAAACTTTCCTTATTGTCAGAAGGAACCATTTGATGAAAAATCTTAATCCCTTTTGCTCCCAAATCTTGAAAGATTTTTTTATCTTTGTCTGTCAATGCAACGCTTTTAAAAACTTGTTTTGAGCCTGTAGACATTGAAAGATTACCAACATTAATTTCTTTGATTACGACTCCAAAATCTGACAGTTCTTTTAACATCAATGGATTTTTAACCAGAATTAATATATTCTGTCCAGCATAGAGATTCTCTTTAATTTTTTTTGCCGCTCCTGTAGCTGTAAGTATGCTTAAGTGTATGCCGGCAGGCCTTGCTGTTTTTAAAGCTATTTTTTGTATACGATCCTTTACAATTTGATTATCCACGACCATAATTCGATCCAAACTTAATTCGTTAGTCCACATTGTAGCTACCTGACCATGAATTAACCGTGAGTCGACTCTTATATATACATGATCATTTTTTTGAAAATTTTCTTTACTTGGATTTTTAGATTCTTTCGAGCTATTAAAATTATCATCCTTAACTTCTTTCAAAAATTCCCGGTTTTGCTTTAATGCTTCGGAAATTTCTGTACCAGTTGCCAGAGTTAAAATTAAACTTAAAGACAATCCTGAAAAAATACGGACATTATCATGACTTTGTTTAAAAATTATTGCAGCATTTAATGGGGTTCCATTAATAATATCTGCAATTATTATTACCGGCTCATTTCTAGGCAGTACTTTATAAATATCTTGGTACTTTTTTACCATATCGCTAACACCCATTGGATCTTTAAATGAAACTGATTTAAAATCATTAAGCTTACCAGTAATCAATTCGCAGCTATTCAAAGCCGCAACTGAGTAATCCCCATGACTTGCTAAAATATACATTTTTCACCAATCCTTTCTCAACTTAACGCGTTAACTTATGTAACAAACAAATGCTAGCATAAAAAAGTATCGGCATCAATAAATATTAACAATTATATCGTTAGTATTTCTTACTTTAAAACAGGCATTTTGCAGAAATACTTTTTTTAGTTAAGATAATGGCTGATCCCCTCAATGCTTGTAAGTAATATATCTTTCAACAACTTAATGTGTTAAGATTGTATTTGATATTAAGGAGTGAAGACAATGACTTTAATTTTTAAAAGAATAGCAGACTATGAACAACTTGGAATCGGCTTATTTATTCATTGGGGATTGTACTCTCAACTTGAAGTAGGCGAATGGACTGAATTAATACATCAACGTAAAAAGGAAAAATATGAGCATTTAAGAAACTCTTTCACCGCTAGCCAGTTTCACCCTAGACAAGTGGTACAATGTGCTAAAAGCCTTGGTGCTAAGTACATTGTTTTAACAGCAAAACATCATGAAGGATTCTTCTTGTACGATACCAAAGGCTTAAGTTCTTTTGATGCCCTTCACAGCCCTGCCAAAAGAGATTTAATTCGTGAATTTGTGAATGCATGTAATGAAGAGAATATAAAACCATTTATTTACATAGCAACTTATGACTGGCATTCAAAACTATACGAAAAAGACTTCAATAAATATTTACAATATTTAAAAAAGTCAGTAGAAGTTTTATGCAAATACTATGGTAAAATTAGCGGATTTTGGTTTGACGGCAATTGGAATAAAAAACAGGCTAATTGGCACTTAGATGAGCTTTACGGTATGATCAGACATTATCAACCTGATGCAATTATAATTAATAATACTGGTCTTAAAAATCGTGGAAAAATAAGTAATCCTGAAATTGATGCAGTAACTTATGAACGAGGTTGTCCTCAAAAAGTAAATCATAATAACCAAGAAAAATATATTTCTGGAGAAATGTCACTGACCCTCAATAATCATTGGGGAATAGCCACGAATGACTTAGATTACAAGTCACCACGCGAAATAATTGAAAGCATAGCACATGCAAGGCAAATCGGCGCAAATATTCTAATTAATATTGGTTTAACTGGGAATGGTGAAATTCCAGAACTTTGTAAAAACTACTTAAAACTAATTGGTAAATGGGTTAAAATGACAAAGAACATATTATATTATGGAAAAGCGACGGATATTAAGGCAACTTCTCCTAAAGACTTTGCTTTGAAAATGAATGATAGTTTCTATTTGTTCGTATTTAACTTGAGAATCCGGGGAAATGAAAATGTAGTTTTAGGTGGGGAAAAAGTCAGCTCAAGAACCTTTTTAAATTTCCATAAAAGAGTTGAAAAAGTTTCCTGGCTAGATAACAATGAAGAGCTAATGTTTCATCAAAATCTTAAAGAAAACAGCTTGACGGTTGCTGCAACAGGTTTTGATTACGGAACTGATTGGATCGTCAGAGTAGCTAAAGTTATTTAATTTTTTTAATTCATATTGTGAGGTAATCTTTTGTTACTACCAAAATATAAAGAAATATCAGAGATCTTAATAAAAGAGACAAAGAATGGGAAATTAAAACCAGGAGATCGGTTTTATAGCGAAACAGATCTTAGAAAACGGTTTAAAGTGAGCTCTACTACTGCCGTAAAAGTACTGAACTACCTTGAAAACCAAAATGTAGTTACACGTATTCAGGGGAAAGGAACTTTTATTGCTAAAGAAAATCATCAAAATATTGTCCTTTTTACAGATCTTAACTTATCAAAAGGAATTCCCGAAGATGTTAAAGTAATTTCAGTAAAAATTGAAAAAAACCCCGAGATCAAAAAAACGATGTATTTAAAAAATAGTGATAAATATGTAAAAATAGTTAGGTTACGCTATTATGGGGAAAAAATCATTCAATATTCAACCAGTTATATTAACCAGAAGTTTATTAACTTATCCTTGATTAATAAACCTGATAGCTTTGATTCAATTTATCAAAGAATTCAAATAGATAGTGAGTTAGATCCCTATTTACTTAATTATTCACAGGAAAGTACTGGTAAATTGATAACCGATAAGGAAATTATCAAATATTTTCCTCAATTAACTCCGCCAGTTACTTTTATTCAGCAAAAAAGAAAGACATCGTTGCCATACGTGTCTCCAACGTTGCTTGAATATACAATTAGCTACAAACTTCCTGAGTTTTGGGGAATTCGTACGGAATCTGCCACAAATAAAAATAGTACTTTATTGTGGCAGTGGTAAATAACCTAGCTTTAGCTGCTGTTATAGTGAGCAGTTATTACATGCTTATCTTATTTTCTTTGGATGCCAAGTATATTTTTTTCGTAAGCGGTAGCTGAGATAGCGGTCTTATGCACAAATAGCCTAGAATCGTATAATGATCCTAGGTTCTTGGTGCGAGGGCCGCTTTTTTCAATTAATATAGTAATTCTTGATTAGAAAAATCGGATTTCAGATTCCAAGGCATCAAGCCTTCAAGTACATCTTCATTTAAGTTGTCAACTTCTGTTAACTTTTTCAAAATCCGATAGAGATATGCCTCCGGGTTCAAACGATTTAATTTGGCTGTCATGATCAATGTTAATGCGATCGCATTAGCTTTTGCACCGGCAAAAGTTGTTGAAAACTCCCAGTTTTTTCTTCCCATTACGCTTTCTTTAACAACGCGCTCTGCGCGATTGTTAGTCAGTTCATAATATCCTTCTTTCAAAGTATTTATGATTCGATTTTCCTGACTAAGGGCATATTGTTGAGCTCGATGCAGTGCAGATTTTGGTGAAATAATCAGTTTATTGATCTCATCAAAAACAGCTTTCATTTTGGGGAGGATTATTTTCTGTCGTCGCTGTTTTCTTTCTTCTTTGAGCTCAGTTCCTTGATTATCCAAGGAAATTATCTCATCAAACCTTTTTACGATTTTAGCACTAACTGATCTAGAATTCTTTGTTAAGCCCACTTGAGATGCAGTGACAAATTTACGACGTACATGCGCCAAACATCCAAGATGTTTGGTATTATCAATAAAATTGTACGCTGCATAACCATCCGTTTGAACAGCCCCCTTAAAACCGGTTAAAAGTTTTATCGCAGTTGCTCGGTCTCGACCATCATGATGATGATAAATAGCTATCTGTTTTTCTTCATATTTTCCAGATGCTATAACCCAATAAAAGGTTTTGGCCTTTTTCGATTCAATTGTATTATATGGGGTTTCATCGATATGAATATAACGTAGCTCCATTAATTGTTTTCGCAAATACTCATATAAAGGTTCACATTGTTCTGCAAAAATTTTGATCATCCAATGCGATGTTTGCGATCTAGGCAGATCGATTCCATGGAATCTTCCCCAAAATTCCTGTCGATACAAGGGTAACTTATAAAAAAACTTCATCGCTGCAATATGTGCGATGACCGAAGGTGAAGCTAATGGACTATGCGCTAAAAGAGAACGTGGCATGTTAGCTTTTTTAAGCTTGACTGGAAAATTATTCTTACAGTGCTGACATTTATAGACATCCTGATAATGATCAATGACTTTAATTTGTTCAGGAATAACTACAACTTCATGTCTAACAAAATTACTTGCAATTTTTTGTAACTTCGTATGACATTCATCACATACGCAATCTGTTCCTTCTAATGAATGATGAACTTCTTCATGAGGATATCTAGAAAGGTCAAGTTTACGCTTTCCTGGTTTTGAAACTTTTTTCTTATGTTCTTTAACTGTTATTTCTTCAGCTTCATTTTGGGTTTCTTCAAACTTATCATTAAAAAGATTCATTTGAAGTGGGTCAATATATTCAGATTTTTCTGTTTTTTTTACAAAAATCATCCGTTTATACTGATCAAGAATTTCTTTATATTCGCCAAGTTGTTTTTCTAATAAAGAAATCTGTTCCTTTAACTTTTTAATTTCTCCACCCAACTCTTTAATTTCTTGATCTTTTTTGTCCATTAGGTTCACCTCCCTTTGTTTTCAAATATCATGCCTTTTATTATACAAAAATAAGCCCGTCATTACTAGAGTGACAGGCTAAAATAATATTCCTTTTGTCCCAGGCTTGATTGTTTTCTTTTCCTCAATAGTTAAGCCTGATAAAAGCCGACGAAGTTGGCTTGGCCGTAAGTTACAAACTTCATTTTGTTTGCGTGGCCATTGAAAATGTCCATTATCAATTCTTTTGTAATAAAGTACAAATCCAGTTTTATCCCAATATAAAGCTTTAAAACGATCTGCCCGTGTACCGCAAAAAAGGAAAATGGCGTTATCATAAACATCCAAGTCAAAAGTTTCCAAAACTAAAGCCGCAAGGCCATCTATCCCTTTGCGCAAATCTGTTTTACCGCAAACAAGATAGATTTTCATTTCATTTATGTTCGGGAACATGATTATCTCGATTCCAAAGATAAATATTCAAGCTTTTCAATATTTCATGTGAAGCACCATTATAGACTCGGATTTCAAGATCATTAGTGATGATCCTAGCTGCCATCTCACGTGATGGGCGAACTGGGCTTTGAGGATGATGATCAACCAAATTAACCGCAACAACGTAAGCACCTAACAACCGACCGTCTATAAAAGAATATATTTCAGCGGTAAAATTACCTCATCAATAAAGAATGATGAGGTGTTTTTATGACCAATAAACCTGATGTTGTTCAGATCAAAATGGATAAGTCCTTTAATCCGCAGACTTCGGCTCCTACTAAAGCTTTTCAAGTTAGAGTTAATGATAATAAATCTGTTATCGTGTATAACCGCATCCAGGGATATATTTTAGATTCTTTAATCAAAGCGATTTTCAAATGATGTTGCTTGATATGCGAAAAATTAAGGGAATTTATCTTGTTTGCGGTAAAACTGATCTTCGGCGGGGAATTGATGGACTGGCAAATGTAGTTTTAGATCAATTCAAGCTTGATCCATATTCTAAATCTTTATATCTGTTTTGCGGCACAAGAAAAGATCGATTCAAAGCTTTATATTGGGACGGAGATGGTTTTTGGCTGCTTTATAAACGAATTGAAAATGGTCGTTTACAATGGCCCACAAATACAAATGAAGTAAAGAAGCTGCATGCCAAACAATTAGAACGCCTTCTTTCTGGTTGGACTGTCGAATCATCGATTCAACAAACAAAACCACCAAAATATACTAGTCATCAACGGCAATAAATGATAAACTCAAATCATCACATGAGGAATGGTGGTGATCCGTAATGTCTAAGACTGAAGAACTTTTACAAAAAACACTTCGGCAAAATAGTGAGTTAATGAAAGAAATTAAGCAGCTTAATGAGCAGGTGGCATATTTAACAAACAAGTTA
>NZ_AHYZ01000170.1 GCF_000255495.1 Liquorilactobacillus vini DSM 20605
TAACTTGTTTGTTAAATATGCCACTTGTTCATTAAGCAGCTTAATTTTTTTCATTAATTCACTATTTTGCCGAAGTGTTTTTTGTAAAAGCTCTTCATTCTTAGACATTACGGATCACCACCATTCCTCATGTGATGATTTGAGTTTATCATTTATTGCCGTTGATGACTAGTATATTTTGGTGGTTTTGTTTGTCGAATCGATGATTCGACAGTCCAACCAGAAAGTAGGCGTTCTAATTGTTTGGCATGCAGCTTCTTTACTTCATTTGTATTTGTGGGCCATTGTAAACGACCATTTTCAATTCGTTTATAAAGCAGCCAAAAACCATCTCCGTCCCAATATAAAGCTTTGAATCGATCTTTTCTTGTGCCGCAAAACAGATATAAAGATTTAGAATATGGATCAATCTTGAATTGATCTAAAACTACATTTACCAAACCATCGATTCCTCGCCGAAGATCAGTTTTGCCACAGATAAGATAAATAGTGGCTGCTGAATTAGGCCCTTAGATTTAATCTATTTGGTTTGTTTGATAACTGATTTTTAAATAAATAGCGTCAGTTTTGATGATAAGTAAAAGTTTCCAAGAAAAAAAGCGTAAAACTGTTTCGATATTGGCCACCATGATCCCCAAATCGATTGAAACGGCAATGGTGGCCGCCGTTCCTTTTGATCAATATATTTGGGTTTACGTCCTAGTTTGGGGCCAATTATTTTAATCCCATGTTCCTTGGCAAACGCGATGTTCTCGCGGTTTCGATATAATTTATCGGCAAGAACTTCATCTGGATAGTAACCATGAACATGATGGTATCGCTCAATTACGGTTTGAAAGTCGGTACTCTCATTAAAGGCATTGAAATCAACCCGTTCAATTTCAATGATGCCATTTTGAATGGAAGCATCAATCTTAGGGCCAAACTCTGTATTCTGTCGGGCTTTTCCGCGCTTGATTGGCCGCACATAGGGTTGTGCCAGACTAACAATGCGATCTTTAACTCGATGAGTCTTATTTTGATACATGAAATTCTGTTGTTCAAACAGACGTTGAATCGTTGCCAGCTTAACCAATTGACGTTCCGACAGCTGACCACCTTGTTCACGAAGTTCGTGGACATAACGTAAGTCTCGTCGCACATACTGCAGTTGCGCTTTAACCTGATTCCGGGTTTCTTTAGCTGAACGCCGGGGCTTTTTGGTGAAACGAACATAAACTTTGTGAGCTTCCCGCTTGTAGGTTCGGGGAATCTTAGTGTTTAACTGGTGAGCCAACTCAGTAATGAACTTTTCAAGCGTTGTGCGAGCTTGGCTGAGTAGTGAATAGTCTTGCGGAAAGCGAATATTTACTGGTACGACCGTCGCATCCACGATGATTGTTTGGTCATCATCTAAAGAATGATTCAGTTGTTGTTTGGCCCAGTCACCAATGATTGTTCGCAACTCAGAGCTAATGGGCGCAATTCGTTTGCGAAAGACCGTCATGGAAGAAGAA
>NZ_AHYZ01000169.1 GCF_000255495.1 Liquorilactobacillus vini DSM 20605
TTTTTCTTTCATCATCTTGATCAGCTCTACCAAGCAGCTCAAAAAACCGCTGATAAAGTTTATAATTCCGCCAAAATTTCTAAAGCTCGTGACACTCAGCAAATGTTACGTGAAAAAAAGCCAGTCTCAATTCTATTAATGGGAACTGATACTGGCGCTTTAGGCAGAAACTTTAAAGGTCGAACTGATACTATGATTGTGGCCATTTTAAATCCTAAAAAGCAAAAGGTAACCTTAGTTAGTTTGCCGCGTGATGCTCTGGTTGCAGTTTACGGATTCGAAAATTATTTTCCTAGTAAATTAAACTCAGCTTATGATTATGGTGGTTCAGGTACGGCGGTTAAAACCGTACAGAAATATTTAAATGTACCGATCGATTTTTACGCAACAATTAATATGGGTGGATTGGAAAACTTGGTTAATGCAGTCGGAGGCGTAAAAATTAACCCGCTACTGACATTTAGTTATGGCGGTTATTCTTTTAAAAAAGGTACTGCTCAAACCATGAATGGCAAGCGTGCTTTGGCTTACGTTCGCATGCGCCACAGTGATCCACTGGGAGATTATGGAAGGCAGCAGCGGCAGCGACAAGTCTTAGCAGCAATTGCTCATAAAGCTGGCAATTTGAAGAATTTAATGTCAACATCTTTTTTCAACGAAATCAGCAAACAGTTACAAACTGATCTGACCTTTAAAGATTTTGAAATGCTGGCACTGAACTATCGCCATACTTCAAGAAATATCAGTTCTGATCATGCTCAAGGAAAACAAGATGAGATTGATGGCGTATCCTTTGAAGCCGTTCCTGAAACTGAAAAGCAACGAGTTACTAATGAATTGCGTCAGGCTTTGAATCTCCAAGCAGCAACTACTGGCAGTACTTTAAGCAGCTCAAATAAAATTAACACTAATTCTAAGAATTAAACACTCAAGATTGTATTAAATAGAGGCTGGAAAATCAAAATTTCCCAGCCTCTTAATTTTTCATTTACTTGAACGGCAAAGATTTCTTTGAACACTAAAATGCCCTTGATGCAATTCGATTTGAACATCACAATTTCGAGCAACTTCAGCTTCATGGGTCACAATAATCACGCAGCGGTTCTCTTCATGTGCTAATTTCTTAAACAAATTAATGACTTCAGTAGTATTATCTTCATCCAAATTACCGGTCGGCTCATCAGCTAATACTAATTGTGCATCACAACACATTGTTCGGACAATCGCTACACGTTGCTGCTGTCCTCCTGATAAGAAAACTACTTTCTTATCTGCCAATTGCCGGTCAATTCCAATTTTTGCCAGCAGCTGCAAAACATATTGACGATCATGACGATTCTTTGAGCCCGTCAGTTCCATAGCCGTTAGAATATTTTCCATAACAGTCATGTAATCAAATAAATTATATGCTTGGAAAACCATTGAAACATCTTTGCGGCGATATTCTGACAAAGTACTGGCAGTAACCATTTGCTCTTGATATTTAAGCTTGCCACTAGTTGGAACATCCAGACCGGCCAGCAGTGATAAAAAAGTTGTTTTTCCTGCCCCACTGCGGCCAACAATTGCATATAGCTCGCCGGCATCAAATTCTAAATTGACATGTTCAAATAGTTTCTTATCACTTTTTGGATATTGATAGGTTAAATCCTCGACTTTTAGCAAATTAATCCCTCCAGATCATATTAAATAATTTACATCGTTAAAATTTTCTTTGGTGGCCAGCGTAAGATATTGATCGTACCTAAAATCACTGCAATAAAGATAATCAATAAGCCAAAACCTAATAGCTCCAGAACATTTTTAACACTGATCTTCAAATTTAAAGTTGATGATTGCTTTTGACTTGCTGACGCATTACTTCGACCTTGAGCAGGCTGCTTTTGTCCTTGAGAATTGCCTTGGATCATTCCCTGTGAATTACCACCGCCTCCTGGCATTCCGCCAGTTTGACCACCACTAACCGAAGTTGTCTGAGCTGTTGTTTGCTGAATTAGTTGCTTAGACATTAGGTTACCAGCATATTTACCGCCAATCAGCGCAATCACGGAAGAAACAAGCATTACTAAAAATAACTCGGTAAAAAACTGCCAAATGACTTTACTTTTCTTTTCTCCCAGTGCCAATAAAACCCCTGCTTCATAACGACGCTCACGCACCATTAAAATTACGAGCAAGGTCAAAATAGCTGTCCCTGCAATACAAACTAACCAAATAATTTTTTGTGAGAAACTCTTGATATTATTTAAAGGGGTTAACATAGTCTGATAAACTGCATCATTAGTTGTCAAAGAGAACTTGGTCGTATTAATTGACTTTTTCGCCTGTTTAATGAAGGATGAAGCTTTGGCTGGATCAGTCATTGTAAAACTAACTGAGTCAACTTTTTGCGGTGTTCCTTTTAATTTACCAACGAATTTACTTGACAAGTAAAGCGTATTTGCTGGATCACTCATTTGCGGCTGTGTCTGACTTGTTGAGGCTGAACTTGCTCGGTAAATTCCAACAATTTTTAGTTTAACAAGCTTACCTGAAACTTTGACTTTAATTTGATCACCAACCGTTAAATCATTCTGCTTAGCTAATTGTTTTTCAATAACCGTATGATTGGTTCCCTGATCGTTGACCGTTAGCCCTCTGCCGGAAACTATCTTATTAGTTCCCTCCGAAAAAGCTGAAGTTAAAGCTGTCGAAGTCACTCCATCCAACGACAAACTGCTGGAACTACTACTGGATTTGCTTTTTTCCCCTATTGGGCCAGCCGGTTGGTTAGTTGTAGTGGTTTTGATTGCTTTGAACGATTTAGCTGTTCCATTGGTACTGCTTAATGTATTATAATTTTTCACATAACCTGATTTAGCTATCTGCCGAACAGTTTTCAAATTTACACTTGAGAAAGTTAGGCTTTTTTGCTGTTTATGTTTCCGCAACTGTCGAAAAGCATTGCTTCGATTAGCACTTAAAGTAACTGTTGCATTAGCACTTTGCTTAGCATTATCAACGGCTTTTGAAGCTGCTTCTTGAATCAGTAAACCAGCAAAAACAAACAGCAAGATTGCTGACATGATCAAAATTAATAATAATGTACGGCCCTTTTTTCTGATCACATTCAGCCAGGCGCGTTTTATAAAATTCATCTTCAATCCTCCAACCATAATCATTTCTATTAAATTAAATCGATATGCTCGAGTATAGAGAAAGATTTTGAAGTTTTTGAGAATTTTCTGCGATCAAAAGTCAGATTACTTTTGAAAAGTTATTAAATCAAAAAAAAACTGACAATTTTTTGTCAGTTATTCAAATCTGAAATAAATAATTCAATTATTTGAGAACTGTTTTAAAATATGCTCGTGCTACCAGCTCCGCAATGAAAAATCCCATTGCAATCGAACCAGCAATCATCAATACTTGAACCAAATAATCAATTCCTTGTAAATCATGGCCAAAAGCAAAACTTCGAACAGCGTTATAAGCTTGACCACCAGGGACTAATGGAACTAAACTTGGAATATTAAATAAAATCATTGGCATTTTTAATTTTTGAGCCATAACCATTGAGCTGAGTCCAATCATCAAAGCCGCCAATAAATTGGATAAGATTGTTCCCGCATTGATCGTCCGCAATCCTAAAAAAGTTAACCAGCCCAAAACTCCAACCCAACCACAAGCATTCAAAGCTCGATGTGGAATATTGACAATGATCCCAAAACCTAAAGTTGCCAAATAGCAACAAATTATCTGCATTAATAGATAAGTCATCTTTCAATCCTCACTTACATAAACCGAAAAACAAATGCAATTCCCATTGCTATTGCACAAGCACTTAAAAATGCTTCCAGGGCACGGGCACTGCCGCTAAGTAAATGACCAGCAAAAATATCACGAACGGCATTGGTAATCGGCACCCCTGGCACTAATGGCATAACCCCACCAATTGTTATCATGTTAACTTCATAGCCCCAAGAATAACGAACTGCTAAAACAGCTGTCAATCCAATCAAAAAAGAGCCTAAAAATTCACTAACAAAACGAATCCGCAAATGATTATTAATAAAATAATAGCAGCTATATCCTAAGCCACTTGCAATTGCCGTTGCTAAAAGATCTTGCCATTTGCCCCCATACATCAAAAGCAAGGTACAACTAACAACAACTGCTGCCAATAATTGGAGCCAAAAAGAAAAAAACGGCGTTGAAATATTTAATTTGATTAAGTTATCATGCAATTCTTTTAAAGTTATTTTGCCAGCTTGATAGGCACGCGAGTTTTGATTTACCAAAGATACTTTTTCTAGATCGATTGTCCGTTTTTGAATTGGTTCAACTTGTGACGAACGTTTTTCTGGAATTGACATCAAAATTCCGGTGGTTGTTTCAAAAATCTTAGGCTGCTCAATTCCCGAATTACGGGCAATTCGTTTCAAAGTATCATCGACTCTTGCCATATCGGCTCCATTTTCAATCATAATTTTGCCAGCTAATAAAACTGTTTCAATAATTAAATCATACCGTTGCAATGTCATGTCCTCCTGGATCCTTTGGGCAAATTATCTTATAAACTGGCTAAATTTGCAATTGATAATTCCTCATTGCTCAGTAAATAACATGAATTTGATTACTAAACAAATCAAACTTGTAATAATAACAAGGCTTGTCATCACTATAAATAAAAATTGATATGATAAAGTTTCGATAATGACCCCGCCAAGCAATGGACCAACAGCATGGCCCAATGAGGCCGAAATGCTGATAAAGCTTTGATACTTGCCCTTTTCAGCTGGGGCACTTAAACGATCTGCTAACGCCGGGATCGTTGGAAAAACAATTACTTCACCCAGGGTCACTAAGACCATCGAAATAATGAAATGCAGATAATCTTTGGCAAATACCAATGAAACAAAGGCAACACCAAATAAAGCAAAACCATAAAAAGCTTTATAGAACTGATTAATTTGATAATGTTCTTCTAAATAATTTAAAACTGGCTGTAAAATAACAATCAAGACTCCATTTAGCGTCCATAAATAACTGTATTTTTGGAGCGAAATAGCTAAGCTCTGCATATAAATTGATAAGTTACTTTGCCATTGCGAATAGCCAATTTCAATTGCCAAATAAACTAACAATAAACTGCAGATCATCCAGATATTAGGTTGAGCAGTTTTCACTTTAGTAATTGCCAGCTGGCTTTGCGAATTTTTAACATTGAGAGGCTTTTTAACATTGTAGTGAAACTGTGCTATTAGCCAAAAAATAATAAATAAGATCCACGTTATCACAAAAACAAAGCGAATATCATACTTAATCACCGTTCCAACCAGCATTGTTCCTAAAACAACCCCGACATTAGCCATAAAATACAGCATATTAAAAACATAACGTGAGTCTTTACCCTGAACTAAAGTCGCTAACGAGTTGATAATGGTATTAGCAATCGAGCCGCCAAAAGCATTCAAAATCAATAGAATCGGGTAAGCTGGCCAGCCATTGAAAAAAATTAATAAAAACATTGACACAACCGACAAACCTAAAGCGGCTTGCAGCCAAAAATGGAAATGCAAATGATCAAAAATGTAGCCGCCCAAGTAACTCCCAACAATCATGACCACTGACTCGATCAGCAAAACTACTCCCGCTAAAGACAAAGTTTGCTGCAAATAATCATGCATGTAAACTGTTGTTAAAGGCCAAATAAAACTGGTTCCAGTACTGACCAGCAAGCTGCCTATTAAAAGCCAGTTAAGTTTTAATTGTTTTTGTTGCTTCATATTTTCCTCCAAAAAAAAACCGGAGCAAGAGTTGACTCCTGCTCCGGAACACGTTTTTAATTATTTAATAACTTTAAAAATAAGCTTAATAATTAATCTTTTACAACGTTAACAGCTTGTGGTCCACGATCGCTTTGTTCAACATCAAAAGTTACATGCTGACCTTCATCCAAAGTCTTGAAGCCATCACCTTGGATAGCTGAGAAATGTACGAATACATCGCTGCCATCTTCACGAGTGATAAAGCCAAAACCTTTGTCTGCGTTAAACCATTTAACAGTACCTTGTTCCATAATAAAAATCCTCCTTGTGCCGCTTGGGCACTTCTAAATATTAATAAAATTGTAATTCTTGATCGGCACAAATGGGGAAAGTTATTTGAAACAATCTAACCACGGTAACCCATACAAAAATACAATTTGAGTATAACATAGCTTTTGCAAAAAAGATAGCTAATTACCCAACTTATTTCACGAAGATATAATGAGCTGCCTTAAAACTGACATTCATTTCTTGCTGATCAGAAATTAAACGAATCTTAACTGGACCTTCAAATGGCTGATGAGCAATTACTTTTAAGCGATCACCAATCTTCAGCTTTAAATCATCCAAATAAGTCAATAAATCATGATTGTCAATGAACCGTTCAACAACTACCTCCTGTCCATCAGTTACATCGGCCAATACCAAATGACTATCTTCTTGATATTTGCCGTCAGCGCTGGGAATAACCCCACCATGCGGGCAATGCGTTGGATAATTCAAGAAGACATCTAAATGGTTCATCAAACGATCACTTGTTGTGTGTTCCAGGATTTCAGCATCATCATGCACATCAGCTAATTTATATTCCAATTTATCATACAAAAAGACTTCCCATAAGCGATGCCTTCTGACCAGCTGTTCAGCAACTTCGATGCCCTTAGGTGTCAGTGAGATCCCTGCATAAGGTGTATGTGAAGCTAATTCTTCCTTGACTAACTTACTGACCATCTCTGTAACTGAACCAGCTGCAACATTCAAGCTCAATGAAATCTGTTTATTTGTAATTTTCTTTTTGGTGCCACCTAATTCAAAGATTATTTTCAAATAATCTTCCTTCATTGGAGTCATAAATTGTCACCCCTGTTTCAGTTATCCTTGCTTTTTAAAATTATTACATTCATTCTTAATTATACCAGAAAATTTGGTTTAACCTGAAAAAACATTTTGCAAATTGTCATCGCTAAAAACTTGCCCTATTAATTGTTGCAAATCAAGTGGCAAAGGTGCAACCACTTTGATTTTTTTGTTTGAAAATGGATCACTAAAAATCAATTGTCTAGCATGTAACGACTGACGTTGAATCAAATTTTGACTACCACCATATAATTGATCGCCAGTCAAAGGATATCCTAAATGACTAAAATGGACTCTAATTTGGTGATTCCTACCAGTTAACAGTTTGACTTTAACTAACGTTTGGCCTAATACAACTTTTTGTACCCAGTATTCTGTCTGCGCAGACTGTCCTTGCTCATCAATAATTCGTTTTGCTTGGCCTAATACTCGTTTTATTGGCAAATCAATCAAAGCATGTGGAACTTTCATTTGACCATCAACAACCGCCAGATAACGTTTGTCAAGCAAATGGTTTTCAACTTGGGGTTCAATCATGCTTTGAGCTAAATGATGTTTGGCCAGCAAGACTACTCCGCTAGTAAAACGATCCAAACGGGTAACTACATGTGGTACTAGATCAGTTGCTTGTTGATTGATCAAATAACCTTTAACCCGATTAACTAAGGTTGTAGTTCGATTGCTTGGCCCAGGGACGGATGACAGCCCGGCTGGTTTATTGACTGCTAACCAATTAGTGTCTTCATATAAAACTTCAATTGGCTGATAATTCGGTTCAAGCAACGGATTATCTTCTGGTTGAAAACGCAAAGTCACCTTATCATCAGGCTGAATCAGCTGTTTCAAATCAGTTGGATGCTCATTAAGCAGCAGCAGCGTTTCTCCACGGCGAATTTGACTAATCGTTCGCTGACTAATTTTTTTAGTTAACAAGAATTGCTTGATTAAGCCATGAAAATTAAGATTGTTAACTAATAAATATTCCATTTTTCGTTCCTTATAAATTTATCATCGTCGTAAGAAACCTACTGTAATTCCAGCAACAGCAACCACTAGCCACACAATCATTAACTGATTTGCTTGACTGACTACTAATTGAGTAATACTGTTAGCTAAGTCGTTTAAATCAATGCTTGCTTGACCTGAAAGTTGAGCAAAATCCAAGTTTGCTACTATCTGTTTAAGTAAGAAACTAACAGCTAATAACAAAATTGCTGTATAGGCCGCCGCAACTCCTAAATAATGCAGCCAACCAAAAAGGTTTCGTTCGACAACTATTAAAAGTACTAACAATAATAAACTAAAACCTAAAGCAACCAGCAAAATCAATGAGTTTATTTTATGTGCCGAATTCAATTGTTGAACCTTTTGCTGCAATGTTTGTGAATTGAGTGCTTGATCTAAACTTCCATTTAAGCCGCTCAATAGAGTGCTTTGAGCGGTTTGATAAATCAAATTATCGGTGGACAAACCAATTGACTGCGCTTTGGCATCAAGATTAGTTTTAACTTGGCTTTGAATTGTACTAGTATCAAAAATTGCTGTTTTGTCAGCGTATGCATTTTCAACAGCCGTTTTTAAATCACTTTTAACTTGTGAATTAGTTAGTAAATTCTGGGTTAATGCCGTTGGAATGCTATATTGCTTAGCCAGTGAAGCCAAGTAATCATTTAAGCTTGAATGCAGCTGCTTAACATACTTATCTTGAGTGAGCGTTTGGCTGACTTGATTGGCTGAAAAGATCGTGACTTTTAACGTGTAACAAAAGCTGCTGACAAATAAAGCCAACAATAAAAAGAAAGTCACCATGCGGCTTGTACTGTGACTTCTTTTTTTAATTTTAGCAGCTGAAAAATGGCTGCCATTATTTTTTCTGCTAAGTTCCATTGCTCGTCTCCTCTTCCTTGTAGAGTAAGTATACTCCTCTAAGCAATTCTCAAGCAAAAAATTCAATCATTTCTGATCTGAAAATGTTTAAAAGTTAGCCGGGTGCCCAATAATGAGACAATAATCACCCCAATTAGTTCAATAAAAGGCATCGTCGGATTTAAAGCAGCATGAATTGCTCTTTGCCGCGAATACCCTGAAAACAGGCTAACTATTGCTAATGCTTGGTTTTGATGCTGAGCTGACCAGTTGGATAAAACTGTTAAGCCGACTACGCCTATAGTCAATAGAGCAACTCCAATCAGATACTTCTGCTTTTTTGGAAAGAGGCTGAAGATACTGCCAATTAAATCCATCCCCAAAACTAAAGCAATTGCAAAGAGCAAAGAGAAAATAATTGCCAATATCTGATTAATGATAGCTGAACCAGCAAATTTTCCGTAAGCCGTCATGTAAAGTGAGGCTTGTTGCCAACCATCAGATCCTAAAAAATTACTGATCAGGCAACGATATAAATAACCAAAAAGCTGGGTAATCAACGCTGCAATACTCAAAACAACCATTTTGCTTTGCCAAAATATTTTTCGCGAAACCCCATTTTGGATCATAAACTGAAAATCATCATAATTACGCATGCTGATAATTGCAAGAATAATCAATAAGACTGGTCCTAAAGAAAAATTACGCAATTCGCCGGCAAAATTGATCGATTGATTGGTAGTCAAGGCTTCAATTAAAAGTGGTATCAACAAAATTCCAAAAAGTGCCCAGGCAAAAACATATCCCATTTGCCGCAATGTATTACGGAATAAATATGTTATTACACCCTTTTGCCGTTCGCTCATTTACCAATTCCTCCTTGATTGTTGGTCAGATAGATAAAAAGCTTTTGCAGATCAGTTTGTTCAATTGAAACTGTATCTGGCAAAATTCGTTGATCATCCAACGGACCATATATATAATAACCCGTAATTCGTCCAAGTGCCTCTCGTCCAATAATATTAAAACCAGCCGTATATTTAGCAACATCTTTAGCTGGCCCGACGACCAAATGAGCATTTGCCAAAATGTCTTCTGTCTCGCCATCTAAAATCAGCTTACCACGGTCAATTATCAGTACATGCTCCATTAAATTCGCAATCTCATCAATCAAATGAGTTGCAATCACAACTGTCCGGTGGTTTTCCAAGTAATCATCCATAATTGCCTGATAAACCAAGTTACGATGATGAGCATCTAATCCCAAAGTAGGTTCATCCAGCAGTAAATATTGTGCTGGCGTAGCTAAAGCTGCAATCAGTTTAAAAATGCTGCGATAGCCCGTCGATAACTTGCTGAACTTCTGTTGCAGACTGAGCTCAAACTCACCTGCCAAATCATAAGCAAGTTGGAAATTAAATTTTCCATAAAGCAACTTGGTCCCTCGCAGTAACTGCTCTAAGCTTTGACTTGCTGGATAGAGATTTTTTTCACTCATTAAATAAATTTTACCTAAAGCCTGCGCATTATCAATTACATTTTGATCATCAACTAAAATTTCTCCGCTAGTTGGAAAAATTCGATTGGCTAATAGGTTTAAAAGTGTACTTTTACCAGCCCCGTTTCTGCCTAATAAGCCATAAATTTTCCCCGGTTGTAATTCAAAATCAAGTGATTTTAAAATTTCCTTTTTGCCATAATTTTTAGCCACCTGTTTCATTTGAATACCTGTCAATTAGAAAACCCCCTTTCGATCAAATTAATCAATTCAGCCTGCGCTATTCCAAGTTTTTTAGCCTCACGAACTATGCCAATGATTTTTTGATCATAAAATTCATTTTTCCGATCCTTAACAATTTTCTGATAAGCATCGGCGGTGACAAACATTCCGATGCCTCGTCTTTTTTCAATTAATCCTTGTGCTACCAATAAATTCATGCCTTTTAGAATCGTGGCTGGGTTGATATGAAATTTTTTAGAAACCTCCGTTGTTGATGGAACTTGATCTCCAGCCACGTAAAGCCGAGCAAAAATGGCTTCTGTAATTTGCTCGGCTACTTGTAAGTAGATTGGTTCGGTACTATTAAAATTAAACTGCATTTGCTTCACCTCGTCGTCTGGAGCACAAAACCAAGCATACTTATTGTTCAGCTTACTTGTCAACTTTCTTTAAAACGATCTTCTGATAAATAAGATTCAGGAATAAATAATATCCCAGATAAATTAAGCCAAAGATTATAAATGGCAGCCAGAGATTTTTATATGGATCAGCCAACAGGGAAGCAAATAGATTTAAGCCAAACAAGACATGCACGACGCCTAAAACCGCTGGTAAACCGAATAAGATTGCAATTTCACGTCTAATTGACCAACGCAAACTGCTCTCATGAGTTCCTAGTTTGCGTAATAATTCATACCGGGGAATATCAGTAAAACTGCCAGATAAAATTTTAAACATTAGACAGCTGGCTAACATGGCTAGGAAGGATATTCCAAGCAGAACCGCCATGAATTCGAGGCCGGAATAAAGGACTCTAACTTGTTGGTAACTGTTCCAATCTCCTAGCCAAAGTGAAGGATTATTCATTGCCGCAGGATGCTTTTGTTTTTCCAACTGTGCTAATTTTTTTAAAATTGGAGCACTTTGTCGGATATTTTTAGTTCTTAAAAAGACTACTTTCTCAGTTGAACCTGTGATCTGTGAAAGATCAGTCTGAACTTTGACTTGATCTACTTGGCCACTTTCTTGGCGACTAATTCCCAAGTAATTTGACAATTCGCTTGCTAATAGATCAGTTTTTTGTGCTGGAATAACTTGGAGTTTTGCATCAGTAATCTGGCGGCCAACTTTTTCGCCAATCTTGACTTGCCAAAACGGCTGTGATTTAAATTGATTGGCTGCGAAGACCAGTTTTTTGCCATCTCTAACAAAAGTATACGTCTTTTTTTGCTGTAGTGATAACTGATCGATTAATTGCTGTTGTTGAGAAGTTGGATCAACAATACTCAAATCATAAGCTCCAGAAACACGCGAAGTGGTATCAATCATCTTATCTAAGCCCATTCCAACGGTGATCGCTCCTAAAGCCATTGCAAACATCATGGTAATTCCGGTTAAAACTTTGGTATAATCAGCGATCCGAAAACGTAATTGCGCTAAAGTAAAACCGTTTAAGCCGCGTTTGGCAAATGAAAAACGTTCCAGCCATTGCAGCAATGTATTGACAACAGCTTTAAACAAGAAATACGTGCCAAAAGTCAAGGTCAAAACAGCAATGATGATCGTATATTGATGAAAAACTAGTGGCTTGATCATAACGTAATAGCCAATTACTAGCAATAACACACCCGTAATTAATTCAACTAGCAAAATAAACGGCTTGCTTTGATGGAAGCTTGACTGCTGATTAGCCTTTAATAATTGCAAAACCGGTTTTTTAGTCATGACAACTGTATTCCAAGTTGCCGCTAGCAAAAACAAGCCAAGGTAAATGACCAGTGTCCAAATAATAGCTGGAATCCAAAATGCATGATAAGCAGTAGCTGCTGTGCCTAGAAAATTGATAACTAAGCTGCTCAAGCCAAAACTCAAACCAATTCCTAAAGCGATTCCTAATAAAGTTGCCATCGAACCCAACACCATTGTCTCTAGCCAAATCAGTCGGCCAATTCGTTTTTTTCGCGTGCCGAGCATAATAAAAAGCCCATAATCACGTTGACGCATACTGAGTAAAAATGAGTTAGCATAATTCAAATAAATTAAAGTCAGTAGTCCTAATAAAATTGCTCCAAAACCAAAAACATAGCCAATCAGATTGGAAACAGTTTGACCATTAGTCATCAAAAAATGATGATTAGCAGCAATCGTTTCAAATAAATAAAAGATGGCACTTGAAATTGCTAAGCCTGAAAATAACAGTAAATAATCTTTCCAACGATGACGCACGCTGCTTGCAGCTAATTTAAAAAGCATCCTGATTTCCTCCTATTTTTCAAACGTTCCTAATTGATCAAGAATCTGCTGATAGAAATCCGGCCGGCTCTGACTAGCTTGTCGAACCAGTTCATGGCCAATTTCCCCATCTTTAATAAAAATTATCCGCCGGCAATAACTAGCTGAAAAGGCATCATGTGTAACCAATAAAATTGCGGTTTTTTCTTTCTGATTGATTTGCTGCAGCAATCCTAACAATTCACGAGCTGCTTTAGAATCAAGTGCCCCAGTTGGTTCATCACCAAAAAGGATCTGGGGTTGATTGACCAAAGCTCGAGCACAAGCAATCCTTTGCTTTTGACCACCTGAAAGCTGAGCCGGATATTTTGATAACAAATTTTCAATTTCTAAAGCCTGAGCGATTTTAATCACGATTTGATCGATTTCTTTGGCTGGCTTACCTTGTAATGATAATGGCAAACCAATATTTTGCGCAGAAGTCAGATTCTCTAACAAATTAAAGTCTTGAAAAATGAAACCCATTTGCTTTGCCCGAAAATCTGCTAAAGCATTGCCTTTAAGCTGCGTTACATCTTGACCAGCAATTTCAACTGTTCCAGCCGTTGGTCGATCAAATGTTGCTAACATGTTCAGCAAGGTGGTTTTCCCGGAACCTGAAGCCCCCATCACACCCACAAAATCACCGGTAGTGACTGAAAATGAAACATCTTTTAAAGCTGTATATTTTCTTTCCTGTTGTTTTCCATAAACTTTTTTCAAATGATGTGCTTGAATTACTGAGTTATTTTCCATGTTCTTCTCCTTTAGTTATATGGTTAATCACTTATGTAACTAACCATATAACATTTAGAGGGATTTGACAAGAACTTTTTTAAAAAAAGCAAAAAATTATCCTGTAAATGTTAATCTCTTGATTAACATTTACAGGATAATTAAATTTTCTCGGTATTTAATCATATTCAATGCGAAAACTGCCAATTGCCAAGCCAGCACTACTGATTAACTTGATCATAATTCGAGCCATATTTTCTGCTGATAGTGGGCAATCGTTTTCCAGCCACCAATAAATCGTACTCATAAAAGTCGTCACTAGATATGAAATAATGAAATCATTAGGAATGATCTGATCACCATTTTTAACTTGTAATTTAGAAAAGACTTCTGAAAAATGCTCACGCAAAAACTTTTTGAAAGTATCCATCAAGATCATGTTCCGTCCCCGTAACACTAATAAGTAAAATTTCTTTTCACTCTTAACCTGCAAAAAAATTTTAGTAACAATTTCGATAATCTTTTTTTCACGAATCACGTTGCCTGATTCAATAATATTATTTTCAATACTGCCCAATAGTGGCAATAAAACATACGGGAAAACTTGTTCCAGCACATCTTGTTTATCATGAAAATGGCTATAAAAAGTTGAACGATTGATCATTGCCCGATCAGCAATATCCTGAACTGTAATTGCTGCAAAATCTTTTTCAAAAATCAAATCAACAAAGCTTCTAAAAATCAATCTTTTTGTTTTGATAATTCGTAAATCTTCTTTTTTCATCGAGTTCTCCTTGTTAATTTTTTTGCCGCGATCCAACAAAAAAAAACAACTGTTGTTTATCCAACTTCTTATTAAATTTTGATCATTGAATATCACTATATCTCCAGTAAAATTAACTATAGTAAGTATAAACGACACTTGTATGATAATCAACAAACATTTGCCAACAAACAATGGAGGTAAATTCCATGCAGGAAAAAGATCAATTATTTGGTGGAATCGATGTCGGTTCCACCACCGTTAAAGTAGTTATTTTGAATAATCAAAGAAAAGTTCTGTATCAAACTTACCAGCGACATTTTTCTGACGTCAAAAAGGCCAGCAAAAAAGTTTTGAGCGAGGCAGCTGATAAAGTTGGTTTAACAACTCCCATTTCTTTTACCATCACCGGTTCAGGTGGAATGGGCTTGGCGGATGTACTGCAGCTTAAATTTGTTCAGGAAGTGATTGCCTGTACCAAAACAGTTGAAACTGACTGTCCAGAAACTGATGTTGCCATTGAATTAGGCGGTGAAGATGCCAAAATCACTTTTTTTGGCTCTTCTTTAGAACAAAAAATGAATGGCTCTTGTGCTGGCGGAACGGGGGCCTTTATCGATCAGATGGCCAGTCTCTTAAAAACCGATGCTAACGGTTTAAATGAACTAGCTAAAAGTTATCATCATATTTATCCAATTGCTTCACGCTGCGGCGTTTTTGCTAAAACTGACATTCAACCCTTGATCAATGATGGAGCGCGACAAGCAGACTTAGCCGCTTCTATTTTTCAGGCTGTGGTTAATCAGACAATCGCCGGTTTGGCTTCTGGCCATAAAATCAAGGGTAAAGTTGCCTTTTTAGGCGGACCACTTTATTTCATGAGTGAATTGCGTCAACGATTTATCGAAACACTAAACCTCAAACCTGAAGATGTAATTTTTCCACCTGATCCGCAATTATTTGTTGCTAAAGGTGCGGCTTTATACGCCAAAGATCAAGCAAGCACAACCATTGATCAGCTTTTAGAAAATTTGGAAAATTCAGCAGGCTCATTGCAGCCAACTAGATCGCTTGAACCATTATTTAAAAGCAAAACGGAACTTGCTGAATTTCGACAACGTCATGATCAAGCTAAAGTTGAAGCACGGTCCTTAAAAGCTTATCAAGTTCCTGCCTACTTGGGAATTGATGCCGGCTCAACAACTACAAAAATTGTTTTAATGAGTGATGATCAAAAAATTCTGTACACCAAATATGACAATAATGACGGTGACCCATTAAAGAAAACAATTGAAATGCTGACCAAAATGTATCTGCAGATTCCTAAACAAGTTACAATTGCAAAAGCCTGTACTACCGGTTATGGTGAGCATTTAATCAAAAGTGCCTTGGCAGCTGATGAAGGAGAAGTCGAAACCGTTGCCCATTACAAAGCAGCTCATCATTTTATGCCAGCTGTTGATTTTATTTTGGATATTGGCGGTCAAGATATGAAGGCCATGCATATCAAAAATGGTGCACTTGCCTCAATTCAGTTAAATGAGGCTTGTTCATCAGGTTGCGGTTCTTTCATTGAAACTTTTGCCCAGTCCCTGCGCTACAATGTTAAAGACTTTGCTAAAGCCGCTTTATTGGCACCGCATCCGGCTGATTTAGGTTCCAGGTGTACCGTCTTTATGCAGTCAAAAGTCAAGCAGGCCCAAAAAGAAGGTGCAACTGTTGGTGATATTTCCGCTGGCTTATCAATGTCAGTTATTAAAAATGCTTTGTTTAAAGTTATTAAAGCACGATCTGCTCAAGATCTTGGAAAACATATCGTCTGCCAAGGAGGAACCTTTTATAATGAAGCTGTTTTGCGTTCGTTTGAACTGCTCAGTGGACAAGATGTTATCCGGCCAAATATTGCTGGCTTAATGGGAGCTTATGGTGCGGCTTTGATTGCTCAAGAACGAGCTAAAGTAGGCGATCAAACAACCTTACTGACGGCTGAACAGATGGCTGGTTTATCATCAACTAAAACTTTTACCCACTGTGGCCGCTGTGAAAACAATTGCTTATTGACGGTTACGCTTTTTAATGATGGGCGGCAATTTATTACTGGCAATCGTTGCGAAAAAGGATTACGAATTAAGTTAAAACCGAAAGATCAACGGGTCAATCTGGTTAAAGAAAAATTGCGTAAGCTTTTTTCCTACCGGCCATTACGAAAAAAATTGGCTACTCGCGGTGTTATCGGTTTGCCACGGGTTTTGAACATGTATGAAAATTATCCATTATGGGTGACATTCTTTAAAGAATTGGGAATTCGAGCTGAACTTTCAACTCGCTCATCAGAGGCGCTTTATGAATCGGGAATTGAAACCATCCCTAGCGATACCGTTTGCTATCCAGCAAAATTAGTTCATGGTCATATTCAATGGCTGATCAAGCGGGGACTTAAAACAATCTTTTATCCGTGTGTTGTTTTTGAACGGCAGGAAAAAAAGGCTGCTAATAATCATTTTAATTGTCCCGTTGTTCAATCTTATCCAGATGTGATCCGCATGAATGTCGATGAAATCCGCAATGGTCAAGTAGATTATCGTAATCCTTACTTAAACTTAGCTGATTTTGACTCAACTGCCCAAAATTTATATGAAACTTTTAAGGACTTTGGTGTTTCCGTCAAAGAGGTTAGAACTGCTTTGACCGCTGGATTTAGAGAAATGGATAATTTCAAACATTGGATCCAAAACCGCGGTGAAGAGACCTTATTGCAAATGCGACAAACTGGGCAACATGGGGTTGTTTTAGCCGGGCGTCCATATCACCTAGACCCGCAAATTAATCGCGGAATTTCACAGATCATTTGTGCTGAGGGATTTAACGTTTTAACTGAAGATAGCGTGTCTCATTTAGGTGATGTCAAAGGTCTGCGGGTTGTCAACCAATGGACTTATCACTCACGATTATTTGCAGCTGCACGTTTAGCAGCTAAAACTCCTGAGTTGGAATTTGTCCAATTAAACTCCTTTGGCTGCGGAATTGATGCAATTACAACTGATCAAGTGGAAGAAATCATGAATCATTACAACCGTTTATACACCGTCCTTAAAATTGATGAAGGAACTAATATTGGTGCAATTCGAATTAGGATCCGCTCATTAAAAGCTGCTGTCTTAGAACGTCAGCAGCGTAAAATTAAGCCTGAAGAACAAAATGATCAGATAACTCCACCCAAATTTACAGCTGAAATGAAATCTCACTATACTCTACTAATGCCAATGCTTTCACCAATCCATCAATCTGGATTAGTTGACATTGCTTTAAAATCCAGTGGGTATCACGTAGTCAATCTGCCCGTTCAGCGCCAGCATTCAGTCGATGAAGGAACTAAATACGTAAATAACGATGCTTGTTACCCAGCAATCATTACAATTGGTCAAATGATTGAAGCTTTGAAAAGTGGTAAATACGATCTCAATCAAACCGCTGTCATGATGAGTCAAACAGGTGGTGGCTGCCGTGCGACTAATTATATCCCATTAATCAGAAAAGCTTTAAAAGATGCCGGATTTCCGCAAGTACCAGTAATTTCAATCTCTCTTGGTGCCCAAGGAACGGAAAAAACACCTGGTTTCAAACTAACTATCCCACTTGTTAAGCGAGTTGCTTTAGCCTTTTTATATGGTGATCTATTTGAAAAAGTCGTTTATCGCACTCGACCATACGAAAAAATCGGTGGATCAGTTGATCAATTGCATCATCAATGGCTTCAATTAATCAAACCAAATATTGAAAATGGCAGTTTCCATGAATTCAAGCACAATGTTGTCCAAATCGTTCAAGATTTTGATGCACTCCCGCTTAAACAAATTCAGAAACCAAGAGTTACCTTAGTTGGTGAAATCTTAGTTAAGTATTCTCCAATTGCTAACAACAATATCGTTCGTCTCTTGGAAAAAGAGGGTGCTGAAGTCAATTGTCCAGAAATTGCTGGCTTTTTAAATTACTCATTATACAATCAAATCTACAAGCATGATCACTTAGGTTTCTCGCTAAAAAATAAAATTTTAGCTGAAGTCGCCATTAAACTAATTAATTTGTGTGAAAAGCCAATGAACAATGCCTTGAAGCAATCAAAACGTTTTACTGCCAGCCAAGCAATTGAAAAAATTGCTCAGGGAGCTGAGACAATTATCAATTTAGGCAATCAAACTGGCGAAGGTTGGTTCTTGACCGGTGAAATGGTTGAAAGTTTACAACAAGGAATCAATAATATTATTTGTATGCAACCATTTGGCTGTTTGCCAAATCATATTGTTGGCAAAGGCGTCGTCAAGCAACTGCGCACTCAGTATCCGAAAGCTAACATTGCCTTGATCGATTATGATCCTAGTCTTTCAGCGGTCAACCAGTTGAATCGGATCCGCTTAATGTTGGCAACTGCCAAGAAAAATTTAGCCAAGCAAGCAACTAGCAAGCAAGAATTAACTAAAAAATCTGCTCAAGTTGTTCGGACTAATTCCTCGCATAGCAGACCAGTTAGTGCTGAGTAAATTTAAAAAAGTAACATAAAGGAATAAAGACATGCTATTTTGTCTTTATTCCTTTATTATTATTCAAAATATTATTGAATTCTACAACATTTGGTACTGATAGAAATTTTTCTATCCTAGTACCAATTTTTGTTTTATCTATAAAAAAGATGAAGCGGCAACCTCATCTTCAAAATAAACTCGCTTTTCAACGAGTATAGAAGGAATGTTTAATTCATAGATTACTGAGCCCGATTTTTACTTGGAACTAAAGACTCAACCCTTATTTTTGATCCTAAATTGGCGAAAATTACATTACTAAGGGCTCTTATCACCATCAAAATGTTCACTTGCTGCAAACTTATTTTTGTCTTTGCCCTGTTTGCCAACCAAAGATCGTACTTAATGCTTCCCTAATAGCTGGCAATTACCATTTCTGCTCTCAAAAAGCAAAAATTCGTGACTATCAATCAATTTTAAATTTACAAAATTAATTGTCTTTGCTAATTAATCACGTTTAAACAAATCACGCGTATACACTTTGTCTTTTACATCACTCAATAATGGATCGTAACGATTAGCTATAATTACATTAGATTGCTTTTTAAACTTACTGATATCATTTTCAATCCTACTATTTAAAAAGCTATCGCCTTCAGCAAGTGTCGGCTCGTAAATAATAATTTCAACACCTTTTGATTTTAAACGCTTAATTACACCTTGAACAGAACTTTGGCGAAAATTATCTGAATGACTTTTCATAGTTAAACGGAATACCCCAACTGTAATATTTTTTGCATCATTCGGTTGCCGATACCCAGACATCTCTAGCACTTGCTGAGCAACAAAATCCTTGCGTGTTCGATTCGACTCAACAATAGCTTCAATCAGGTTTTCAGGAACATCCTCATAATTTGCCAACAGTTGTTTTGTATCTTTCGGCAAACAATATCCTCCATAACCAAAAGATGGATTATTATAGTGAGTACCAATACGAGGGTCAAGACAAACTCCTTTGATTATATCTTCAGCGCTTAAATTTTTTAATTCAGCATAGGTGTCTAGCTCATTAAAATAGGAGACTCTTAACGCCAAAAAAGTATTTGCAAAAAGTTTAACCGCTTCCGCTTCAGTAAAGCCCATCAATACTGTTTCAATGTTCTTTTTTATCGCCCCTTCTTGTAGCAAAGTTGCAAATTCCTGAGCTGCTCGTTTTAAATGTTGATCATTTAATTCTGTTCCAACAATAATTCGACTAGGATATAAATTGTCATAAAGCGCCTTGGATTCCCTTAGAAACTCTGGACTAAAAATAATATTTCGATTGCCCGTTTTTTGACGAATCATTTTAGTAAAGCCCACTGGAATTGTTGACTTGATAACAATAATTGCAGTCGGATTTAATCCAGTGACTTGATCAATAACTGATTCAACCGCTGCTGTGTTGAATTCCTTCGTATTACTATCATAATTTGTTGGTGTAGCAACAATTACAAAATCAGCTTGACGATAAGCCTTCTCTCCATTAGTTGTAGCTATAAGCTGCAAATCTTTTTCTTGTAAATATTTTTCAATATATTCATCTTGAATTGGAGATTTACGTTGATTAATCAAATCCACTTTACTTTTAACAATATCAACAGCAGTTACCTCATTATGCTGTGACAATAAAGTAGCTAGTGAAAGGCCAACATAACCTGTGCCAGCTACCGCAATTTGATACTTTTTTTTCATTTTAGCAAGTTCCTTCTCCTATTTATTCTCAATTAATAAAATCACTTTCATATTATATCATAGTTAACATGGAATTTAGCTTCTAAACCTTTCTAAAGCTTGACGTTGTGTTAAATTAATTATAATCTAAATTGAATACAAAATTACTAATTTTTAAGGAGTTTAAGTAATGGAAAACGAATTAGTAAGTTTAATTTTGCCTATTTTTAATATCAAGATTGAATTTTTAAAAAAATGTCTTACTACTTTGCAAAAGCAAACTTATCAAAATATTGAAATTATCTTAGTTGATGATGGTTCAACTAATGATGCATTTGCCTTATGTCAAAAGTATAGTTTGACGGATAAGCGGATCACAGCAGTTCGCCAAAAAAATCAAGGAGTTTCTATAGCTAGAAATCATGGCCTAAGTCTGGCTAAGGGAAATTATATTTGCTTTATTGATCCTGATGATTGGGTAGCTGAAAGTTACGTTGCTGAGCTACTAAACTCTTTAAAACACTCGCAAGCTGATTTTGTAATTTCAAATTGCTTGGTAGTCCATCATGATCAACAGAAAGTAAATAACTTTCTTGACTCACCGGAAACAAATTTAATGGGTGCTCAAAAAAATAAATTGTTATACCAGCTAATTGGCAAAAAAATCTGTGATTATTATCCACCATTAATTGCTGCCGGTGTTCCATGGGGAAAAATGTTCTGCAAGAGCTTTTTAACAAAAAACAAACTGCAATTTGTACCTGGAATGAAACGTATGCAAGATAATATTTTTTGTCTATACGCCATTGAAAATGCCAATAAAATCTATTATCTGCCCAAAGCACTTTATTATTATCGTAAAGATTCCTCTTCTGTTTCTTTAAAGTATTCCTCTCAAATAGTTGATTATTTTGAGAAATATTTTGATGAAACTTTTAAATTCTTAAGAACTTATCGTAAAGAAGAATTATTATTTAAAGCCGCTTATATGAAAGAACTGACTAGCTTCAATTCTTTTTTGGGACGTTACTTTTTTCATAAAAACAACCCGGATTCCTTTCATGAAAATAAGTTACATATAAATAAGCTGCTAAGTACTCAGCGTTATCAACGAGCAATGGACGAATTAGACTATTCAATTCTTACTAAGTCCGAAAAAGTTTTTGTTTTCAGTTTAAAGCATCGACTACTGCTTTTATTATATTTTTTGGTAAAGTTCAGGGACAAAATTATTTTTTAAATTATATAAGAATTAGGAACTCGTAACATTTCACTACTTTTAAAGCATGGGTTAACCAGATCTTGTTGGGCGCTACTTGAAAGGAATGTCTAGATATATGAAAATTTCGGTTGTTATATCAACTTATAATGGTGAAAAATATTTATTACCACAATTAAATTCAATCAAAGATCAAACGCGAATGCCAAATGAGGTGTTAATTTTTGACGATCATTCAAATGATCAGACAGTCCAATTAATTAACAATTTCATAAAAAGTAACAATCTAACTAGCTGGAAATTAATATCTAATCCTAAGAATATAGGTTGGCGAAAGAATTTTATTGAAGGAGCTTGGAAAACAACTGGTGATTTAATTTTTACCTGCGATCAAGATGATATTTGGCGAAAAGATAAATTATCAATAATGGAAAAAATTATGAAGGAAAATCCTAATATTAATCTTTTGGCTTCAAATTATCAAAAGTTTTTTGATAATGGTCAAAGAAAGATTGGACCATTTCCAAATAAAAAGGAACTTAAACAAATTAAACTTAGGAATAACTATTTAAAAGTAACCTGCCCAGGTTGTACTTACTGCATCCGAAAAAAAATCATTACTCTCAGCAAAAAATACTGGCAAGCGCCTTATGCTCATGACGATCTTTTTTGGCGTTTAGCCCTCCTTGATGATAGTCTTTTCATCTATACCGACTACCTAATTTATTGGAGAAAACATAATGATAGTGCTTATGCCAGTGAAAGCCGCAAATTAAAAACTGTTGAAAAAAAATATCAATGGATTAATATGTCGATCGATTTTAACGATAGCATAAAAAAGTATTTACTTGAAGATGTCAAAAATAAAACATCTAAAAAAGAAAAAATTTTAAAAGAAATGACCATTGGTTACACTTACGCAAAAAGTTTTTTGAAACAAAAAATATTCTAATAGGCATACGCTTGCTTTCATTTATCGATTGTTATCAAAGATTACGCCAATATTTAGGAGATTGGTACCTAATTTATGTGAAACAAAAATAGTTATTATTCAAAGCAAACAGTAACTAAAGCTCATAAGTTACTCCAGATACCATCTAAACCATGAATGTCACTTCTAATTAATTTTTACTTGATATTACTTTCTAACACTTTAATATAGGCCTTAATAATAGCTACTTCCATTGATTTATAAAATAATTCAATTATATTAACTTATTAATGCGATTGAATTAATTCGACAATTATTATCAAAACTGGTTTGTCAGATACATTAACCATTCTTTATCTTAGCGACAGTATTTCGTTTTTTAATTTGCTTTCTAATAAGAACTTTCCTACACCTGTTAAAACAAATCACTATGGATCTAATAATTTAATGGATTGAAAATTTTTTAAGCTGTACTATTAATAAAAAAGCAAAACTGGAGTGAGTCTATGCGAATCAATATTATTCAACATACTCCTAACGAACGACCAGGTCTGATCAAAACTTGGGCTCAAATACATCAACATACAATATATATCTATCATCCCTACCAATTCGGCATTTTCCCAAGAATTGAAGAAACTGATCTTTTAATTATTCTTGGCGGTCCGATGAGTGTCAATGACTCTTTACCATGGCTGAAAACTGAACGCCAATTGATTGAAAGTGCCTTAGCGACAAAAGTGCCGATTTTGGGAATTTGCTTAGGTGCTCAGCAAATTATTAAAACACTTGGTGGCCAAATCACAGCTGCTCCAATTAAGGAGGCTGGTTGGGCACCCGTCTATCTTAAAGAGCAAATTACGCCGCCTTTACCAAGAAAACTAACTGTTTTCCATTGGCACGGTGAAACTTTTAGTCTGCCATTAGCAGCTAAACTATTGTTTTCCAGTAAATTGGTCAAAAACCAAGGATTTGTTTATCAAGGAAATGTAATTGGATTGCAATTTCATCTTGAATTAGAGCTTGAGAACTTGAGAGAAATCGTCATTAATGATGGAAATTATCTGAATAGTTCAATCTTCAAACAGTCATCACAACAAGTCTTAAATCATGGTATTCCGAAACAGAATAAAAAAGTTATGTTTGCTTTATTAGATTATTTGATTTCCAAAGAATCTTAGCAAAGCACTAGTTTAAATGAGAATGGCTCCTAATGTTAGTGTAGAACTAACGTTTGGGAGCTATTGCTTTTCTATCAAAATTTAAACACTAATCCAACTTAAGGGCGATCAACAACTTCAAAACGACTCTCATATGGCGCTAACTGTTGTGGTCCAAGTTCAGTAAAAATAAATTCACCAAAATCATTATTATCGTGAGCAAAAATAAAGTTAGCAAACTCAAGTTTTTGCGGTTTAGCCGATAAATTAACCACATAAAGTCCCAAAGAATTTTGATTATAACGAATAACTGCTAAACAACCAGCTCCAGTTCCTAAAACAAGCTCACCATTTTGCAAAACTGGCAAATTCTTGCGACGTTGAACCCACTTTTTAACAAAAGAAAAAATTTTTTGGTTTGGATGTTTCCAGGGGAAAAAGCCACGATTTTGAGGATCCTTACCGCCCTTCATTCCGGCTTCATCACCATAATAAATACAAGGAACGCCAGGGAGAATAAATAACAGTTCCCAAGCAATTCTCAATTTTTCAATTTTTCCATGTAAAGCCGTATAAACTCGTTCAGTATCATGAGTTCCAATATTATTTAATAAGTTAAAATAAAAATCTCGTGGATAATTTTCGCGTAAACTCATTAATTCGCGAATAACGGCAGTAATCGATCTTGACGGTTGGTCGCTCAATAAATCCAAAATACAATGTCTCAGTGGGTAATTCATTACCCCATCTAATTCCTGCCCCTCTACATAGTGACGTCGTCTACCGTAAGCAATTTTATTGGAAGCATCTTCCCAGACCTCCCCCAATAATACTTTTTCCTGAGAAAATTGTGCCAATGTTTCTCGCAATCCGATAATAAAATTCTCTGGCAGCTCATCAGCTACATCTAGCCGCCAGCCATCGACCCCCATTCTAGTCCATTTATTGATCACACTGTTTTTGTCAGCATAAATCATTTTTTGAAAAGCTGGATTGTTTTTATCAACTTTAGGTAAATCTTTAACTCCCCACCAAGCTGCATAGTCATCGGGATAATGTTTAAACTCAAACCAAGAATAATACGGACTACTCTTTTGTTGAGCAGCACCAGTTTGCTTATCATAGTACAAACAACGTGCATTGAAATACTTGCTATCTTTGCCGACATGATTAAAAACACCATCTAGAATAAGGCAGATCCCAGCTTGATGAAGCTTCTCGATTAACTCTCTAAAATCTTCCTCGGTTCCCAGCATTGGATCAATTCGAAAATAATCATTGGTATCATAGCGATGCGAACTGTTAGCAAAAAAGATTGGATTTAAATAAATACCAGTAAT
>NZ_AHYZ01000168.1 GCF_000255495.1 Liquorilactobacillus vini DSM 20605
CTTAAGAGTACAAAAACGTCTTTTTGTTTACAAAAGCTGGATTCAAGGTTTTACCGTTACTGAATCCTTAAGAGTACAAAAACAAACTGGTAAGCAGCCGTTTTCACGTTCGTGTTTTACCGTTACTGAATCCTTAAGAGTACAAAAACCAACCTAACAAGTTGGAATCAAACGATGGAGTTTTACCGTTACTGAATCCTTAAGAGTACAAAAACCTGAAAAATTAGGCGTGGATAAATACATTGGTTTTACCGTTACTGAATCCTTAAGAGTACAAAAACCGCCAAATATTCCGACATATCCAGCAAGATGTTTTACCGTTACTGAATCCTTAAGAGTACAAAAACATCAGTTGTTAATGAGCTTGTGTCCGTTGAGTTTTACCGTTACTGAATCCTTAAGAGTACAAAAACGCGGGAATCTATCTGATAACGCGTCAATAAGTTTTACCGTTACTGAATCCTTAAGAGTACAAAAACCAGCTGATGGAGTATCACCAACGCTCGCTGGTTTTACCGTTACTGAATCCTTAAGAGTACAAAAACCACTGTAATCGACTTCGCTAAACTGTGCATGTTTTACCGTTACTGAATCCTTAAGAGTACAAAAACTTAAAAATTGATCACCGTACTCTTTGAATTGTTTTACCGTTACTGAATCCTTAAGAGTACAAAAACTTAATATATTTGCGGCTCGGACTGATATGGGTTTTACCGTTACTGAATCCTTAAGAGTACAAAAACGTACATTATATACTTAGCTAAGTAGAATGTGTTTTACCGTTACTGAATCCTTAAGAGTACAAAAACAGCCTGCATAGATGCTAGCTTAGTTGTTGCGTTTTACCGTTACTGAATCCTTAAGAGTACAAAAACACCAGTTCTATCCACTTAAAACAATACAAGTTTACCGTTACTGAATCCTTAAGAGTACAAAACTGTTTGAGTTCCAAAGCTGCTGATGAATCGTTTACCGTTACTGAATCCTTAAGAGTACAAAAACGTG
>NZ_AHYZ01000167.1 GCF_000255495.1 Liquorilactobacillus vini DSM 20605
CTTGTCTAAAAACATTTGTGCTTACTTTGAAAATCGCTATTCTTTAGAAGAACGTTTAGCTGTCAAATCGGTTGTCATCGATTTAAATGCCAATTACCAGCTTTTCATCAGACGACTTTTTCCGCATGCTAAAATCATTATTGATCGCTTTCACATTGTTCAATTGGTAAATCGGGCTTTCGATCAGCTTAGGGTTACAATTTTAAAGCAACAAAGCGATAAGCATAGCCGGATTTACAAAGCTTTAAAAATCAATTGGCGTTTGTTTCATAAAGATACTGAAAAAATCAATCGTTCAAAAACGCAATATTTCAGAGGGCTTAACGAATATATGACACAACAGAACCTAATTGATTTAGGGCTTAGTACTAATTCAAAGCTTAAATATACCTATGAAACAGCTCACCAAATCCAAGAAGCAATTAAAAAACAAGATTCAAAAAAGCTCAGACAAGTGCTAACTAATTACCAAAAACAACAATCTCCAATGGATACTTCAATTACAACCCTGAAGAAAAATTTGAAATATGTTTCAAACAGCTGTGAATCAGCGTTTCCTAATGGGCCGATCGAAGGCATCAATCGCAAAATTAAAGCACTTAAACGGATCTGTTACGGATTCAAAAATATGGACCATTTTTATGCCAGAATTCTTTTAATTGTAAAATAAAGAAGCCCCCTATTCAGAGGACTTCATGGTTCCACCAATACGATTTGACGGAGACCCAAAAAACCGACTACTCAATTAATATTGATATAGTCGGTATTTTTGTTATGCGCTAATAAAGCTTATTTAAAAGGTAATTAATAATTGTTAGCTCCCTGCTTTTCAGCTGCCAAAGCCCGCTGACGATACTTAGGGATCTCTGCTTCGGAACAACGGACAAATCTGCCAGGTACGATTTCTCGTAATTTACGAGGCTGATCAGGAAGATCTTTTTCCTGACTAGCATCATAAACAATTTGTTTCCGCTGACGTTCGTATTCAGGATCAGGAACTGGCACGGCGGAGATTAAGCTGGCAGTATAATCATGCAGTGGATGTTCATAAACATCATCGGCTGGCCCAACTTCCAACAATTTACCATAATGCATAACCCCAATACGATCAGAAATATATTTGACCATTGATAAATCATGGGCGATAAACAAATAGGTTAAGCCATGCTTTTCTTGCAATTCTTTTAATAAATTAACTACTTGCGCTTGAATTGAAACATCCAACGCTGAAATTGGTTCATCAGCAATGATAAATTTTGGCCGAACTGCCAGAGCACGGGCAATGCCAATTCGCTGTCTCTGCCCGCCGGAAAATTCGTGAGGATAACGACTAGAATGATCACGATTTAAACCAACTGTTTCCAAAAGATCCTCAACAATTTGACTGCGTTCTTGATCATTTTTAGCTAAATGATGAATATCAAGCCCTTCCGCAACAATATCCTTAATCTTCATCCGCGGATTTAAAGAAGCATAGGGATCTTGAAAAATCATCTGCATTTTGCGCCGAAAAGCTAAGAATTCCTTACGTGTCTTTAACTTGCTAATATCCTGACCGTCAAAAATGATTTTCCCAGCAGTTGGTTGGTACAAATGAATAATACTGCGTCCCGTTGTTGTTTTACCGGAACCGGACTCGCCAACTAAACCGAAAGTCTCACCTTCATAAATATCAAAACTGACATCATCGACCGCTCGGACTTCGTTAGCTTTTCCCACATTAAAATACTGTTTTAGATGCTTAACTTCTAAAAGCTTTTTACGATTTTCTGTCATGGATATTCTCCTCGGTCTTTATTTGGCTTTGTCTTTCATCATTCCCGCATAAATCTTCCACCGCCGCTGAATTTCCGCTGGAGGAGTGATCTTAGGTGCATCAGGATGCAACAGCCAAGTTGCTGCATAGTGGGTATCTGTTATCTTGAAAAATGGTGGCTTTTTTTCTGCATCGATCTTCATTGCGTATGGATTACGAGCTGCAAATGGATCTCCCTTGGGTGGATCCAGTAGATCCGGCGGTGTTCCTGGAATAGCCTCCAGTTTTGTACTAGAAAGCGTCGGCATCGAATTCAATAGTCCCCAAGTATAAGGATGCTGCGGATCAAAGAAAATCTCATCAACTGTGCCGTATTCAATAATTTCCCCAGCATACATAACAGCTACGCGATTCGCCATTCCTGCGACAACACCTAAATCATGGGTAATAAAGATAATTGAAGTTTCAATTTTGGACTGCAATTCCTTCATCAAGTCTAAAATCTGCGCCTGAATCGTCACATCTAAAGCAGTTGTCGGTTCATCAGCAATTAAAATTTCCGGATAGCAAACCAACGCAATTGCAATCACAATTCGCTGACGCATCCCGCCGGAAAACTGGTGCGGATAATTATTGATTCGCTGTTCAGCATCTTGAATGCCAACTAGTTTCATAATTTCTAATGCCTGCTGCCAGGCTTTCTTTTTATCCATGTGCTTATGCTTAATTAGCGGTTCAGCAATCTGCTGGCCAATTTTCATTGTCGGATCTAATGAAGTCATTGGATCTTGAAAAATCATTGCAATATCTTTACCACGAATATTTTGCATTTCTTTTTCAGTTTTTTGCAGCAAATCTTGACCATGATACATGATTGAACCACCTATCACGCGCGCATTATTAGCCAATAAACCCATAATACTCTTCGTAGTTACTGACTTACCTGACCCAGACTCACCAACAATCGCTAAAGTTTCACCCTTATTTAGATGGAAACTAACATCACGAATTGCTTTGACTTCTCCGGCATAAGTATGAAAGTCAATTTTTAAATTTTTAACGTCTAAAATTCTCTCTACCATGCTGCCACCTACCTTCTCGTCTTCGGATCAAATGCATCACGCAAGCCATCACCTAGCAGGTTGAAGGCAATCATCAAGACACACAAGACAATTGCTGGATACCACATTTGATACGGCAAAAACTGGAAGTTCTTTTGGCCATCGTTTAACAGCACCCCTAAGGATGTCTGTGGCGAGCTGATCCCGATTCCAATGAAGCTTAAGAAAGCCTCAAAGAAAATGGCAGTTGGGATGGTATACATCGTTTGAATAATAATGATACTCGAGAGATTCGGCACCAAATGCTTGATCGCAATCTTGACCGGCGATTCTCCTAACGTTCGTGCTGCCAAAACATACTCTTGTGATTTCAGTGAGAGCGTTTCGGCGCGAATCATTCGGGCCATCGTTGTCCAACTGGAAATCGCAATTGCACAAATAATTGACGTCATTCCAGGTTTCAAAACCAACAGCATCAAAACAACAATTACTAAGTTAGGAACTGAAGAAATAATTTCGATAATCCGCTGCATGACATTATCGACTCGGCCACCTTTCCAGCCGGAGATAATGCCATAAGCAACTCCAATCGTCAAATCAAAGAAGGTCGCCACAAAAGCCACAATCAAAGAAATTTTTGTTCCATAAATAATTCGTTCAGCTAATGAACGTCCCAAATAATCTGTTCCTAAATAGAAGTATTTATCACTTGGAACATGATTTTGCTTGTATTCATCAACCCATTGACCACTAACTTTTAACTTGCCATTAAAACCGTTAATATCAATGCCCGGAATTTTTGCTGGCAAATTGGCATACTTAGGAGCTGACTTAACCAGTGAATCATGATCAATAAATGGTGTTGAACCAAAAGCAATCACAACCATTACCACAATGATCCATAAAGAAATTACCGCTCCTTTATTCTTTTTGAGCCGCAGCCAAGCATCTTGTAAAAAAGTCAATGATGGGGCAGCGATTTTTTCATTATCAAGCGACTCTGCTTTAGGTAACGGCTGAAAACTATCTGCGCTTAATTTGATTTTTTCTTCCATGCTTAATCCCCATTTCCGCTTAATCGAATCCGTGGGTCAATGATCCCATAAACAATATCTGTTAACAAAATTACCGCAACTAATCCCGCTGAAAAGAGCATCGTTACACCCATGATTGTCGGATAGTCATTAACCAAAATTGATTTAACAAATTGTTCACCAATTCCTGGAATTGAAAAAATGTTTTCAATGACCATTGAACCAGTCATTAAAGCCACTGTATATGGTCCAATTAAAGTAACTAACGGAATCAGGCTATTGCGCAATGCATGATGATAGACGATTCCAAATTTGCTCATGCCCTTCGCTCGGGCCAGTTCAATATAATCCGAGTTTAAAACGTCGACCATCCCTGTCCGGACAAACCGAGCTGTTTCAGCCAACGGTCCAACACCCAAGGCAATCGTCGGCAAAACCGTATAGCTAAAGTTGCCCCAATCAGCAATCGGAAACCAGCCAAGTTTTAAAGCAATGTAGTATTGCAACAAAACTGCCAACACAAAGTTAGGAACTGATTTTCCAATAATTGAAACAATGGTGGCAGTTGTATCAACCCACGTATTGCGATTAATAGCCGCAATTGAACCAATGATAATGCCAAAGAAGACTCCAAAAATCATCGCTTGGGCGCCTAATTGAGCTGACGGTCCGATCCGACTAGCAATCAAGTAGGATACTGGTTGATTGCTAAATTGGAAAGATGTTCCTAAGTCGCCATGCAACATCCCCAAAATATAGATCAAGTATTGTTGCCAAACTGGTTTATTCAAACCATATTGTTCGTTCATGATGTGAATCTGTTGCGGCGTCATTTTCTGCTGATTTGAATATGGTGTCCCTGGCATCAATTTCATTAAGAAAAAGGTAATGGTTGCTACCAGAAAGAGTGTCAAAATCATGTAGAAAACACGCTTAATAAGATACTTTCGCATATTTTCCCCTCGCATTCTCTAATATGCACCTTAATAATTTCTTTAACGCGGCTTAAAGCTAATAATTGGGGGAATAACCGCAGACTCAGTTAATCCCCCAATTATTATATCATTATTTAAACAATTTATTTAGCAATATAGGCATCTTTAAAGTTATAGTTGACACCCGCTGGATTGTAAATTACACCTTTAACCTTTGATTTAACTAAAGTTGCATTTGCTTGCTGGTAGATTGGCGCAATTCCTTGATCTTTCATCAAGATCTTTTCAGCTTTAACCAAATCATTCCAACGTTTGTTAGCATTGCCAGCATCCGTTGTCTTCGAAGCTTGGATTAACTTATCATATTCCGTGTTCTTCCATTTACCATTGTTATATGAGTTATCCGAGGTAAATAAGTCTAAGAAACTGATTGGATCAGAGAAATCAGCACCCCAGCCAGAAACCACAACATCAAATTGACCATTCTCTGACCGTGATAACCGAGTCTTGAAAGGTACATTTTCAACAGAAACTTTGGCACCCTTTAAGTTTTCTTCAATTGCACTTTGTAAGAACTGAGTCGTATTATTGCCGGCATCGGTATCATCACTTAAGATTGAAAAGCTCAAGTTTTTAACCCCAAGTTCTTTCAAGCCTTCAGCCCATAATTTCTTAGCTTCAGCAATATTAGATTCGGTTCCTGATTTAACATAAGCTGCCGTGGCAAAGTCAACGCCATTGTGTTTAGCCAAGCCAGTCGAAACATAACCCTTAGCAACTGTTGAACCATCACCTAAAACTTTGTTAACAAATTGTTTCCGGTTGATGACCATGGAAATTGCCTGCCGGATCTTTTGATTCTGGAATTCCTTCTTAGTCTGATTGAATTCAAGATAGAAAGTTGTTGCACCGCGCCGAACAACGTAATCCTTCGAGCCCTTCAGCTGTTTAGCTTGTTCAGCACCAAGGTTGGTTTCATCAAGTTTGCCTGATTGATACAAATTATAAGCAGTTGTGTTGCTCTTGTTGACTTTGAAATTGATCGCTGATAACTTAACATTCTTCTTATCCCAGTAATCGTTGTTTTTCTTCAAAGTCCAGCTTAAGTTTGAACCAGTCCATTTTGTCATCTTGAATGGTCCGTCATAAACCATGTACTTCGAAGCTGTTCCGTATTTGCTGCCATATTGTTTAACAGCCTTTTGATTTTGTGGGAAGAAAACCGGGAAGCCCATCAACAGTTTAAAGTATGGTAGTTTTTTCTCTAAGGTAACGGTTAATTTATAATTGCCATCTGCCTTGATTCCCAGAGTTGAAACAGCTTTTTTACCGGCCATGATTGCATCAGCATTTTTAATCCCGCTAAACAAATAAGCATATTGGGAAGCTGTCTTAGGATTAACTGTCCGTTGCCAAGAATAAACAAAATCTTTAGCAGTAACCTTATCACCATTACTCCACTTAGCATTTTTACGTAAAGTGAAGACATACTTCATGCCATCATTTGAAACCTGTGTTTTAGTTGCTAAACCCGGCTCAATTTTACTATCCTTGCCTAACCGATAAATACCTTCCATTGAGTTATTCAACATATCAAAACTTACAACATCCGTTGCCTTCGAAAGATCCATCGTCGGCAGTTCTGAATTTTCATTCCAGTTCAAGACTTGCTTTGAAGCCGTGCTGCTCGACTTTGAACCACAGGCAGCTAAAGCAACTGCTGAAAAAGCAACAACTGCTGCAAGCTTGGCCAATTTGTTCAATTTCATTTACAACTACCCCTTTTTTGTCCAGTAAAGAAACATTATTTATAATGTCTTTGATTTTACTAGATGTAAAGATTAAATTCAAGTAAAGAACTTATATTGTTCTTAATAAAAGATCATTTATTCAAATTTCTTTTGAATCCACACCTCTTTAATTACTATGAACAAAGCAATTTTAAATTATTTTAATTTTCATAAATCTCAAATTGAATTTAATTTTTCTGAGCTCAAAAATAATTTTATTACTAAGATTCGCTAATTTACTTTCAAAAGTTAATTTTTTTATTATCGAAAGGAGTTTTTCTTAAGCAAACTAGCTTTAAAACCTCAATTTTTAATAAAAGATGCTACAATTAAAGTATTCAGGAGGAAATTATGACAAAAATTATCATCACTGGCTTAAATTTAAAAACCGCCGACTTCGATTACTCAATGCAGGAATTCGCTAATTTAGCCCAAGCTGCGGAAATGGATGTTTGTCTTCAATTGACCCAAACCACCGATCACCCGAATGCCGGAACTTATTTGGGCAGCGGTAAAGTTGCTGAATTAGCGGCTGCGATTCAAGCTAATCAAGCCGAAGCCTTATTGGTCAACGCTCAGTTATCGCCAACCCAGTTAAGAAATATTGAATCTCTAGTCAAAGTTCCAGTTATTGATCGAACTGAATTGATTCTCGAAATTTTTTCTCGGCGCGCCCAAACTAAACGTGCGCAATTACAAGTTGAAATTGCACGCTTAAAATATCAATTGCCACGCTTACGGGTCTCTGGTTTTAATAAGCTTGATCAACAAAACGGCGGTGGACAAGGTGCAAACCGTGGTGCTGGGGAAACGCAGCATGAGTTGACCAAAAGAACCTTACAAAAAAGGATTACCCAGCTGACTCATCAATTACAAGAACTTGCCACTGAGCAAACTACGCAAAGCCGGGCCCGCAAGCGCTCTGGTTTGCCATCGGTGGCTTTGGTTGGCTATACTAACGCTGGTAAGTCAACAACTTTTAATGGTTTGGTGAAACTTTTTGGTGAAAAAACTGCCCACCAAGTTTTAGTCAAAGATCAGCTCTTCGCAACCTTAGACACCTCTATTAGAAGACTGACTTTCCCTGATCAAAAAGCATTGCTACTCAGCGATACCGTCGGCTTTATCAGTCAACTGCCAGCTGATCTGCTAGAAGCGTTTAAAACTACCTTGGAAACTGTCTTAGATGCCGATCTTTTAGTCCAAGTTGTCGATTGCAGCCATCCAGAACACCAAAAAATGATCGCTGCTACCAATCAAACGCTCCAGGAAATTGGAGCCGATGCGATTCCGATGATCTATGCTTATAACCAAGCTGATAAATTAGAAATTGCTTATCCAGTCACTGAAGGCCAACAAATTACTTACTCTGCAATGGATTCAAGATCGTTGAAAATGTTGGCTGAGCTTTTAAAGCAGCAATTGTTCAAGGGATATCAAAAACTTGATTATTTAATACCTTATACCGCAGGAAAATACGTTGAAGAACTCAATCAGCAAGCTCATGTTTTAAAGACCAGCTACACGGAAACAGGAACTTTGCTTCAAGCTGAAGTTTCACCGGTTCAAGCTCAAAAATATGTTCGTTTCCAAAAACATTAATCAAAAAGACTAGCTAATTAAATCAAAGCAATCGATTTAATTAGCTAGTCTTTATTTTTATTTCGTCCGATATGCTAACTCAACTTTAAGTCGAAACGGTCGTTCTTCCTTCATGACACTTGAGCGCCCGGCAAATTTAATTGGCCCACCATAAATTGCAGCAGTGGCAACAAACAAGTGATATTTTTCAGCTGCTTGTGCTGCTGGCATTAAACCAATTGTTTTGATTTGACCAAGTTCTTTTTTTTCGATTTGATTGACGCCACCAACTAAAAACAGTTTTTTTGCTCGTCGCTGTAATTCAAAATACGGCAAAGCAATTGGCTCAGGTAAAATTGCAACTGTCTTACCCGGTTTTTTTGCCCGCAAAATATCACTATCACTTAAGCCACCATAATCTAACTGCAAATAATTCTGGGCAGCTAATTGCTTAACAATTTGATTTAAGCCGGCCTGCTCGGTAACTGAAAAGACTAATTCGGCTGGCAAAACCTGTTCATTCGTAAATAGGCCATTGGTTTGCACATACCCCGGCTGAGGACGACTAATCGTTTTAGGCTCTGACCGTGGCCGTAAGTGCAACTTAGCTTCCATCCAAGGAGTAAAATCCAAGCGCGAATTTTTCTTAGTAAAATAGTAAATAGCATTCAAATATGCTAAATATGCTAATCCAAGAAAAGCCAGAATAAATAATAATCCGCGAACCCAAAAACCGTTCGAAAAAAAACGTGAAGCTACATATAATAAATAAAAATCACCAATTGATCCCAATACGGTATAAACTTGATTTTTTAACCGGACATTCATATTGATATAACCGAGATAACTGCTGATCATTCCAATAAAACTAAACACACTGCTTCCCTCCTAGTTATTGGCTTTGAGTAGCTGTTTTAGCACTTGAAGAGCTGGAAGTACTTGTTTCTTGCTGATCCGTCGACTGACTGCTGGATGCTGACGAAGGCTGACTGCTGCTAGACTCTTCCCTTGGAGTTGAACTACTTTGTTCATCTTGGTTTTCAGTTTCATTTTGCTGACTTGACGATTCTTGAACTGAACTTTCAGCCGATGTTTGGCCAGCTTTTTGACTTGATTGCTCCCTCATAGAAGAAGTTTCTGACTTATCGCTTGACCTTGACTTACTACTGTCATCTTTAATTGAACTAACTGAGCTAGATGATCCCGACACATTACTGCTAGTAGTTGATGAAATTTTAGCTGGTTGTCCCTCGGAAGTATGAGTAGCTGTATTGACTACGACATTTGTCGCACCTAAAGCCAAAACAATCGACATAATAGCAAAAGGCGTAATGAATGGTGGCGTTGAACTTGCCATCTAAATCGCTCCATTTCTAATAAATTCCGTTATTGAATAACGTAAGTCATTTTTTTTGAGAATGCAAGGTTATTTTTTTGAATTTTTTACTAAGCTTGCACATTTAGAACATAACCCATACAGTTCAAAATGATGACCTTCTATTTGACATCCTGGTAATTGTTCAGCAAAGAAATCCATTGGACACATTTTGAGTTCCTGAACTTGGCCACAGCGGCGACAAATAAAATGATGATGATGCTGATGAACAAAATCACACTGGTATTTGACCATAGTATTGCCATTTTTAATCCGTTGTTCCACAATGCCCATTTCATCAAATTCTTTAAGGTTACGATAAATTGTATTATGGCTCATTCCCGGATACAGTTGGTGTAAATATTCATCAACTGTTGTAATATCAACATATTGATCGCGAAAGCCACTTAAATACTTTAACAAGCTCTGACGTTGCTTAGTAATCCGGTAACCATTTTTTTGTAAAATCTTGATTGCTACATCAACCACTGCCTTCATACTCCCTTTAAAAGATAACAATTACTATTAAGTTAAGTATACCACAGGCCAATTTAATTGTCCGAATGTACGTTTGCTTGAACTAGCAACTGTGCAATCAATCTGCGGGTAGTTTCCCACCTGTTATTTTTCAATATCCAGCATTTGCCCTGCAAACCTGCTGGCAGTTTTAAGTCACGCTGTCCCTCACGGCTTTGCAAATGCAAGCGGCCATCCACCCCGCGCTGCAGCAGTCGCTGATCTAATTGTGGCGCTGAACTAGTGATATACCAGCAGATTGCTTGGCGACCAAATTTCTGCAAATAGGTTTCCGCTCCTTTGGTATCAAGAATAATTACCGCCTGATCAGCAGCTTTCCAAACAAGCTTCAAAGCTTCAAGCGAAGAACCATACCAATAATGATCGTACTTAACGTATTCCAAGAGTTGCTGAGCAAAAAATGATTTCTCGGTTTCAAAGTAATAGTCCCGTCCAGTCTGCTCATTAAAACGAGGTTTCCTGGTTGTGTGGGTAATGACCCGTTTAAAACCAGCGGCTTGCACTAAATAATTGGCAATTGTTGTTTTTCCGACTCCTGGTGGCCCACAAAGAATCAATATTTTCTTCATAAATTCTAACTCCTATGCAAAAAATTTGAAAAAATCCTCGCCCAGTCCTAAGTTAAACTTGTGGTGGTTGATCTCTAAATAGATTGTACTACCATTATTAATATTTTTTAGGAGGGAGTTAGATGGATTTTTGGAAAAGAAATCACAAATGGTACTCTTTAGCCTTAGATACCAAAAAACAAGTTTTTATTGCTCAAGCAAATGCTGATCCACAGTTAAAAGTTGAAGCTTCAACAATCGAAGGAGCCTTAAATCAATTAAAGCAATTAACAAAGGATGCTCATGAATAAATTCAAAGCTAATTTGATCAACCGTTTTTCATTCAACCCATCGCCTTAGGTTAACAACCAGGCGATGGTTTTTTAATTGTTTTCTTAACTAAACTTAACTTTGAAAATATATTTGACATTTTACTTTAATTATGGGTAATATCATTAAGTATAACATTTTATTCTTAATTAAAGAGGGGATCTAGTTGAGTCTTAAAGAGCGGATTTTCAGGAAGGAAAGTTTGACTCGCTATCTGGATAAAGATGGGCGTTTAGTAAAATCAATGGGGGCTGGTGACCTAATTGCATTGGGAATTGGTGCAGTAATTGGCACTGGGATCTTCATTCTTCCAGGAACTGTAGCAGCTTTGCATAGTGGTCCGGGAATTATCCTTTCCTTTGTGATTGCGGCAATTGTTTGTTCAACAGCAGCGATGTGTTACGCTGAATTTTCTTCAGCTTTGCCAATTGCAGGAAGTGCTTATTCATTTGGCAATGTAGTCTTTGGTGAAATTATCGGCTGGTTTTTAGGTTGGGCCTTGATTCTCGAATACATGCTGGCTGTTGCCGCTGTTTCTACTGGCTGGGCCGCTTATTTTAACTCATTTATCGCCGGCTTTGGGGTCAAGCTTCCTCAAGCTATCAGCGGCTATTTTGATCCGGCTCATGGGACTTATGTTAATTTAGTTGCAATTTTAATCGTCTTATTGATTTCATTTATTTTATCCCAAGGAGTCAAGACTTCCGTTCATATCAATAATTTGATCGTTTTGATCAAGATCGCAATTATTATTATTTTCTTGCTAGTTGGGATGTTTTATATTAAACCGGCTAACTGGCATCCCTTCTTGCCATTTGGAATCAACGGCGTTTTCACCGGTGCCAGTCTGGTTTTCTTTGCTTACTTAGGTTTTGATGCCGTTTCAGCCTCCGCTGCTGAAGTTAAAAATCCTAAGAAAAATATGCCAATTGGAGTTTTGGGAACTTTGATCATTTGCACGATTCTTTACATTTTGGTTTCGATCGTCTTAACTGGAATGGTTTCTTACAAGAAATTAAATGTTGCTAATCCTGTTTCTTTTGCCTTGCAATACGTCAATCAAAACTGGGCTGCTGGCATTATTTCCCTAGGTGCTTTAGCCGGTATGTTCACCATGATGGTTACCATGATTTTCAGCAGTTCGCGGTTAATTTATTCAATTGGCCGCGATGGCCTATTGCCAAAATTTCTTGGTGAGGTCAGTCCCAAGCACCGCATCCCTAGCAATGCAATGCTGATCGTGACAATCGTGATTAGTTTGATGGGAGGCTTTGTTTCTTTAGACCAGTTAACTAATTTGGTTAATATTGGGACTTTGATTGCTTTCACTTTTGTCTCAATCGGAATTATTCCTTTACGTAAACGTCAAGATATTCCCAATAACGATGGTTTCAAAGTTCCGTTTTATCCAATCTTACCAATTATTTCCGCCTTATTATGCATCTTAATGATGACTAAATTGTCAATTGAAACTTGGATCGCCTCAATCGTTTGGTTTATTATTGGGATGATCATTTACTTTAGCTATGGTATTCGCCACAGTCAGTTAGCTAAAAAAGATTAACGCAAAATATTAGCTGCCGTTTAGTTTAAAACTAGCCGGCAGTTTTTTTGTTATAATGATGCTAATAAATGGATTCCTGGGAGGCCTATTATGTACAATAATCAATTTGCTCGGTTAAAATTATCATTACCCGCTAAAATCGCTGAGCTAAAAAAAATTGCTTTTTTAGATGATCAACTGCTAGCTTTGCAAGATCCCACTGAACTTTGGCGGCAATTGCTTAGCAAAGCTTTTCCACAAGCAAAATCTTCAACTGCTAAACAAGCCAAACTTGCCTCTTTAGCAGCTACTGCTGACAAAGATTTATTAACTTATTTAAAAACTGAACAGCCCGTCACTGTCACGAGTTTTTATAATGTTGCTTTACAGTTATTGGGGTTTTTGCCAGTAACTGATTTTGAACTCGACCAACCGTTAAAAATGATGCGTCAAACTAATCTCTCCTACAATGAAGTGCTGCAAACACCCCAAGATGTGATTGCTGCTTGGTATGATCTATTAACTACTTCAACTAAACTAGGCCAAACTTGGTTAGATAAACTGGCAGGTGATGGATATTTTGCTAACTGGCAAAACGTTACCCAACCGCTTTTCTTCAACGGCAAAGCGCAGCCGATTTTTGCAACTTCAAAATTGCTTTATGAAACAGTCTACGTCGAAACCGATTTGGATACTGACGAAGATGGTCAGGCTGATTTAGTCAAAGTTGATCTGATCCGGCCAGTCGAAACGCAAACTGGTTTGAAAGTGCCAGTTTTATTTACGGCCAGTCCATACAACCAAGGAACCAATGATCAAGCTGCTGATAAATTGATGCATAAAATGAACGTCCCACTGACTCACAAAAAGCCGGGTAGCGAAGACTTAACGCCCCCAACTGTTCCAACAGCAACTCCTAAAAAGCGGCCTGTCAATGGGATAACGCCGACTGCTCAAGAAACTTTTAGTGATGAATTTGGCTACAGTTTAAATGACTACTTTTTAGCTCGTGGTTTTGCCGTTGTTTACTCGGCTGGAATTGGAACTAAAGATTCTGACGGCTTGCGAACTTGCGGTACCGCGGCTGAAACACAAGCGGCCAAAGCTGTCATCGAATGGCTGCATGGAGATCGCGTGGCTTTTGTCAGTCGCTCCTCCCAGCAAGCAATCAAAGCTTGGTGGTCAAATGGTCAAGTTGCCATGACCGGTAAATCATATTTAGGGACTTTGGCTACTGCGGTCGCAACCACTGGAGTCAAAGGCTTGAAAACGGTAATTGCTGAAGCCGCCATTTCCAGCTGGTATGATTATTACCGTGATGGTGGTTTGGTCGTCGCTCCTGGTGGATTTCCCGGTGAAGATGCTGATGTTTTGGCCTTGGAATGTCAAAGCCGTCAGCAGGTCTACGGTGACTTTTTGCGGGTCAAAAAAATAGCAGCGCAAAAATTGACGGCCATAACAGCTGGTCAAGATCGTTCTAGTGGTAATTACAATGCTTTTTGGGATCAACGCAATTACTTGAAAGACTTTTCGAAAATCAAGGCTGATGTTATTTTGGTCCACGGTTTAAATGATTGGAATGTCAAGCCTCGCAATGCCTATCAATCCTGGGAGAAGCTTCAAAAATTGCCCATCAGCCAGAAGTTAATCTTACATCAAGGTCAGCATATCTACATTAATCAGCTGCGTTCGCTAGACTTTACTGATCTGATGAATCTTTGGCTATCATATGAACTTTATGGGATTGCTAATCAGGCACCGCAGCTCATTCCCCAAGTTTTAGTTCAGGATAATACCCAAATTGAAAAATGGCAGGCTTACGACAATTGGAAGACAGCTAAAACAGTTAAGTTTTATTTAAAACCAGCGCAATTAACTACTGACCAGTCTACTCAACATATCGTTAGTTTTAATGATCAATTACCAGCTGAAAAATTCACTTACTACCAGCAGCAGCCAGCTGCCTGGGAACATGACTTGCTTGAATCTAAAGCAACCTCGCCATTGCAAAAACATAAGCTAATCTTTACTAGTCAGCCGTTACCACAAGATGTTTTATTGCGCGGTGTGCCACACGTTAAGTTGCAAGTCGCGGTTAATAGCGATCATGGTTTACTAAGTTTAATGCTGGTCGATTACGGTCAAGCTAAGCGGCTGCGCTCAGCTCCCAGTGTGCTGTCAATGGATCAATTGCAACTGGGATACCATTGGCAAACTGCCAGTCCAGTTGATTTTCGATTAGAAAAAAATCCTAGCCCTTGGAAAATGATCACCAAAGGCCATCTAAATCTACAAAATCGCCAACATCCTTGGCAAGTTGATGAATTAAAAGCTAATACTTTCTATTCACTTCAAATTGATTTGCAACCAATGTTTTATCATTTGCCAGCTGGACGCCAATTAGGGTTGATCGTTTATGCAACTGATTTTGGCATGACTGTTCGTGGCAATCAAGATCTAACATATTCATTGCAATTGGCAGATTGTCAATTAGAACTTCCAGTAAGTAACTTTTGATCTTTGTTTGCAAATTAAAATCTATGCTATGATTAAGTTAAACTTACTAGGAATCAGGTGGAAAAATGAAACAAGGAACTACAATTTTAACTTTAAATAATGGTTATCATCTCTGGACTCATACCGAAGGCCAGGGTAAAATCAAATTGCTTTGTTTGCATGGCGGACCAGGAGGTAATCATGAATACTATGAAAATTTTGCTGACCAGCTAAAAGAGCTTGGGGTGCAAGTAACGATGTACGATCAGTTGGGATCATGGTATTCTGATCAACCAGATTTTTCTAAGCAGAAAAATATTGATAAGTTTTTAAATATGGACTATTTCATCAGTGAAGTCGAAGAAGTTCGGCAACAACTTGGACTTGATCAATTTTATCTAATTGGTCAATCTTGGGGTGGAATTTTAACTCAGGAATACGCCTTGCGTTATCAAGAACATCTTAAAGGCATCATTATTTCCAGTATGACAGATAATATTGCTGAATATGTCACCAATATCAATGCGATCCGCGAAAAAGAATTCTCAGCAGCCGATCTAGCTTTCATGAAGGAATGTGAAGCAAAGAACAGCTATGATAATCAACGTTATCAAAGCTTAATTGATGAACTGAATCGCGGCTACGTCGATCGCAAGCAGCCACCGGCCATTTCACACTTGACTAATACAGTGGCAACTGATGTCTACAATTATTTCCAAGGTGATAATGAATTCGTTGTTACCGGCAAGTTAAAAGGCTGGGATCGCCGCAAGGAGATTCATAAAATTCAGGTGCCAACTTTATTGACTTTTGGCGAACACGAAACAATGCCATTAGCAACTGCTCGCCGAATGGCCCAAACAATTCCACATGCTCGTTTAGCGACAACTCCTAATGGCGGTCATCATCATATGATCGACAATGCACCAGTTTACTTTGATCATTTAAAGCAATTCTTACGTGATGTGGAAAGTGGTAATTTTACTGATTAACCATGAGGCATCGAGTTCAAATACTCGGTGCTTTTTTGATCAGCTGGTTGAGTATAATTAGCTCAAGCAGTTGATTTTTGCTATAATGATTTTCGAAATGTGAAGACAAAATCGCCGGGTTTTGTAAAAAAATAGCGTTGGCAGTTGACAGGCGATCCTCGGATAAAGACTGACAACAAATTGGGAGGTTATTTTTTTGCAACAGCCATCATTATTACGTGAAAGCACTGGCTATATTTTACGAAATATTGCTGCTTCACTGGGAATTTCACTTTACGTAATTATTGATACTTTGTTTATTGCAACTGCTGCTGGTTCTATGGGGTTGGCAGCTTTAAATATCGTTTTGCCAGTATTTAATTTTATTAGCTCAATTGGTTTATTGCTTGGGATCGGTGGTTCAACGATCTATTCCATGAATAAGCTGCGCCAGCCGCAAAAAGTCGCTAGTCTTTATGGTCAGTTGCTGATCTTTGGCGTGATTTTAGGAATCAGTTTTACCTTGCTTTGCAACTTAGCTACTCGGCCATTATTGTTATTTCTAGGTGCGAATCAGCAAACATTACCATTGGCAAGCAGTTATTTGCGTATTATTTCATTAAGCACCACTTTTTATATCATTAATTATCTTTCAGTCAATTTTGTCCGCAATGATGGCAATCCTCGGCTAACAATGCTGGCGACTCTGTCAGAAACCAGCCTGGTGATCATTTTGGATTACTTGTTTATTTTTGTCTTTGGCTGGGGAATGAATGGTGCTGCCTGGGCCACTTTATTTTCACCGACGAGCAGTTTATTGATTTTGACGCGCCACCGAAAATTTTCGGGCCGCCAGCTGCAGTTGATTTTGACTTGGCCGCGTCTAACCAATCTTTGGCAAACAGCTAAATTAGGTTTCCCTTCTTTTTTGACCGAAATGAGTACTGGGGTCAGTATTTTAGTTTTTAATCTGGTTTTAGGAAAATTAGCTGGCAATTATGCAATTGCTGCTTATGGAGTAATTGCCAATACTGCGTTAGTGCTTCTGGCCTTCTTTAATGGAGTAGCCATGGGAATTCAGCCGCTAATGGCCCGCGAGTTTGGTCAAAGACATTGGCCGCAAATTAAAGCGATCCTGAAAGAAGGGATTATAATTTGCTTTTTGATTGCTTGTTTAGGCTATTTAATTCTTTTAATTTTTAAATATCCAATCATTGCTTTATTTGATCAAAGTCACCAGCCTCGTTTGATTACCTATGCCGCAGCTGGAATTCCGCTTTATTTTATCAGCACTTTTTTTTCCGGGATCAATCTGTGTTTGATGATTTTCTTGATTGCGATCAATCAGCCAAAATATTCTTTTTTCTTATCGCTAAATCGGGGCTATTTGATTTTGCTACCAATGATCCTACTAGCAGGAAAACTGGTTGGCTTGCAAGGAGTCTGGTTAAGTCTGCCACTTACAGAATTAATTGTCTTGCTACTTGGCAGTCTGTTCGTCCGTAACTTTTGGAAAAATCCACCACTAAATTAAGGAGCTTTAACTAATGAAAATTAAACGTGTTGATCATCTAGTTTTAACAGTTACTGATATTGCTAGGGCCATTCGTTTTTACCATGAGGTTTTTGATATGCCGATCATCAATTTTAACGCTCAGGGCGAACCAAATTGTGTTCGTTGTGGTCACCAATTGCTAGAGTTTCAAACCACTGATCGGTTGCCGAAATTAACCGCCGCTCAGCCGACCAGCAGCAGTGCTGCAATTTGCATTGTTAGCGGCGACAAGCCTGAAGATGTCTGCAATCACCTTAAGAGCTACTACATTCCAATTATTGCTGGCCCAGTAGAACAAGTTGGTTCCGAAGGCAAAATGACTGCAATTTATATTCATGATTGTGATCAAAATTTAATTGAAATTGCCAGTTATAAAGATCGGTAATTTAACTTATTTTCTTCAAGTCGTTAAAATCAGCAATCAAAGACCAGTCTCAAAATTAACTCTGAGACTGGTCTTTGACTATTTAAATTACACTTCAAAAATTTGGCCACTTATTTTTCAAGCCACCCGCCATCGATCGGCAAAACGACTCCATGAATATAGTCTGCTGCTCGACTAGCTAAAAAGAGCGTGGCCGCGGCAACTTCATTTGGCTGAGCCCAGCGTTGCGCTGGTGTTTGTCGCGCAACGGCTTTAGCCATAGCTTGATCCCCTGCAAAATCAGCTTGATTCATTGGTGTTTGAATTGCTCCGGGAGCTAAACAGTTAGCCCGAATGCCAGCAACCGCGTAATCATAATCTAATTGTTTAGTATATCCAATAATTGCATGCTTAGCAGCTGTATAGGCTGCTCCACCACCACCAGCAACCAGGCCAGCGATCGAAGCCATATTGATGATCACTCCTTGCCCTTGAGCAAGCATTGCTGGTAAAAATTGATTGGTCAAGCGAAAGACACTTTTCAAATCCGTATCTAAGATCTGATCCCACAGTTGTTCTGTTGTCTTAAGCGTTGGTCGATAAGCATCCAAGATTCCTGCCGTATTCAGTAAAATTTTGACCGCTCCATCAGCAAGAATTTCTTTGGCCGCTGATTTGATTGCAGCCGCTTGACTAACATCACAGTTTAAAAAATGAAACTGCTGCGGATAAGTTTTTTGAAAGGTTTTAACCAATGTGCTGGATTTTTGGTCTAGGCCCCAAACTATCGCCTGGTGCTGTAAAAATGCTTGCGCTTGGGCCGCTCCAATCCCAGAAGCGACACCGGTAATCACGATTTTTTGGTCCTTAAATTCCGAGAATTGACTCATTGTTCATCAACTTCAATCCAATCAGTTGCTAATAGATCACAAGTTGTCGGTTGAAACATTGACCAAGCCGGTGCTTCTGCCGTTTTGATCAAAAAATACGGATTAACTGGCTGACCAGCAAATTTTGGTTGAGCTATTAATAATATATACTCTTCAGAACCCGACCAATTTTGCCGAACCAGCTTTTTCCCTTGTTTTAAAAGTGATAGTGCTTGTTCAAAGGTCATTTTTTCACCTGCTTACTTGGTTAAATCGACTTTAGTGCTGATGATTCCAATTAAAATTGCACCAAGAATCATTGAACCTAATTCACCGAGGGCAACGCTTAAATAGGTTGCCCAAAAAGGTGCTTGACTGATTACATATAGTTCCAAGGCAATGATCCACATTGAAAAAGTACAAATAACAACGGCAATGGCTAATTTTTGCCAGGTCTTCTTGACGAGCTTACTCAATAAGTAACTAATTCCCGTCATTAAGAAAGTTTCCAGTGAGCCGAAAATGACATCGACCGCCCCTAAACTCGACCAGAGATTAGCGATCACACAACCCAAAGTCAAGGCCCAAACATAACGTTTATGAAAGACAGCTAAGTTATTTAGCATTTCCGATAAACGAAATTGCACCGGACCGTAGCTGAACATAATTAAAGCAATCGTTAAAACAACGTAAATGGCAGCGACTAAAGCTGCTTTAATCAAGCCAACCAATTTTTGATGTGAATTATCCAATTTGATTCCCCCTAGTTTTTTTATGGTGGGATGGTTTCGAACCACCAGGACGTTAATGACGCCGATGAAAATTATACCAAATTAAGTTAAAAAGATAAAGTTAGCTTATTTTTAAAATCCCAATAATAAAAGTCATAAAATCAGTGCTGAACTTCTTGATTCAAGCCTTGATTTCATGACTTCTAAAGCAAAGTAAATTAAATTTTCACAAAATAAATTTTTCAATTGCTTCCGCTACAGCTCCATGATTATTGTCAACTTGAGTAATATATCCTGCAGCTTGTTTAACGAATTCCTTGCCATTGGCGACACAAACGCCCAGCCCAGCTTGTTCGATCATTGGCAGATCATTACCATTATCACCAATCGCCATGATCTCTGCCGGTTTGATTCCCAGTCTTCGTCCCAATTCAAGTACCGCTTGACCTTTATCAGCCGTAATTGAATTAAATTCAATATAACGATCCGATGAAAAAGTAATATTCATTGGATAAGCAAAACTGGTTTGCACTTGCTGACGCATTTGTTTTCGCTGCTCTTCAACCGGAAGCAAAAAAATTATTTTCATCAGCTCAGCCGATTTCAAAAAATCCATTGTTGGCCGCTGACACTCACTCCAATTATTAACTCTGCCAGTAATGTATGAAATTTCAGCAGCATTGATGTTCCAAATGTATAAACGGTCTAGTGTATAAACATGCACACAACAGCCCTGACTGATCCCCAACTCAAAAAGTTGCTTGACTACTTCAAAAGGCATTGGTTGCGTCTGCAAAACTCGATTTTGATAATTTTCAACAATTGCCCCGCCATTATAGGAAATCACAAATTCATTTTTTTGCTGAAGCAAACCTAATTGTTTCAAATTATGCTGCACCGTCAAGAAACTGCGTCCGGTGTTCGGCACAAAATGAACTCCCCGAGCAACGGCTGCTTTAATGGCCTGCTGATTATCAAGCGTGATTTGTTTGTTATCTGCCAGCAAGGTCTCATCTAAATCACATGCGATTAATTTATACATTTAAAAACTCCCCAATTCTGCTTATTGCCGTAAACGATTGATGATCACCGTAACAATGATTGCTCCAAAAACAATGGCCGCAAAAATTCCAGCTGGGATCTCAATATCAATCATCGGAATTGATAAAAACAACTTAACAGCAATCACGGCAATCAAACCATATGCCATGATTTCGAGTTCCGGAATGACCTTCATTAACTTGATGATCACCTCTGCAACTCCACGCATACATAAAATTCCGATCATTCCACCAATCAGTACAATCACGGGATTGCTCGAAATTGCCAACGATGCTAAAACAGAATCAATTGAAAAAACAATATCCATCATTTCAATGGATATTACCACTGACCAAAATAGCGATAAGCCACGTTTTTTCCCTGCTTTCTGTTTTCCCGACGATGGTTGATGCGGATGAAAGCGCCGATAAAAATGATTAAGCGATAAATACATTAAATAACCCGCTCCCAGAATTTTGATTTCCCAGAAATTAATTAAATAAGTCCCAATTCCGATAATCAAAAAGCGGAAAAGATAAGCTCCCCAAAGGCCATAAAACAAAGATTTTTCCTGTTGAGTTTTAGTTGGCAACACTTGAGTCTGAGCTGCCAAGACAATCGCATTATCAACTGACAGCAAACATTCGATCAAAGCCAATGACAAAATGATCAGCCAATCCTCACTTGATTCAATTACAGTTGACCAATTTCCTAAATCAAAAAATGGTCCATAAAGTTTGGTAATAATTTCCAACAAAGATCTCCTTCTCTATAACTAAGCTAATTAAGCGGCAAAGTCAAGTCACTCTTGTCAGCAGCTGTCTGCTTTTTCGTTTTAATTGGATGCCGTCCTCGCAGATAGCTTTTGATCAAACCATAGACTTCTTGACGCTCCTTAGCTGATAATAAGTTTCCTTCTAATGTCAACTGCGTATTCATCGCAAAAATATCTGCCAAATCAAGTTCTTGATAAGCTCGACCAACTAAAAAATCAACTGACACGTTAAAAAAACACGCCAGTTTTAAAACCTCCAGATAAGATGGCGTATTGATTCCTCGTTCCCAGCTGCCAATTTGCGGCCCAGAATTTGGTTTGTTGCTGACTGAAAAATCCATCTCATTCAATTGTTTGGCCAGTTCATTCAAAGTCAAGCTACGACCTCTCCGTAGTGCTTTTAATCTCTCAGGAAACATAACGTCACTCCTTTTTTAAGCATAACACCATCACGACAAAGTTGATCGGAAAATAGCTAACTAAAGTTCGACTAATTGATCGGCTGCCAGTAAATAGAGATACTTATGGTTAACTGGTCGCTGCAAAATTTTTTCTAATGCTTGGCTGTACAAATTCAATTGTCCCCGATAACGTTCACAGATTTGCTGCTGTTTGGTTTGATCATGTGGCAAAACAAAATCTGTTTTATAATCAAACAGCAATACTTGATCAACGGTTGACAAAAAGCCATCAATGATACCATGAACCAAGATGTCAGCCGACTTTTTCGCAACTGGCAACAATAATGAAAAGGGAATTTCTCGTTCAACTTGTTGCGGATGAGCTAATAGCTGTCTTCCTAAAGAACTGGCAAAAAAATTCAGGATTCGCTGACGATCAATCTGACCAGCAATTGATGATTCGATCAGACCTTGATTAGTCAACTGCTGAATTAGGGCCTCCAGTGATTCTTGCGTCGGTGACTGACTTAAAGAAATCTTTTGCAAGACTAAATGAACTGCTGTCCCAATTTGCGTAGCCACTGGCTGCTTGGCTGTTGTCATAAATTGTGGCAACCGCAAATCATTTGAAACCAGCCGGCGGGCGCGAGCGGGCGGTGTCGGCCGATCCACCTCCATAAAATCCAATTCTTTTTCATCAGGATCATTAAATAACCGTTTGATTTCCGAAACCGACTGATACGCTGTTGTTTGAGTCAGCTGCCAATCAGGATAAACGTAACTCAATTGCTGCTTAATTGCGTTTAATTGCTGCTGATCAGCTGACGAAATGTGCGATAATGACTGACTGGGCTGCTGCTTAGGTTCAATTGCCAATTGATCTGGGGTGATCCATTTCAACAAAAAACTGGTTTCAAACCCTGTTAACTGCGGTAACTGCCTGATTAATGGCTGGTTGTCGGACGCTAGAGCTTTAAAATCGGGATGACGAATCAAACTGGCTCCGATCCAATCCATCAAGGAACTGGTTTTTTGCCGGATATTAGTCGGCAAAAGCAGCTGAGAACTAGCTTGAGCTGCTGTCCAAGTACTGATTGCCAGTTGCGGATCAGCATAAGCACCAGTAATGATCAACTTTTGCTTAGCTCGCGTTAAGGCAACATACAACAGTCGCATCTGCTCAGCTGCTAGTTTAATTTGAGCTTGATCATCAAACAATAACTTTGGTAAGGTTGGAACTTTGACTCGCGTCTTTGGATTAAGCCAGGTAATGCCAATGCCACCTATTTGATTAAGCTGGTAGCTGCGGCGTAAATCTTGCTGATTGATTTGATGGGTTGCATTAATCAAGAAAACAACTGGAAACTCCAAGCCTTTGCTGCCATGAATCGTCATTACCTGAACCGCATCTAAGGTTGCTTGAGCTGGAGCAGCAGCTAAATCATGCTGTTGCTGCTGCATTCGCAAAATAAAGCGAATGAACTGAAATAATCCTCGATAACTCATTTTCTCATAAACACTGGCCCGCTGATACAGCGCATGCAAATTAGCTTGACGCTGGGTTCCTCCCGGCATCCCGCCAACATAATCCAAAAAACCAGTTTTATCATAGATCCGCCAAATTAAAGCTGCCAATTCGTTGCGGCGCGCAAAGGTCCGCAAGTCCTGCAAAAGCTGGATGAACCAATCAATTTTTTGATATAAACGCTGACTAAAATCATTAGCTTGTGCTGGATCAAAATTTTTCCAAAAATGTAAAACCGACGTGTAATAATCATCGGTCCGATCATTGATCCGCAAATAAGCTAGCTCATTTTCTTTCAAACCGACGATTGGTGAACGCAAAACACTGACAAGCGGGATATCTTGATATGGATTATCAATGATCTGCAAGAAAGAAACCATGATTTGAATTTCAATAGTCTGAAAATAATTTTGAGCGTCTTTGATCATAACAGGAATTCCTAATCGCTGAAACTCATCGAGAATCATTAAATTATTATTCCTAGTTGGCACCAACAGTGCAATATCTTGATACTCAATTGGGCGAACAATGGTTTTTCCTGCCACAACTGTCTTGATTTGCAAAGGCTGCTGTTTTAATTTCAAGATTCGTTTGCCAATGAGTTGAATCTCGCCTTGAGTTAAACTCTCTGCTGAAAAATCTGACTGATAAGGCTCCATCGCTGATGACGCTTGAGCCGATGTCGCTTGGGTTTGATCGGTATACAACAAAATCTCAACTGGATCTGTTGGTAAATCATCATAATACTTAGCTCCATATTTCAATTGTGCAGTTTGATAGTAGTTGATCCCACCAATTCTTTCATCCATTAATTGGGAAAAAATTAAATTGTTAAATTCATCGATCGTTTTACTGGAACGAAAATTGTCCGGCAAAGTAATCAACTGACCCAAGGCTGGAGTTCGCTGATAGCTGTGAAATTTTTCTAAGAACATGGTTGGATCAGCCTGGCGGAACCCATAAATCGATTGCTTAGCATCACCAACCATAAAAAGATTGCCAGGCTGAGTCTGCGCAATGGCTTGCAGAATTGCCTCTTGCAGCTGATTAGTATCTTGATATTCATCAATCATAATTGCTTGATAATGCTGCTGCAAATCAGTTCTGACCTGTTGACCGATTGGTGTTCGAGTTGTTAAGATCTGATAAGCTAAGTGCTCAATGTCACTAAAATCCAAGAGCTGCCGCTGTTGCTTAGCTTGGCGAAACGCTGTCATAAAGTCTAAGACCGTTTGACTCAATTCAGCTACCAGCTGCTGTGCCTGATGCGCAACTTGCTGCAGTTGGGTTTCATTTTGACTGAAAAAGCCAGTTCTCAGTTTTTCAAATTCTTTCTTTAAAGCTTGCCGTTGTGTTGTCAGTTGCTTCTTGACTAGTTTTTGCTCATCAGTTAATTTTTGTGCTGCCGAGCGAGCCGGCTTAAAATCCCAAACAGCTGCCTGCAAAGTATCCCAGCTGACTGTCTGCAGCTGCTGTTTTAACTCCGTCACTTGTTGCTGATCGGTTGTAACTGCGGCCGCAAATTTTTTTAAGCCATTTTCAGTTGCCTGTTGTTCTAGTACCCCAAGCTGCCGTTCAATCGTTGTCAATTTAGCTTGCAAGAGCGGTGCTAACTGTTTTTGATAAAAACTGCTTTGTTGAAAACCACCAGTTTGCGGCCAAGCATAAGCAGCTGGCAGCTTTTTGACCCAAGCAATCGGCTGCGGCTGGGCATTAGCATATTCAAAAACCTTCATCACAACTGCACTTAAGCCGTCATCGCTGCGATCATTCGAAAAGTTCTGCGTCAACTGTTCAAATGCTGGGCGTTGCTGACCATATCTTTTTTCACGTACTTGCGCCCAGACATCTTCTGCCAGCAGCTGCCGTTCAGTTTCATCCGTTAACTGCCGAAAAACCGGATCTAAATGGATTACGTAATAATATTGCTGGACTAAATGCAAACAAAAGGCATCAATCGTGCTGATATCCGCCGTCTTTAATTTTAAACGCTGCTGTAATAACCACTGTTTGCGTTGAACATCTTTACTGTTTAACTGAGCCAGTTCTGCCTGCAGAGCCTGTTCGATCCGTTCTTTCATTTCCGCCGCAGCTGCTTTCGTGAAAGTTACCACTAATAACCGATCAATCCCGACTTGCTGTTGAAGCAGATTTAAAACACGTTCCACTAAGACTTTGGTTTTCCCTGACCCCGCTGAAGCGGCAACTAGTATGTTTTTCCCGCTTGTTTGGATCGCTGCCTGCTGTTGGGGAGTATAATTGATTTTTTCAGACAAAGTTTATTTGCTCCTTTCAGCTTGAATCTTTTCTAAAACCTCAGCGGCTGACATTTTACTAAGCTGATGGTAATTATTTTCCGCCAGCATTGCATCAAACTGCATGATAGCCTTGAAAGGTGAATATTGCATAGCTGACCGCTTATCTGGCCATAAAACCGGATCGATTGCTAAGTCGCCACTAAAAATCTTGGCCGCTGCTTGTTGGATCAATAGTTCATTATGCCACAACAATAATTTCAACTGATTTTTAGTAATCAGCTGCGGATCATTCTTGCCGGTTGCTGCGTAACTGCCGTCTTTTCTTCGCCGAAAAGGATAAACCAGCGAGACGCCGGACTTATCTTGAGTCAATTCTTGATCTAACAGTTCCAGCAGCTCTGGCTCGGCTAATAAAAGCCCCTCGTATTTATTTTTCTTCAACCAAGCCTGTTCAAAGGGCGTTTGCAAGACATCTTTTAAGTCCAACTTAGGATCTTGTAAATGCAGATAAACTGCCCCAGCAGGGTCGGGCTGCATCTTTGGCAACAACAAATCAAAATTCTTAATCAAAGCATCCAAGTAGGTCAGCATCTGCAAAGAAACACCGTAATATGCATCGCGAAAATTAAACTTATGCTGACTTGATTTATAATCGACGATCCCCAAATAAGTTTGCTGATCCTTTTGCAGCAGATCAATTCGGTCAATCTTGCCACGCACTCTGACTGCATGCTGTTGCGAAAGCTGAAACTCCAAAGGCCGCAAACCTTCTTGACTGCCAACTTGTCCGAACAAGACTTCAGTTTTAAAAGGCCGTACTTGTGAACGCTGCAACTGCTGATGGATTGTCCAGCTAACCTGCCGAATTGTTTTGGCTAATTGTCGGCTTAAATACTGCATGCGATTGGAACTGTTCAAGATCTGAAACTGCGGCAGCCGCAATAGCTCCTGGGTAATGGAGCGAATCTGTTGTTGGAGCTGCTGAGACGAAATTTCTGCAATACTCGTGTGCTGGGCTGCTAAATTGCGATGCAAATGATCTAAGGCTGCATGGAAGAACTCACCTGTATTAGCCGGCGAAAGTTCAAAGACATCCCTCTCCTGCAATCGCAAACCATATTTTAAGAAATAAGCATACTGATTAGTATAAAATTCTTCCAGTTTAGAAATCGACGTATTGATCGTTTTGCCATATAAGCCATCCACAATCTTTGGCTGAAGCTTTTCCGGGACATTACGATAACTCAAACTGGCAAAAACCCGCTTAGCCAGCTGGCCAACTTGAGGGTCTTGCTTCAACCACTTAGCTAAGGGCTGAAAACTAAGAGGCAGCTGTTTTTGATTCTTGCGGGCCAAGTTTAGCAGCTGACTGAGCGTTGTCCGGGAATTACCTACAAAAAAGCGGCCGAAATCTGTCACAGAGATCCCAGCTGGCGGTTCGGCTGCTATCAGTGGACAATCCAGCGCAAATTGAGCTGCCAACTGTTTCAAATATGGTGAGGCTTTTAATTCCTGACCATCACTTTCTTGTTGCGGATACGACAAGACCAAGCGTTTTTTTGGCAGCATAAACGCCAAGTAGGCCAGATAGCTTTCACTAGCTAATTGGATATTGCTGGTTTGTGCTAAATCAGCCTGTTCAAGCGGCAAATAATCAGCCAGCTGCAACCGATCACTGTCTGATAATAATGCCGGCTGAGTCGTTTGATCTGGCATAACTGCACTCGTTGCTCCGATCAAAAAGGCCGTCTGAGCATTTTGCAGTTGGGCCATCCCAGTTTCAGTGATCGTAACCTGGTCAAGGGTGGATGGCACTTGGCTATACTGAGCACCAGCAAAGCCATTCAAGAGAAGTTCTTTAAATAACTCTAACTCAACCGGCCGATCACCAAAAATTAACACATATTCATCAAGCATTTGGACAAAGGTGTTCCAAACTTCTTCTGGACGGCTGGCCGCAGCCAAATCCCCGGCAGCAATGGCTTGATCACGCCAAGTCAGCAATTGGCGGGCAACTCCAGTTTCAACTAAAAAATTGACTAAAATCTCAGCTGCCTGACGTCCAGTATGAGCTTGCATTAATTTTTCAAAAAAGGGGGGGAGCGTTGCTTGCACAAAATGACGGATCAGATTGACTTGCTGAGTCTGTTTTTCTTGTTGGCTGGTCAAAACTTGGTCCGTATCAGTCGTTTCAAAACGAAAGACCTGCCAGTCGGCTGACTGCAACCAAGCCGATCCATTTAAGCCGGTTTTTAAAATCCAATTTTCTGTCAAATCCAAGCAGTCACGAAACTCTCCCAAATCCAGCGGTTGCCCAGTGGCAGTTTGTGGCAATAAGAGTTCAGTCTTTAATAAGCGCATCACATCATCGTATTGATAATGATTCGCTTGAATATCAAATAAAGCACTGATCAATTCAACTAACGGATGCGAACTCATCTCATGTTGAAGATCAATAAAAAATGGGATCCCAGCTTGTTGGAAAATTGGTTCAATGATATTGCGATATAAATCCAAATGCCTTGTCATAACGACGAAATCACGATAATGTCCCTGTTCTTGCTGCAAAAGCTGACGAATTTTGATTGCCACTTGCCGGACTTCCGTTTGCCGATCAGCCGCTTTAAAAAGTTGCAGTGAATCAGTCGACTGAGCAGCTGATGTTGGAACAAACTCCAAGCGTGAGTTACGAATCCAATAATCTTCCAGGTTCAATAGGGAAGTCGATTCAGTTTTAGGAGCATTGGTAATCGGCAACAGTTTGACCGAAGCTTGGGAGCGCGCCAAAGCTTGATAAAGACAACTGGAACGATAAAATAGTGAATTGGGATCCTGCTTAGTCAAAAAGCTTTCTCGATCACCAACTAAAGCTAGATTGACTTCTGCGGCTTTTTTGATCAAGACTTCAACCAATTGTCTTTCTTGCTGGTTAAAATGAGAAAAACCAGCAATATAAAAATAATCATGGCTTAAATCACGCTGTTGCAGATTTTCGGCCAATAAATTCAAAACTCCTTCATTTCCAATAAATTGCTGCTGGCTTTTTTGCTGGTATTCCTGATAAACCAACGTTAAATCATGCAGCTTAGCCTGCAAATTTGCTGACAGCGGCGACTTAGCTAATTGAGTCAATTCTGCCGTTGTCACCAGATTTTGCTGTAGTTCGCTTAACTGGGCAGCTAATTGACTGACAAAACCGATCTGTACTTGGTTAGCCTTAAAAATCGTCAGCTCAGCCTGTTTGTCTTGTAAGATTGCAGCCACCAGCATTTGATTGCCGGCTTTTGACAATCGGGGAATTTTAAAGATCGGTGTGTCTTTTAAAAAATACCAGGCTAAACGAGTGAAGGAAAAAGTTTGGACATTTTTTTGTGCATAAAGTCCTTGATTACCGGATGTTTGGCGCAACTGTTTTAAAACTTTAACTTCAGCAGCAAATTTAATGTGATTTGGTACCAGGTAAAAGAAGTGGCCTTGCGGATCAACACGGCTTTTTTGAGCTAAACGATCAATCAAAAAGTGATGATGATCACAAGAAGCTTTCCCAAAATAAAAATTTACGCTCATCTTGCATTCTCCTTTGCTGCTTTTATTTTATCATCAATCAACTCTTCGCACGTGCTTGAGCCTACAAAAAAAGCAGCTGAAATCATCAACTGCCCCACCGAAAACTTATGCCAACGAATCCCATGGTGCCAAATTAATTGGTGTCTGTTGTAAAATTGCCAACTCTTTAGACTGTAGGAATTCTTTTTTTACGATTACTTCATAAACAAAATCATCAAACCAGCGATCACTCATTATGAAATACCCTTGCTGGCCATTTTTTTCACCCCAGCTATTTTCTACCTTCCATTTTGTCGGCCGACCAGCAACTAGATCAACACCGACTAAAGTCATTGCATGCGAAACTGCCGCCTCGCGACTTCGCAACCGATCTGCTTTAGAAAGATCTAAATCCGCTCCAAATAATTCACCACGCTGATAAAATTCTGGCGCTAAAATCCCCTGCTGGCGATCTGAAGCTTTTAAAACATCATTGCCAAACCAAACCGTCAGTCCAGCCTTTAACTGAGCAATGGCTGCCTGTTTCAAAGCCGTGATTTCAGTATTAACAAAAGCAATTTTTTGGCCGTCAAAAATATAATCTTCACTCGGCAGGCCATAAACTTGCCCGAGTTGATGATCAGGTGCATTCGTCAAACAAACATAATCATCAAAGTCCCAGGTAAAATATTTTTGAAAAAACTGCTGCGCGGTTAGCTTTTGATCATAATGATATTCCTTTTGATCATCACGATATTCAAAATCAAATTCAGTAGGCGGCTCGCCAAAGGCAAACACGAGCATTCGATAAACAACACTCAAAAATTCCATTTTTAACTGCCGAAGTTCTTCAGCGCTCTGCCCGCTTTCTTTGGCGTCCCTTAAAGCTAGTCCATCTTTGCGCAGCTTCAAGTTCAAAGCATCATTAATCTCAGCTGTATTTTCACTATTATATGTTTCTGGCATGACTGCTTGCGGAACAACTCCATATTTATTGATCAAGGCCGCTGCATTGGACCACTGACCGCCATCACTATTTGGTTCGTCAAAAAGATTCATTACTCGCCGATCAGCTAAAGGCAACGCAGCTGTTTCAAGCACACTTTCATAAAACTTATTAGCTTTTTCCAAACGATCGTAAAATGAATTGTAATTTTGGGACAATTGAAAATCCTTAACTTGATATTTCTCAGCAAATTGATGCCGCAAAGTATTTAAGGTTGAAAACAGCCAGCAACGACCGCTTTTTTTCTGATTAGTAACTTTACCAGTCTTGACTTCAACTGAAAAAACTTGGTTCAGATTCTGCCGAGCAGCATAATTCTCACTTGCAGCGGCCACTCCATTTTTTTGGACCGTCCGCGCGAGAATTTGAGCTTGCTTTTGAGCTGCAAACTTCTTTTTCAATTGTGCTAAGTCAGTTGGTAGAATATCTTTTTCCATAATTATACCTTCATTCATTTTAGATTAGGTTCAGTATACAAGATAATTGGCCGCGACGATCGTGGCTGGACTTGCCGGGCATTAGCTTGCAAAAATTGCTGATGAAGCTGTTGCAGCTGAAATTTAGCGGCTGACAATGGTCGCTGGAAGACCCACCATTCAACTCCCCGCGTCAATGGTTGGGGTAGTTAACGAGCCTAAATAATTAAAAACTGCTCACGAATGCTGTTTTTGGATCTCAGGCAATGCCAATTTTACCGATAGCAATCGTTTTTGCCCCTCATTGAAAGAAAAGTGCTGATAAAGTTGACTTTGCCAAACTGTTTGGTGCAAATAATCAAGCATGTCTCGCTCTCCTTTTAATTTCCATTAAAGATTTTGTTTAGTGAATAAAGAATCAACTGACTGATTATGATAAATTAAATCAATTGCCTTAGCAAAGGTCTTTGAAACAGAAAGAACCCTTAATTTAGCAAATTGTTTTTCTTCAGGAATTTGAATCGTATCACTCACCACAACCTGTGTATATTCTGAATCCTGCAAGCGTTCAACTGCACCCTTTGAAAAAATTGGATGAGTTGCACAAGCATAGATATCAGTTGCCCCAGCAGCTTTGAGTGAGCGCGCAGCCAAGGCCATTTTGCGGCCAGTATCAATCATATCATCAAAAACGATGCACCGGCGACCTTTAACATCACCAATAATCGTGACTTGATCATCGAGGATCGACTGATCTTCATCACCGCGTTTATCAACAATGGCAATTGGCGCTTTCAATAAAGTTGCTAAGTTACGAGCAGCTTTAACACCGTTATGGTCTGGAGCAACGACCACTACGTCATCTTTAATACCAGCTTGGGTAAAGTACCTGGCCTGAACAAAAATTCCTAATAAATGATCAACCGGGATATTAAAGAAGCCCTGTAATTGACCTGCATGCAGATCCATCGTCACTACCCGATCGGCACCCACCATTTGCAAGAAATTAGCAATTAGCTTAGCGGTGATCGGCTCACGTGGCCGAGCTTTGCGATCAGCACGAGCATAACCATAATAAGGAATTACAATATTAATGGTCCCGGCACTTGATCTTCTTAAAGCATCAATCATGATCATTAATTCCATAAAGTTTTCATTGACTGGGTCGGAAATTGATTGGATCACGAAAACATCTGATCCGCGAATACTTTCATTGATGCTGATTTGAATCTCACCATCACTAAAATGCTTAACAGTTGCCTGACATAAAGATACCTGCAATTCATCGGCAATTTTTTGTGCCAATGGTAAATTTGAATTCAAAGCGAATAATTTTAAGGCCGATCCCGCCTGTTTTCTGCTCATGACTGCCTCCAAAAAATAATTTATTTACTATAATTATAATCAAATCAAAAGGTAAATTCTATCTTTTTTATTGGTCTACTGACGAATCTGTCCCGTGCCGCGAACCTGATACTTAGTTGTCGTTAATTCAACTAATCCCATTGGCCCTCGCGCGTGAAGTTTTTGCGTTGAAATACCAATTTCGGCTCCAAAACCAAATTCAAAACCATCAGTAAAGCGTGTCGAAGCATTGACATAAACAACAGCCGCATCGACCTTAGCTAGAAACTCTTGACTTCGTTGATAATCATTAGTAATAATCGTCTCAGAATGCTTGGTTCCATGCTGATTAATGTGATCAATTGCGGCTGTTAGCGAAGGAACGATTTTGATTGCCAAGATCAAATCATTATATTCGGTATCCCAATCACTGGCAGTTGCAGGAATCACTTGCTGGCCTAAGAGTTGCTGCACTTGAGCATCACCACGTAACTCAACCCCAGCAGCTATCAACTTAGCAGCTACTTGCGGCAAAAATTCAGCCGCCGCTTTTTCATGAACCAACAATTTTTCCATTGCATTGCAGACCGCTGGGCGTTGACATTTGGCATTGAGAATAATTTTTTCAGCCATAGCAAAATCAGCCGTCTGATCAACGAACACATGACAATTACCAGCACCAGTTTCAATTACTGGAACTTTTGCATGTTGAACTACCGCTTGAATCAGCCGAGAACTGCCCCGCGGGATCAAAACATCTATATACTTGGTTAATTGCATCAGCTGATTAGCTGTTTCATGTGAGGTATCTCTAATTACCTGAATAGCATCCATTGGCAAAGCTAATTTTTGCAAAGCTGTGCGCAAGATTTGACCAATTTGTAAATTAGTCCGAATTGCTTCTTTACCACCACGCAAAACAACAGCATTCCCTGACTTAAAACATAAAGCAGCAGCATCAGCAGTTACATTAGGCCGAGCCTCATAGATAATTCCCACAACACCTAAAGGAACTCGCTTTTGAACAATTTGCAAACCAGCATGATTCACCCAGCCACGCGTAACTTCACCAATTGGGTCCGGCAATTGGGCAACTTGTTCAATCCCCACTGCCATTTGTTCGATTCGCTCAGGAGTCAAACGTAAACGATCAAGAAACTTACTTGGTAATTTTTGACTAGCTTGCAGATCAGTTTCATTGGCGGCTATAATTGATGCTGCTTGTTCTCTTAACTCTTGCGCAAGTGCTAACAAAGCTTGATTCTTCTGAACAGTTGTTAACTGACTCAAAATAAAAGCTGCGTGTGCTGCTTGTGAACCAATTTTTTCTAAATCATAAACTACCATTGATTTCCTCCTTAACTAAGCCTAAGCCTGAAAAAGCGTACCTAGTTCTTGACCGGCAACTAATTTAAAAATAATCGATGGATTAGCACCATTGGCTAAAATTACTGAGCCACCTGCAGCCATTAGTAACTTAGCTGCCCGGAGCTTAGTCAACATTCCGCCAGTACCCAATTTAGTGCCATGCCCACTTGCTTGAGCGAAAGTCGCCGCATTAATCTGTTTAACTCGTTTGATTAAGCTGGCATCAGCATATTTACGGGGATTTTTATCAAAAAAGCCATCAATATCTGATAACATGATCAAAAGGTCAGCCCCAATCATTTTGGCAACGATTGCTGAAAGCTGATCATTATCACCAAAGCGGGTATGGTGATCCAATTCATCGACTGCGACAGCATCATTTTCATTAACAATTGGAATTATTTTATTTTTTAATAAATTTTCAAAGGTATTTAAGACGTTTTGCCGGCTTTTAGGATAGTCGACAACATCATGAGTTAATAAAACTTGCCCGATTTTTTGACCATAAACTGCAAAACGCTGCTGATAAACGGTCATCAACTGCGTTTGTCCAACTGCCGCGACCGCCTGCTGTTCAGGAATCGCAACTGGACGTTTGTCTAACCCTAATAATCCTAAACCCGCACCGATCGCACCAGAAGAAACCAAAACGATTTGTTTGTTTTCGTTGACTAAGCCACTTAAGGTATAGCATAATTGATCGATTGCTTTTAAATTAAGTTTGCCATTTTGATGGATTAAGGTACTCGTCCCAATTTTGACAACGATTCGTTTGCTGACAATATGTCGCATAGTCCTAATTACTCTCCTTTGAAATTTGCTCATTATTTTGAGGTGTGTCTTTATTTTCTTCAACATGCCGGCGAACTTCCAGCCAATCAATATAATTTCGGTTAAAATCAGTAATTTTTAAATCAAATTGTCCTAGTGTAATTACCATATCCTGCTTAATTTGATAATTTTCCAATAGATAACCAGCAATCGTAACACTATCTGACTCATCAAAGTTGCGATTTTTAGCACGGAAAAACCGTTCAAAATCGTATAAAGTAGTTTTACCAGAAACTTTGTAAGAACCACTCTTATTTTTAATAATATACTCACTCGAAACGTCATCTATTTCATCTTTAACGACCCCAAACAACTCTTCATAAATATCCTTGTCCGTGACAATTCCGCTTGTTCCACCATATTCATCTAAAACAACGACGATTGGCGTCTTTTTACTGATCATCTGCTGCAAAAGTTTTTGAATTGGTGTTACTTCAGGAACAGTAATGATCGTTCGCAATAACTTGCTGACACGAACATTAGCATCAACTTGAGCCTGACGAATCAAATCATAAATATAGACGTAACCTAAGATCCGATCTTTATCATTATTAGCAACCACTGGAAAACGACTAAAACCCTTGCGCAAATAATAATTGATTACCGTTTTGACAGTATCGGTGATATCAACAACTTCCAAGCTAGTCCGATCGACCATGATATCTTTAGCAACTTTATCGTTAAAGTCAAAGGCTCTTTGCATATAAAGCAGGTCATTTTTGTCAAGCTGTCCTCCGCTGACTGCATTCCGAGATAATCGCAGGATCTCAGCTTGTGATAAAACATCATCACTTTCATCAGCCGGCTTGAGTCCCATCAAATGAATGATTACTCCAGCCGAAGCATTCAACAATCTAACAAATGGATAAAAAATGATATGGAAATAATGCAAGGGATTAACAACCCGCATCATCATTCTCATTGGCATATCAATGCTCAGGTTCTTAGGAACGATTTCGGTTAAAACAACCTCTAAATAAGTCAACAATAAAACTCCTAAAATCGCTCCAATAATGCTGAGACCGCTGCGCTCGATCGGAGTAACCTTTAATAAATTAACAATCAGCAATTCAATTGTTTCTTCACCGATCCAGCCGAGAATAATCCCCGAAAGTGTTACTCCGACTTGAGTTGTTGACAAGTACTCATTTAAGTTCTGCACCATTTTTAATGCGCGCAAGAGTTTGCGCCGGTTTCCTTTGCCAGCTTCCAAGACACTCTCCAAGGCACTTTTTCTAGTTTGAACTAAAGCAAATTCCGCCGCCACAAAAAAAGCAGCAAAGAAAAACACAATTAGGATAATAAGCAAGTTAATTGCTAGCTGACCATCCGTCAAATTTTCATTCCCCATTTCATCAAGATTACAAGTAATATCATAACATTTTTTCAACAATCTTTGATAGCCTATTAACCTAAATTACGGCAATCGTGAAAATTTTGTTGGTTTTGTTAAAAAAAATAGCGTTGTATTTCAAACAACGCTGTTTTTTCTTTTCTAATCAACTAGTTTTTAGCTTCTCGACTGTTTTCAAATATTTGCTGCAAGTCTGTTTGCAAAACCTGAGCAATTTTCTGAACTAATGATTGTTGTTTTTGTTCAGCTTCACTAACCATGCCACAGCTATCGATCCGTAACCCTGAAGCATTAATTTTATCAGCAATAACAATCAAATTAATTATCACATCTGTTTGTTTTTCCAAATTAAAAAAATTATCAATATGCTTGACATTGGCAAATGGCAGATTAATGATTCCCGTTTCAAGCAGGATCGAAACTGTTTGTCCATTAAAATTCAACGGCTGTTCGAGTCGGCTCAACGCTTGCTTTGTCAACATTTTTTCAAATTGCTCAACTAATTTTTGGGTGAGTCGTAAAACAACTGATTGATCAGCTGCTTCCGTTAATTTTATTTGTGGCAGCACTTTTTCTTGGTAATCTTCATTTTCCACCTGGTGGATAAAATCAGCGACCTTGATTTTCATATATTCACATCCAAACTGCTTTTATAATATCAACTTAATCCTATTCATCTTAAAAGCTAGTTTACGGATTGTCAAACTTACTTGATATTTAATTGCTTAATAAATTGTCACTGATTTTTGCAAGAGCCGACTTTTGCCCCCTAGCAAGACATGCTTGACTTCAAGGGCAAACTGCTGGCGTGAAAGCGGCTGCCACTTTGCCAAGTAGTGGCCAAGCAATGGTAAATGCTGACCAAATAATAGCAACTGAGCTAATATCCAAGTGCTTTGACGCTGAGGATGATAAATCAAGCTTGGATAAAGAAAGACTGCTCTTGTTTTCAGTTGCTCAGTTAATATTTTTTCAGTTTCACGTTTAGTAACTAAATAATTTTTCAGCACTCTTGGAGCAGTTTGGGCTGATACAAACAGCATTTTTACTGATCGATTTTCCTTAATTGCTGCTACTAGCGGTAAAATTGGCTTAATTGTCAATTGCTGATACGCTTGCTGGTTTTTAGCCAACAATACTCCTAATAAATCAACTACCCAATCTTGATCAGCAAGGATTTCAACCCACTTGGGCGTTTGTTTTTGCAAATCTGCCCTCAGCCATTTAACTTGCGGAAATTTTTCTTTTAATTGTAAGCTTCCACCTGAACGAGAAATACTAGTGATGCCAAATTGCGGATCCTTAGCCAGCTGCTCTAATATTCCTTGACCAACAAAACCGGATCCTCCTAGCAAAACTATTTTAATTGTCATTTTCCCACCACCAATTTTGACTATCATACCAATTTTAAAACTAAAAATAAAATAACAGGCCTCGTCGTAACGAAACCTGCTATTCCAGCTAAACTTTATTTTTAGAAGAATTGCCGCATAATATCTTTTAACGGAGGTAATTCAGGAATCTTCCAATAATTTTCAAGATACTCCTGACCAAATTTCATGTAGCCTTTAGCTTCATCCATGACGATTTTGCCTGGCAATGGAGCATTATCTTGAACATAAGCATTAATCAAAACTGGCTTGTCAGTCACTTTATAGGCCTTATCAAGCGCCTGCTTAAATTCAGCGTTGCTTTTGACGTTAAAACCAATCCCGCCACAAGCTTCAGCAAATTTAGCATAATCCAAATCAGCCAGATCAATTTGGTAATTCAGTTGACCAGCTGACTGTTGTTCATATTCGATGAATGCTAATTTTTGATTGTTCAAAACCACACAGATAATGGGCAGCTTATATTTAACAGCAGTTACAAAGTCTTGCATCACCATTGCAAAAGCACCATCACCATTCAGCGTCAAGACTTGGCGATCAGGATAAGCAACTTGAGCAGCAATTGCTCCTGGCAAACCACAACCCATAGTACCGAGCCACGCAGAGATCGCAAATTGCTGATCTTTTTTTACATGCAGATAGCGAGCACTCCAAGATGTTGAAGTTCCAACATCAATTGAATAAACCATATTATCAGGTGCTGTTTCATCAATGTAAGCAACTAAACTTTCCGGTGATGCTGGCGCTGTATCCAGTTTACGTTTAGCTTGCATCCATTTGTTCCAGTTACTCATATTCTTTTGACAAGCATCCAAGAATTTATCGTCTGAACGCAACTGGCCTTTTTGATTTAATTGGGTAATAACTTTAGCAACATCGCCCTGAATAGCTACATCAACGCTGTAACGTTTGCCAAGATTTTCCGCTTTAATGTCAACTTGGATACATTTAGCTTGTGCCTTATTAGGCAAATATGGACGATATGGATAGTTAGTCCCTAATAAAACCAACAAGTCCGCACTCTTCATTGCTTCATAAGCCGGTTTAGTTCCTAATTTACCAACATTGCCCAATGAATTAGGGTGATCATCCGCAACTGTACCTTTCGCTGGCAATGTTTCAATAAATGGAATCTTATTTTGTTCCACAAACTGTTGAATAGCAGCTCCCGCCGCTGATTCCTTAGCGCCAACGCCTAATAAGACGATTGGTTTAACAGCCTGCTGAATCAACTCAGCAGCTTGATCTAATTGATTTGAATCAATTTCTGGTTTGCTTAAAGCAAAAGCCTTGGCAGAAGACTTATAAGCTGTTTTTAATTTCTGATCTGGAATATCATCTGGAATCGTCAAGACAGCTACGCCTTTATTTTCATAAGCGCTGCGAACGGCTTGATCAACAACTTCAGCTAAGTTATCGACTGAAGAAATTGAACGGTTGAAAACAGCTACATCATCAAAGAGCTTAGCCGTATTAACTTCTTGGAAATAGCCCTCATTCAAAGATTTTGAGGTTACCTGACCAAGAAGTGCTAAAACTGGAACATGATCCATCTTGGCATCATATAGACCATTAAGTAAATGAATGGCACCTGGGCCACCAATTGATAAACAAACACCTAATTTGCCAGTATACTTAGCCTCAGCTGCCGCTGCTAAAGCGGCTACTTCTTCATGTCTAACTTGAATAAATTTGACCTGATCTTTTTGCCGCCGCAAAGCATCCACAGTCGTATCAATTGAATCGCCAGGTAATCCATAAACCGTTTTTACTCCCCAATCCACTAATACATTAACTAGCAGATCCGCACCTTTTAAATTTGCCATACTAACACTCCCTATTTAATCTAGTTCCGAAAAACTGAATCTAAATCTATTCTAACGCAAAAAAAGTTTTGCACAACAATAATCTGCTTGATTTTCACAAAAAAATTACTTTTTTCGGCTTGAAATCAGTTTTTTCACAAATTTTAAACTCAGGAGTCCTCAGATTTGTCACCAGATTCCAAACATATTCACAAACTTCAAAGCTTTCGTTCGATTTTGTAGGTAATTTCACAATAAAATAAAAAACCAAAAAGGGCACCCTCTCTGATTTTTCTATTTTGTTAGTTACGTTCAATTAACATCGTCGTATTCGCTGGAATATTTCGATAAAACCACTTGGCATCCCTGACCGATAACCAGATATTGCCTTGCGTGTTCGGAATATCTTTTTGATCTCCTAACGAAGCGGCCTCGGTACTAATAAAGTCCCGATTAACATTGGTCGGCACAGATTGAATTAAGTTTTTCCCTGACTCTTTCCAAGCAATCCAGTATTTGCCGCCTTGATTAGTTGCAGGATTATAGTAAAATTCACCACGATTACCCCTTAATTGATATGTTCCAGGCAATACCCGATCAGCCTGTTTATTTTTTTGCCAGCTAGCTGAAATGTACATCGTATAAATCTTTTTATTCTTGGAATACAAATAAAGTTTTTGTTTAGCTAAACTAACTTTAACTTTTAATTCATCCACGCGACTGTTTTTAATCTCTGGATATTTAATAGTTTGTGAAGATTTATGCCAATCAATTGGATAGCGTAAATGATTACTATGAAGCTGCTTCGCCTTTTTGGCGTCTTGTTTAAGTTCAATTGCTCTTTGCTGCTCAGCATGTTTAACATAAAAATAACTAGCACCAGCTGCTACTACTAAGAATAGTGCAACTACCCACGCGATAAACTTTTTCATCGTTTATTTCCTCCCAAACGAATATTTTCAACATTTAGAACCTGATCGATCCATCCCTGATAAAAATCAGCTTCATGCGTAACTAGTAAAACATTTCCCGCAAAAGCCTTCAAAGCTTGCTTCAAAGCCGCCTTCGTCTGATCATCCAAATGGTTAGTCGGTTCATCCATTATTAAAAAATTTGCTGGCGTCAATGCAAGCAAACATAGCTTGACTTTAGTCTGCTCACCGCCACTTAATAACTTGATTGGCTGCATAATGTTCCCGGCACTCAAGCCCACTCGCGCTAAATGTTGCCGAATTATTTTAGGCTCAAGCTTTGGGTATTGATCATGAACAATTTTTAACGGTGTCTGTTGTGAATTAGGCCAAATTAGATCTTGACTGAAATAACCAACCTTAGCTGCTGCTACAAAAGAAGCTTTGCCGCCAAAAACTGGGATCAATCCCAAAATCGACTTGATTAAGGTTGACTTGCCAACCCCATTAAAACCCTTTAAAACCATTTTTTCACCATGACTCAAGGTAAAAGAAACCGGCTTAAGCAATGGTCGTTGGTAACCAACCGATAAATTCTTGACGGTCAAAGTTTCAGCTGATAGCAATTCCAAATAAGGAAAATTAAAATGTGCCGTCCGAGTATTTTCTGGTGGATCAACCAAAGTTAATTTATCTAATCTTTTCTGCCTAGATTTTGCGAGTGTTGAACGTGAACCAGCTTTATTCTTTCGGATGTAAGCTTCATCTTTTTCAATTTGACGTTGCTGTTTTTCATAAGCTTTTTGCTGACTTTCCAAACGCTGCTGTTTTTGTTTGATAGCTGCTTGAAAGCTTCCAGTATACTTAGTAATCTTCCCCAGTGAAACATCAATAATTGTATTTGTAACTCTCTCTAAGAAATTAAAGTCATGTGAAACGACCATGAAACTTCCCGGAAACGAATTCAAATAGCCAATCAACCATTCAATATGTTGCGTATCTAAATAGTTAGTTGGTTCATCAAGTAATAAAACATTCGGTTGCTCCAACAACAGTTTGGCCAAAATAATTTTGGAACGTTGACCGCCACTACAACTTGAAACCTCACGTTCTTTCCCTAAAGCATCAATTCCTAGCCCGGTCATTACTTGATCAATCTTGGTCTCAAGTTCATAAAAATCACCTGCTTCAAGCAGTTCTTGATAGCGACCAGCCTTTTCCAACAATTGATCAGCTGGTGCTTGGGCGTATTCTTCGTAACATTTAGCCTGCAATTCACTAATTCGATAAAGCTTAGCAAAGGCCGATTTCAAAAACTCAAAAATCGTCAAGCCGTGAGCTGTTTGGACATACTGATCCAAGTACCCGATTGTAATTCCCTTTTGCCAACGAACATTTCCTTCATCTGGAAGTTGTTGACCAGTAACAATTTTAATCAAAGTACTCTTGCCAGCACCATTTTGACCAATCACCCCCATATGATCTTCCTTATTCAACTGAAAGCTAGCATTCTGGTATAGTCGTTTATCAGCAAATGACTGCGATAAGCCTTCAACTTCTAAAATACTCATTTTTCTCCCTCTTACTTGGAATTATAACACCTAAAAAAATGCAAAAAAAAACCATCACAAAACGAAAACGCCTTATGCTGGTTAATTCTGATCAATTAATTAGCTTTCTTTTCTAATTCTTCTCGGTCTTTTAAAAATGCTAAAACAGCTTGATGCTGTGCACGACGCTTTTTAATATTCTTTTGATTTACCGGGCGACGATCATTTGCGACCCCGACATGCGTATTCTGGGACATTTCGCGGTTCTCCTTTCAATTAAACTAAGCATTTACATATTTTACACTGAAAGTTATCAACTTTCAAGTTATCTCCGTTATCAAACTCTCCGCTGACGACTACTTTCTTGCAAGCGGGTACTTAAAATATCTTGTAAAATAGTAACTTGTTTTCGATACATATCTTCTAAGCCTAATTTTTGATATAATTCGAAGGTCGCTGAAATCGCTTTAATTCCTTCTTCATAATCGCCATCATCAATTACTTTCAATCCTCTAAAGAAGTTTTTGCATCCCAACGCAAAAACATTGTCAGGTGATGTTTTAGTCTGTTCCAGCATTGTATAATATAAAGCTGTATCATTTTTCCGATTGGTCTTCATAAATAGTAAGATAACCCGACATAATACTCTGACTTTAAGATTCTCCATGCGAATATCACGCGACCCATCATCGCTAAACCATTCATGGCTTTCCAAAAGCTTTGCTAAAGAAGACCCATCAAATAAGAATAACGCATCAACCAATAGAGTGTATTCATAACGTGTCCAATACTGGCTGCGTGATAAAAAATGAATGATCTCATGCCTTTCTGTTAAAAAGCTTTCATTCTTGCTTAGATACTTTTTCATACCACAAGCTAAAATCTCTAAATTATAAAATCTAACTAATTGATTGTTCTGATAGCTCCGTTCAATTTTTCGTTCTAAAACTTTGATTTCATTTATATTTCGTTGTTGAAAAGCATCAATCAAGTTTTGATGATATTCCTGATAATGGGTATGTTCATTATTTTGTCTTTTGAAAAGCATAATAAATTCAGCTGCCCCAAGATTTAAACGATCTAAAATATGTAAGAAAGTATCTGCTGTTGTTTCAACCAGACCACTTTCATACTTGTAATACATTGATCTTGACAATAAGCCACCATAAATGGTCTTAGCTTTGATGCCTTTTGATGTTCTAATACTCCTAATTAATTCTCCAGTTTTCATGAAAACGTTTCCTCCTCCACTTCTTACACCTATTTATCAAGTACAGAATTAGGTTTATTAAAGGTCATTTAACTTAGATTTAAAAAAATGGTGTTTATTCCTGAAAACCCGCTTAAGCACCTAAGAAAACAAGCAAAAAATCACTGCTAAAAATTTAAAAATTAATTATAGATCTCAACACCTGGTGCTTTTATCCCTTTGTATTTGATAATTGTTCTCATTCTACATAAACAGAGTAGTCGTCAATTAACAATCAAGATGATTGAGCTCGACAATCGAACTCACAAGCTACTCAAAATTCCAAAATTAGCATCATTTTTCATCTTAAATCAGCTCTAGTGTAATTAATCGGCTCTTCTTACAAAAAATCAAGTATTTATTCAACAAAATTCAACTATCTGAATTATTTTGATTGACTGACCTAATAAAATTATCAAACGCTACCAAAATTGATTAATAAATTAGTAAAATAGAAAAATTTTCATAAAAATCATTATTTTAGCTTGTTTGTAAGAATTAAGTAAACCTAAAGAAATGAGGAGTTCTTACCATTTAGCATTATTTTCCATTTTCTTTTAATAAATCGCGAATTTCTTCTAAAAGTTGGACTTCAGGAGCTGCCACTGGTTCCTCATTCTTTTTGCTAACAAACTTATTAACGACTTTCACTAAAATAAATACCACAAATGCAATTATCAGAAAATTAATAACAGCATTTAAAAAGCTACCAACTCTAAAAGTTGCTCCAGCAATCTTAAAAACCCAATCTGAAAAATCAATTCCGCCAATAAATAATCCGATCAAAGGATTAATTAAATAATCAACTAACGATTTGACAATTGTTGTAAAAGCACTACCAATAATTACGCCGACAGCTAAATCAATTACATTTCCTCGTGAAATAAATTCTTTAAATTCCTTTATCAATTACTTTCACCCCAGTATTCTGATTACTCTTACTGTACCAATACAAAAAATCATTTTCAAGAGAATATTTACAATTTGTTAGTAATGTATAAATCTTTCCTTTAGTAATTGCCTATGTTAAATTTAAATAAATACTAAAAAAGGATAGATTATTATCATGAAATCACACTACTATCAGCTGAAAACCAAAAAAGTTTTAAAAATGCTCCATTCTTCTGAACAAGGTCTAACTGCTAGTCAAGTTGAACAACGCCAAAAAGAATCCGGAGCAAATTCTTTAGCGGAGCAAAAAAATCATTCCTTGGCAGAAAAATTTATTGCTCAATTTAAGGATTTAATGATCATTATTTTGATTATTGCGGCTGTCATTGCGGGAATCACTGGTGATTTATCTGATGCAATGATCATTTTTTTAGTCGTAATCTTAAATGCAGCCTTTGGTGTCTTTCAGGAAACTAAAGCGGAAAATGCCATTCAAGCTTTGAAAGAAATGACAACAGCAACTTCACGTGTTAAACGCGATGGTCAAGTCAAAGTAATCAAAAGTTCTGAACTAGTTCCCGGTGACTTAGTAATTCTTGAAGCTGGCGATATTATCCCAGCTGATCTGCGCTTATTACAAAGCAGTTCTTTGAAAATCGAAGAAGCAGCTTTAACTGGTGAATCTCTGCCAACTGAAAAAAGTACCGCTCCACTATCTGAAGCCGAATTACCATTAGGCGACCGTGAAAATATGGCTTTTATGAATACCAATGTGACTTATGGAACTGGTATGGGAATTGTAACCGCCATCGGGATGCAAACCGAGGTCGGAAAAATCGCTAAATTATTAAGCGAAACTAAACAAACTATTACACCGCTACAACAAAGCATTACTCATTTAAGCAAATTACTGAGTATTTTGATTTTAGCAATTGCAGTGATTGTCTTTCTAGTCGGTACAATCGTCAATCAAACCTCATTTTTAGCGATGTTGCTAACGGCGATTTCTTTAGCAGTTGCTGCGATTCCAGAAGGTTTACCGGCAATTGTAACCATTACGTTGGCTCTGGGCACCCAGGTCATGGCGCGAAAAAAGGCCTTGGTCCGGCGCCTACCAGCTGTTGAAACTTTAGGTGCTACTGAAATAATTGCTTCCGATAAGACTGGAACATTAACTCAAAATAAAATGTCAGTTGAAAAACTTTATCTTCCTGACGAACTGATCACTGCTAAAAATTATCAGCCTACTGCTAGCGATCATTTGATTCAATCAATGATTTTAGCCAATGATACCCAAATTACCGAACAAGGTCTGACCGGCGATCCAACCGAGACGGCTCTGATTCAATTCAATCTTAACCAACAATTTAAAGTAGCCGCTTTACAAAAAGACTTTCCCAGAATTGCTTCATTGCCATTTGACTCGGAAAGAAAATTAATGTCAGCAATTGTAAAAGCAGCCGATGGGGATATCATCATGTATACCAAAGGGGCCGTTGATGAACTACTTGAGCGAACTAATCAAATCTTTGATCATGGCACTATACGGTTAATTACTGAAATTGACCGCAAACAAATCAAACAAGCCAACCAGCAATTAGCAACTCAGGCTTTGCGGGTTTTAGCTTTTGCCTACCGTCCTATGGAAAAATTTTCTTCCAATGTTCAACCAAGTCCAATCCTTGAAAATCAGCTGATCTTTGTTGGCTTGGTTGGCATGATCGATCCTGAAAGACCAGAAGTCAAGCAGGCGATTGTCCAGGCCAAAACTGCTGGGATCAGGACCTTAATGATTACTGGAGATCACAAAACTACCGCTGCTGCGATTGCTCAACGATTAAAAATCATTGCCCAACCGACTGAAGAAAATATTGTGACCGGAAGTCAACTTGAAAAAATGAGTGAAGCTGAATTAAAACGGCGAGTCCCTGAAATTTCTGTTTATGCCCGCGTAGCACCTGAACACAAAGTTCGCATTGTTAAAGCTTGGCAACAACGAGGTAAAATTGTAGCCATGACTGGAGATGGTGTTAATGATGCACCAGCATTAAAGACGGCTGATATTGGCATTGGAATGGGGATTACGGGAACCGAGGTCTCAAAGAATGCCAGCGACATTGTTTTAGCCGACGATAATTTTGCTACGATCATTACTGCAGTTCATGAGGGTCGGCGTGTTTTTGCTAATATTCAAAAGGCCATTCAGTATCTGCTCTCAGCTAACTTAGGTGAGGTTTTAACATTATTCTTTATGACCTTACTCGCTTGGGATATTTTGGCTCCAGCACAAATTTTATGGATCAATCTAGTCACCGACACTTTCCCAGCAATTGCTTTAGGAATCGAAAAAGCTGAGGCAAATGTCATGAAAAATCGGCCCCGAGGTGCTAAATCAAATTTCTTCAGCAATGGTGTCCTAGCCAGCATTATTTATCAAGGAATTTTAGAAGGCAGCTTGACTTTGGGAGTTTATTGGCTTGCCATTCAATTTCCATTTCATCATTCCAATGAGTTGATCCACGCTGATGCGCTAACAATGGCTTTTGCAACGTTAGGCTTAATCCAATTATTTCATGCTTTCAATTCAAAATCGATCCATGAAACTATCTTTACCCGCCGAACTTTTAACAATCGCATTTTTAATTGGTCAATTATTATCTCTGCTTGCTTGCTTTTTTCAACGATTTTAATTCCGGCTTTTAATGCAACCTTTAAAGTCACAGCTTTAAACTGGCAACAATGGTCCATTGTCTTATTAGGCGGAATCCTAATGTTGCTAATCGTCGAAACTGTCAAATTAGTTCAACGTCAACTGCAAAAATTCTAAAAATCAAGGATTGGGGAAAATAACTTTTCCAATCCTTGATTTTTGGACAAATATTTCAAATCAGCCTAAATAACTTAGAAACCTTGAAAAAGCTTATCGATTTGATCGAACTCTTCCATTGACAATTCAATTGTCGCTGCCTTAGCATTGCTCAAAACTTGGTCCGGTTTCCTTGCTCCAGGAATTACAATTCCAATTGCTGGATTTTTCAAATACCAAGCCAAAATTACTTGAGCAACAGTTGCTTGATGCTTTTCAGCAATTTGACGAATAAATTTAAGATTATCAATAATTTGTTGAAACTGCTGACTGGTAAACTGGGTAAATTTCCCACTATCGGATTGATTGTATTTACCAGTCAATAATCCCGAAGCCAGTGGGAAATAAGGAACAAAGGTAATTTTATTTTTAGTTAGATATGGTAGCAGTTCTTTTTCAGCCTGACGATGAACCAAACTATAATGATCTTCCACAATATCTACTCCACCATCTTGGTTAGCTGCTTTAATTTGTGCCAAACTAAAATTTGAGACACCGACTGCTTTGATTTTACCGGCTTTTTTTAATTCGGTTAATGCCGCTACTGCCTCAGCTTTTGGTGTTTTTTCATCAGGAAAATGAATATAGAAGATGTCGATATAATCCGTTTTTAAACGTTTTAGTGCATCGTCAACCGCTTTTTTCAAAAAGGCCGGCTGATTATTTGGCTTTAAATTCCTACTTTGATCTTGCGCAGCTTTAGTGGCAATGACCACTTGCTCCCGCCTGTAATCTTGCAAAACATCACCAATAATTTCTTCTGACCGGCCTAAGCCATACATAAAAGCTGTATCAAGCATTTGGACTCCATTATCTAACGCTGTTTTCACCACGGCGTAACCATCTTGATCTTGCAGATTTGGAAAAAGATTATGCCCGCCGACTTTGTTGGTTCCTAACCCTAACTGTGTCGTAAGCACCTCACTTTGACCAACTTTAATCGTATTCACGATTGAAAACCTCCCTTATTTTGGTAATTTTATTATAGAAAGTTTGGGCTCTAAAAGCATTTAATCTGCCTATATTGTTGATGGCACATAACAATTGATAAAGTGGGGATGCCATGAAATGCTCAACGGCAAAAATGGCCCCGGGTCACCATCAATTCGCGTTGAAATCCGCTCATTTGCAAAACTGCGAATAATTATTTTTTTAATATCAAATGAAGTTAGTGTAGTTGACCGCCGCAAATTACCTGTTAATGCAAAATAACTGTAATTAAATAACTTATTGAGTTTTAAATTATTCAACATCGTCAAGTGCAGTCCGTCATCATCTTTTTTTAAATATTTACGACCGCCAATGTAATTTGAAGTTGATAGCAAACAAAACCAAACCTTGGCCTGCAGTGAAAATTCATTATTAAAAAATTCGATTGGCTGAGATTTTTGCTGAGGCAATTTTTTGAACGCTTGCCAAATGTAAATTTTCAAACCATAACGTTGTTTGTCCCTTTGCCGAACTTGATTTGATACTTCAGCTAAACTACCAAAAATCAATGAACTAACAATTGCTTGACCATTACATTCTCCAATATCAATTGCTTGTTGATTACCATTTAAAATATTTTCTAATGCTGGTTTAGGTTCCAATGGGATCTTCCATTTACGAGCAAAATTATTGACAGTTCCTGCTGGAATCAAGCCAATAGTTGGTTGAACTTGACTTTTTAAAAGGACTGTCAAGACCAAGTTCAAAGTCCCATCACCGCCGATACAAATCAGCCGCTCAAATTTATTGATCCGTTCCTTAAGCTCTTGTTTGGCAGCCACAGCATTAATAGCTAAGGTCTTCTCAGCTATTTGACCATGATTTTTTAACTCCTGAATTACCCAATTAGCAACTTCTTCGGCCTTTCCATTTCCCGAATGGCGATTATAGAAAATTAAATTTTTTCTTTTCATTGATCTCACTTTCCTTTCAACGGCTTACAATATTTTTTTGTAAGGTGTACCTAAAAATAGTTTTAATTGTGTTAAATCTGGTGTACAATGAAAACAGCTTGAAAATATGAAAGGTGGTTATTTATTTTGAGCAAGGAAAAAAATACACATCAACGGCATAAATTAATTGAATATGCCAATGGACCATCGCTAGAAGAAATCAATGGCACGGTCGATGTTCCACATGGAAAAGGATTTTGGCGAACCTTATTTGCTTATTCCGGACCTGGTGCCTTGGTTGCTGTTGGCTACATGGATCCTGGTAATTGGTCAACTTCGATCACTGGTGGACAATATTTCGAATACTTATTAATGTCCGTTATCTTAATGTCAAGCTTGATCGCGATGTTGCTGCAATACATGGCAGCCAAACTTGGGATTGTGAGCCAGATGGATCTTGCTCAAGCAATTCGTGCCAGAACCGGAAAAGCTTTGGGTGTTGTTTTATGGATTCTAACTGAATTAGCAATCATGGCAACTGATATTGCTGAAGTTATCGGAGCAGCGATTGCTTTATACTTGTTGTTCCATATTCCTTTAGTCATTGCTGTTTTCATTACTGTTTTCGATATTTTGCTCTTATTGTTATTGACTAAAGTTGGCTTCAGAAAAATCGAAGCTATTGTTGTTTGCTTGATTTGCGTTATTTTATTTGTTTTCGCTTATGAAGTTGCTCTATCAGCCCCTGTATGGGGTGATGTAATCAAGGGCTTAATTCCAACTGCCAAAACTTTTTCCAGTTCTCCTGAAATTGGTGGCGAAAATCCTTTGCAAGGTGCTTTGGGTATCATTGGAGCAACTGTTATGCCTCATAACTTATACTTACATTCAGCTATTTCTCAAACCCGCAAAATTGATCATAGTGACGAAGAAGATGTTGCTCAAGCCGTTCGTTTTTCAGCTTGGGATTCCAATATCCAATTAACTTGTGCTTTCTTTGTTAACTCCTTGCTGCTAATCATGGGGGTCGCTGTTTTCAAAACAGGAGCTGTTAAAGATCCCTCGTTCTTTGGCTTATTCCAAGCTTTATCAGATACTTCCACTCTAAGTAATGGTGTTTTGATAGCTGTTGCTAAATCTGGCATCTTATCTGTTCTATTTGCGGTTGCTTTGTTAGCATCCGGCCAAAATTCAACTATTACTGGTACTTTAACTGGCCAAGTTATCATGGAAGGTTTTGTCCACATGAAGATGCCACTTTGGGCACGACGTTTAGTAACTCGTTTAATTTCTGTTATCCCCGTTTTGATTTGCGTTTCGATGACAACTAAAGATACACCGATTCAACAGCATGAAGCGCTAAACACTTTAATGAACAACTCTCAGGTCTTCTTAGCTTTTGCATTGCCGTTTTCAATGGTGCCACTTTTGATGATGACCAATAGCAAAAGTGAAATGGGCAATCGTTTTAAAAACTCTACTTGGGTCAAGATCTTAGGCTGGATTTCAGTTATTGGCTTGACCATCTTAAATATGAAGGGCTTACCAGACCAGATCGAAGCTTTCTTTGGTGCTAACGCTACTAAAAGTGAGTTAGCCATTGCTGATGGAATTGCTTACGTTTTGATTGTCGCAGTCATTGCTTTATTAATTTGGACCATTTATGAATTGCATAAGGGAAACAAACGTTATGAAGCTAGTCAAGCGGAAAAAGTTACCGCTGAATAATCATATCCTAGTGAAAGTGGTGAATATTTATGGAAGATGATTTTAAGAAAATCTTAGTTGGTGTCGACGATTCAGAAGATGCCTTACTAGCATTTCGTTATGCGATGAAGCGAGCACGGGCAACTAATGCTGAATTAATCATTGTTTCTGTTCTTGAAAGTAACGAAATGAGCGTTTATCAAGCCTTGAACAAGGATTATATTCATGGTGAACGGGAAGATTTGGAAAAACATATCTTGAAATATCAGAAATTAGCTCAAGATGCCGGCGTCAAAAAGGTTCGTTCGATCGTCGCTGAAGGAAATGCCGGTGAAGCAATCGTCAAAGATGTTATCCCACACGTTCAACCGGACTTGTTGATTATTGGATCTTATTCGAAAAAAGGGTTAGCTCGTCATTTTGGCAGTCAAGCTGCTTACATGGCTAAATATGCACCTGTTTCAGTTTTAGTAATTCGTTAATTGATAATCTATTACTACTAAATCTCGAAAAGGGCAAACGATTATTATAATAATCATTTGCCCTTTTACTTTTAGTCAGATCATACTCGTGAATCAATTTTTAAGTTTACACTACTACTCAGTTAAGAAAACGAACAATGATTTCGTTACGATTTAACTTTTGTCAATAACCAAGATACCAGCCAAACTAAGATAACTGCTCCAATAATCGATGGAATAATCGCCATTCCAGCTAACTGAGGTCCCCAAGAACCCAAAATAACTTCTCCTAATGAAGAACCAATCAAACCAGCAACAATGTTACTGATCCAGCCCATCGATTTTCCTTTGCTAGTGATTGCCCCCGCAATCGCTCCGATAATCGCACCAACGATCAAAACCCATAACCAATGCATAAAATTTCCTCTCTTTCTAAGCGACTTTTTTATTTATTAAGCTTATTTTTAACCTCTTCCTTGGCTTCTGCAAGCTTATCCTTAGCTTTGCCTAGCAAATTCTGCCCTTTTCCCTGTAATTCACGGGCTTTATCATTTGTCACTTTACCTTCAGTTTCTTTAACTTTACCAGCAACCTGATCTTTAGCACTGTCTAAGTTCTTTGCCATAAATTAATATCCCCTCCTAAATTTAAGTAAAGAGTAAATAAATTGTTGATAACTCAACAACTCCTTGAATTTAGATTATCATGGCATAAAATGTTAATCAATTTTTATGCTTAGTGTTTAAGTTAAAAATGTTTTTTTATATTTTGTTTCAAATTTCACTACTTGCAATGTCTATCGGTAAACCGTATTATTTTAAGTGGCTGCAAATTTAAATTAAAGGATATTTTTATGCAATCAAAAAACAATCGTTTATGGATCATGCTGGCAATTTTTGTGGCCACATTCATGACTTCAGTTGAAGTTACGATTGTGACTACTGCGTTACCAGAAATTATTGCTGCGTTACATGGCTTAAAATATCAAAGCTGGATTATGAGTTCATATTTGCTAACAACCGCTATTTCTACTTTGATCTATGGTAAATTAGCCGATACTTATGGCCGAAAATTATTATTCAAATTGGGGGTAGTCCTTTTTACAGTTGGTTCATTATTAAGCGGATTAGCCCCGAACATTTTTGGGCTAATCCTCGCGCGTAGTTTGCAAGGCTGCGGTGCCGGGGCAGTCATCCCATTAACTTTTACAATTATCGCTGATCTATATTCCTTCAAGGAACGGGCCCGAGTTTTGGCTTTTACTAATACTGCTTGGGGCCTTTCAGCTTTGATTGGCCCATTGTTAGGTGGCTTCTTAGTTGAAAGGCTTTCTTGGCATTGGGTGTTCTTTGTCAATGTTCCCTTGGGAGTTTTCGTTTGGTTAGTAATCACTATTTTCTACCAGGACCGCTATCAACAATCAGCAAACTTTAATTTTGATTTAGTTGGCTGCTGCTGGTTGGCTGCTAGTTTGACCTGTTTGTTGCTTGGCATCCAGTTACTTCAAAATCAACCAATATTGGGGAGCACTGTAATAATTCTTGCCGGCTTAGGCAGCTGGCATTTTATTAGACAAGAAAAAAAGGCTGCCTATCCTTTGCTGCCTTTACAAATTTTTAATAACCAAACTTTTAATGTTCAAATTATAACTGCCACAATTCTTAGTGGTGTCTTGATTGGCTATCAAGTTTATTTTCCAATTTGGTTGCAATCAATTTACCAAGCGAATGCTACAAAAGCTGGGTTAGTCGTCACCTCAAGTTCGGTAATGTGGTTAGCAACCTCACTAGCTGTTGGTCCATTGTTAAATAAATTTTCACCACGAAGAATTGCCTTGAGCGTCATTTTTCTGCAGGCGTTTAGCTACCTTAGCTTATTATTTGTCGGAAGTCAGCCGAACGACTGGATCTTTTATCTGATTGCTGCAATCAGTGGCGGTGGAATGGGAATTGTAATCACGATGAATATTATGCTTAGCCAGCAGCTAGTCACTAAAAAATTGATTGCTTCTGCTAGTGCTTTAATCACCCTGGGCCGTTCACTTGGTCAAACAGTCATGACCGGTATTTATGGAGCAGTCTTCAATACAATCCTAAGCCTCGACTTGCCGTTAAGTCTACAAAAGAACGCTAATCAAGTCATTAGTGGTCGCCGAACTGGCTTAACAAATCATGAACTAGCAATTATCATTAATTCTTTACTGCTAGCTTTGCATGTTGTTTTTGGCGTTGTTTTAGTCTTGTTTATCCTGGTTCTGATTTGCAATTGGTTAGATCCTAACCATCATCGCCTCAGCTAAACTATTTTTTGAAATTAATCGTATCAGCAAAATCATTTTTCAAAAAAACTTGCAGGCCATGCGGTAAACCAAGTTCATCCATTTCGTTTGGATCTAACTGATAACGAATTGATGCTTCAGCTTTAGCTTGGACTTTTTTCAGCCATTGAGGTTCACGTAATAATTCGCGTCCCATGGCCGCAAAAGTCGCACCTTTTTCAAGAGCCGCTGTCACTTCTTGTGGTGTACATAAACCGCCAGTAACAATCAGCGGTTTTTTTTGTTGAAGTCGTTTTAAAATTTGCAAATTGATTGGGTCTTGATCAGCTGTTTGATTAATCGCCGGACGCCAAGCCTTGCCTAATGAAGTATGCAAATAATCCACTGAACTATTTGCTAATTGATCGACTAAATTCAAGGTGTCAGTTAATCGAATCCCAGGAGTTTCCAATTCCTCTGGGGAAAAACGGTAGCCCAGAATAAAGGGCCGTCGTGCATAACGCCGGATTGCCTGATGGACTTCGTTAATTACTGTTAACGGTAATTTCATTCGCTTTTGCAAATTTCCACCCCACTGATCATTACGCCGATTACTATGGGGTGAAAAGAATTGCTGTAAAAGATAAGTATTAGCCCCTTGAAGCTCCACTCCATCAAAACCAGCTAAAATTGCTCGCCGCGTTGCTTGAACAAAATCATCAACGGTTTGGATGATCTCAATTTCCGACATAGCTTCTGGAACCTCAGCTTGCGGACGTAAAGCTGGAATCGCACTAGCGCTTTGTGGTTTCTTTCCATGCAAAATCCAAGAATTTGTCATCCGACCAGCACTAAACAATTGCAAAATCGCTCGACTGCCATTAATTTTAATGGTACCTGCTAACTTTTTCAGGCTAGGCAGCAACTGGTCACCAGCTGCTGATAATCCTCCCTCAAATCCTTTGCCGCGTTCATTAACGTTAGCTGTTTCAGTGATAACCATGCCTACTCCCGAACGTTGCCGATAAAACTCCAATTCATCTTGAGTAACACTGCCATCAAAAAAGCTTGATTTAGTTGTTATTGGAGCCATTACCAACCGGTTATCAATTCTTAATCCATTTTGAAATGTATACGGCTGCAAAAAATTATCCATGTTGCTTGCCCCCTTTAATTAAAGCGCTACCAATTGTCACTTATTAATTATAAGTTGGCGGTTCCCGATAAGCAACTATCATTATAAATTAACCTTCAGGAGAAATTTATCCAATCTTTACTTAAATAATATTGTTTTTTTACTAACCACCTCTATAATTTAAAACGGTAAATAAATTATTGTGAGGAAGAGAAATTATGTCATTAAAAACATTGATTTTCGGTCATCGCGGTTTCCCTGCTAAATTCCCTGAGAATTCATTAGCTGGCTTTCGCTATGCACTTACACACCAAATTGATGGGATTGAATTCGATGTGCATTTAACCAAAGATCAAGTTCCGGTGATCATGCATGACGAAACTATTGATCGAACAACAAATGATTCAGGCGAAATTTGCAGCTATTCTTTAAATCAATTACGTCAGTTCCAGCTTAAAAACCAAGAACCGATTCCAACTTTAGCCGAATTCTTGCAGTTAGTTGGCCAGCATGAAGTTCAATTAAACTTAGAGTTAAAAACCGACCAGATTCACTACCCCAATATTGAAAAAATTGTTTTAGCTCAAGTTAAACAATTTTCTTTGGTTAAACCAGTGATTTTTTCATCATTCAATTTAGCAACTTTGAAAAATTGTCAAAAATTAGATCCCCATCAACAATATTGTTGGCTAACCAAACAACAGGTGGCTGAGCCAGAAGCTTTTGTTGAACATGAACACTTAGCTGGCTTGCACTTGCACCAATTTCAACCAGGCATCAAGTGTCAGCGAATTTGGACAATTGATGATCCTAAAACTGCTAAGACCCTCCTAGCACATCATGTTGCCGGAATTATCACGAATGATTTTGAAAAATTGAGACAATTATGCAAATAATTTTTTCAAGTTAATCTGCTAACCATTTTGTGCAAGATCCTTTTTGTGTTATTATAACATTAAAAGTAACAGCAAAAAGGAGGAACTCGCGATGGCTAATAACCGAGTAAGCGACTTATTGCACATTTTGGTTTATATCAAAATGCATGATCATGATAAACTAACGAGTGATCTGATCGCTAGCAGCCTGAATACCAATCCTAGTTTAGCCCGGCGTATGATGAGCCAACTGCGCAAAGCTGGCTTATTAGAAACCACTCAAGGTGCAGCTGCTCCTAAGCTAGCCAAGGATCCACAAGAAATAACCGTCCTGGATGTTTATCTGGCAACTTGTCCGGAAGCACCCTTATTAAAGGTTGATCATAATACTTCCAAAAAGTGTGCTGTCGGTAATACTGTACCAGTTGTTCTTAATAAATACTACTTGGACATTCAAAGTGCGGCTGAAGCAAAAATGCGGCAAATAACTTTACAAGACATCATAAACGATGTTGAAATGAGTATTGAGCATCATCAGCGAGCTTTAGCAAGTGCCGAATAACTTTTTAAAGCTATTGACAGAAACCAGATTTTTTTCTATACTCAAAAGTAATTACTGAAGAAGGGACGAAAGATGATGAAAAACTTTAGTTTGACCGAATTAAATCTTGCTTGGCAAAGCCGGTAAAGCAGATTGTAGTTCGTAATGGGCGGATGCAATCTGGCAAACAGTTTGTATCCGTGCCGGCTGAAGTTTCAACATGATCTTAATCAAGCCTGCATGGGTCAAAACAACAGGCTTGTCTAAGGGCAAATCAACAAGCTTGTTGGTTTGCCCTTTTTATTTTGCATTCAACCCTAGTTATCAATTCCAGGGGGAAGATTATTTATGAAGAGAATGTATGCACTAATTACCGCCTTAGTTTTATTTTTAGGTTTTGCCTTTTTTGCAACACAGAAACAAACAGTAAAAACCAGTCAAAAGAAAGTTCCAACAGTTGGAATCTTACAATTGATGACTCATCCTGCTTTGGATCAGATCCATCATGGATTTGTTGCTGGTTTAAAAGAATATGGCTATATTCCAGGTAAAAACATCAAAATTGATTTTGAAAATGCTCAGAATGATCAAAGTAATTTGAAAACGATGAGTACCAAATTTGCCAATGAAAAAGTTGATCTAATGGCTGGAATTGCTACTCCAGCTGCACAAGCACTAGCAAATGCCGCTGATAAAAAAACACCGGTGATTTTAGCTGGAATCACTGACCCTAAAGGCGGTAACCTAGTTAAATCAGACCAGCATCCTGGTGGCAATATTACCGGAACTTCTGGGGAATCCCCGTTGAAAAAGCAGCTCAAATTAATCAGAGAAGTTATGCCGCAACTCAAAACAATTGGGATTATCTATACTTCTTCAGATCATGGCGGCTCTTATAATGCCAAAAAGTTTGCGAAGATTTGTCACCAAGAAGGAATTAAATATAAGTTGTATACCATTGCCAGCACGAATGATATGCAGCAGGTTGCTGAACAAATGGTCACCAAGGTTGATGCGGTTTATGCTCCACAAGACAATGGTGTTGCCTCGGCAATGAAAACTTTGGTCAACGTTGCCAATCAAGAAAGGGTCCCAGTTTTTCCTTCCGCCGACACAATGGTTAAAGATGGTGGCCTAGCATCTTATGCTATCAGCCAATATGATTTAGGCAAGGTTGCTGGTGAAATGGCTGCTCAAGTCTTGCGTGGTCGAAAAACTGCAAACTTCCCAGTTGCTTATATTACTAAGGGAAAATATGTTATTAATACTAAAGAAGAAAAACTGCTAGGAATTAAGTTGCCAGCCAAAGTAGTTAAGGCGGCTGAAACGAAAGGAGAAATCTTTAAATGAGTATGGTTGTTTCAAGTATCGGGCAAGGGCTGCTGTGGGCCATTCTTGGGGTTGCTTTGTTTTTGACTTTTAGGATCTTGAATTTTGCTGATATGACCGTTGAAGGTACCTTTCCTTTAGGTGCAGCTGCTTCTGTGACCGCATTAAGCCATGGCTTGTCGCCATGGCTGGCAACCTTGCTGGGCTTTTTAGTTGGCGCAATTGCTGGAATGATCACTGGCCTTTTGTATACCAAAGGAAAAATTCCAATTTTATTAGCCGGGATTTTGGTCATGACCGCTTGCTTATCAGTCAATTTGCGCATTATGGGGGGCTCAAATATCTCACTTTTAGGTAAAAAGACAGTTTTCAGCAGCCATTTTCTTGAATCATTGCCCAAATATTTTGACATTGTCTTCTTAGGCTTCATCGTAATTGCAATCACAACCATCCTTTTGGTTATTTTTCTGCAAACCGATTTAGGTCAAGCCTTTATTGTAACCGGTGATAATCCGTTCATGGCCCGCTCAATGGGGATCAGTACTGACAAAATGATTATTATGGGCCTAGCACTGTCAAATGGAATGATTGGCCTTGGTGGTGCTTTGATTGCCCAGAGCAATGGTTATGCTGATGTCAATATGGGAATTGGAACAATCGTTATTGCTTTAGCCTCCATCATCATCGGCGAAGTCGTGTTTGGAGAATTAACGCTTAATCAACGTCTAGTCGCTGTAACTTTAGGCAGCATCTTGTATCGTTTTGTTTTACTGATCGTCTTGCAGCTTGGCTTTAGTACTAATGATCTTAACTTATTATCAGCTTTGATCTTAGCAATTTGCTTGATGCTGCCAAATCTGAGTCGATTACTCAAATTCGATCGGGTAATCAAGAAGGGAGCTGCTAAATAATGGAAACACCTTTATTACAATTAAAACAAGTAACAACTGTTGTCAATCGCCATACTCCAAACGAAAAAGAGATCCTTAAGCAGCTTAACCTTGATGTTTATCAAGGTGACTTTATCACTGTTTTAGGTCCCAATGGTGCTGGCAAGTCAACCTTCTTCAATACCATTGCTGGAACTTTACCAGTTGATAGCGGCCAACTTTTAATCCGCGGTAACAATATCACTCATCTTTCTGTTGAAAAACGAGCGGAATTTATCGGGCGAGTTTTCCAGGATCCAAAAATGGGAACTGCTCCGCGAATGACTGTGGCAGAAAATCTGTTGTTAGCAAACAAGCGTGGCCTAGTCCGCGGTCTAAAGCTTCGTCATCTTAAAGCTCATCTAGCTGAATTTAAGAAACTAACGGCTTTAATGGATAATGGACTTGACGAACGTTTACAAACGGCGACTGAGAATCTTTCCGGCGGTCAGCGGCAAGCTCTAAGTTTTCTAATGGCGACAATTAAACATCCAGAAATTTTATTATTAGATGAACATACAGCTGCTCTTGATCCCAAAACCAGTGCTCAATTGATGAAACAAACTAACCAGCGAATCATCGAAGAGCACTTGACTTGCCTGATGATCACCCATCATCTAGACGATGCCTTGCGCTATGGCAACCGACTACTAGTTTTAAATGATGGTAAAATTGTTTTTGATGTTCGTGGTCAAGAAAAACAGGCTTTAACCAAACAAAAACTGCTGGAATTTTTTGGGACGATTGAATATTAAATAATTTTTTCCAAAAAAAG
>NZ_AHYZ01000166.1 GCF_000255495.1 Liquorilactobacillus vini DSM 20605
CCGTTACTGAATCCTTAAGAGTACAAAAAACCTAAGCAAACTTTCATTGACGTTGTTAAAAGTTTTACCGTTACTGAATCCTTAAGAGTACAAAAACTCATCACCAATACGATTGTACATTTTAATTGTTTTACCGTTACTGAATCCTTAAGAGTACAAAAACCTATCAGTCGAACTATTGATTTAAATTGATGTTTTACCGTTACTGAATCCTTAAGAGTACAAAAACTTGCTAAGGCTAAAATTTGGATAGCCTGTAGTTTTACCGTTACTGAATCCTTAAGAGTACAAAAACTACCCTTGAGGCTGTATATCCACAAAAAACGTTTTACCGTTACTGAATCCTTAAGAGTACAAAACAGAATGGTATATCGAATATGTAAATACGGTGTTTTACCGTTACTGAATCCTTAAGAGTACAAAAACTTTAAGCTCGTTTAGCACAGCGAGGGCTAAGTTTTACCGTTACTGAATCCTTAAGAGTACAAAAACATGGATATACAACAGCGATTAGCTAAGGTTGTTTTACCGTTACTGAATCCTTAAGAGTACAAAAACCTCAAAATGGAAAAAAGTCGAAGATTATTTACCATAAAGAAAATTTTCTTCACAGTCGGTCAGCTCATTTCTGTTTCCCTTAATTAGCTGAATTTCATTGCATCCAAGCAATTCATCAACTAACTTTAATAATAGCATATTCTTTTTATCCAGAAAAACATTTTTATAATTTTTCTGATCAATGTACGGAAAAATCTTAAACAAATTTCCCAGTAAATCTTCTTCATCATCGAATTCATTATCTGGATAATTATTTTTTATTGAATTCAAAAAAATATCATAGGGGGGAAGCTGTTGTATTTCGTTATATATAAGAACAGTATTCTCCATATCTTCTGGCTCATAAGCAATGTCCAAGAAATCATCACTAACAATAAAAACTCTTAAAAGTTTAGTTTCATTAGTAATTTTTCTCAAGACAGCAATAAATTTTTTCAAGCTTCCCTTGGCCAAAAATGAATTTGGATTTTTTATCCATAACCAGATTGGCTTACTTTCTGAGATCAAGAAGTTCCTTAATAATCTACAAAAGTCCTCGATTGTTTTATTTACATCCAACATTTGCAATGGAAAAACTTGGCTGTTTTCAAGATAATTGATTATTAATAACTTCTTCAGAATTTCATCAAATTCTATCGCATGCAAAGAAGGAACAAAATTGTGCAGCTCATTTTCAATTTTATCTTGAAATATTGTTTCTAGATTCAAAATCTTGTCATTTAATTCATAAATGGATTTATTGAGGTCAAAATCATTTTTCAAATTTTCAAAATAGTGCAATAATAAGCTACCCTTAGATAATGTATAATGTTTCAAGAAACTATCTCTGCTATCCAATATCATGATCAAGTTATTTTTACTATTTAATTTTTTCCCATCACATTCAATCGAAATACCATCTTCACCATAAACATTCTCTTCCAATTCATTCAATGCTTTACCCATGTTGAACCTTTGCAATCCACGAAACAATTTCCACTTAATTTCTGAATTTGGACCTAAAAAAAAGTTTATTAAACCCGCATCAAAATTTAAGTATTGATTATTTTCATATTCAATTTTAAGATTCATTTTCTAAATCACCACCAATTTTTGGATACCAACGACTTTTTCTTGCTTGCTTCTTTGACCAACTAACAGTTTCATATCTTCAAACTGCTTTTCACTTATATACAACAGCCTTACCTCACCAGCAGCGGGTAATCTTCTTTCAAGTATCGATTCAAATTTCTTCCCTGCTGATCTATTTGGAACAATCCGATAATATACTGAATATTGGAGCATCGAAAACCCATTTTCAATCAATGACTTGCGAAAAATTCGATAATCTCTTTTCTGCTTGCTAGTTTCAACTGGTAAATCAAACATACACAATATTCTCATTTCTTGATACCTCATTTCATTGCCTCCAAAAAATCATCCAACTTAATTCTTTCAAGTAACAAAGTATTTTCTTCAGACATTGCTTCAACAAAGCTTGTTATGTATTTATCCATTATCTGATCTATCGAACTGTGGGTTCCTTTAAAAATCATTTCTTGATTTAAAAAATTAATAATAATCAATCTTGCTTCATACGAAAGATATTTATATTTATGAAAAATATTTTTCATCAGCCAATAGTCCATCAATGGTCGAAAGGGTTCCATCAAATCATCTACCAGATTAAACGAATTAAATTCATTATGATGAAATATTCCCAAAGCTGGGATTAGTCCTTGACCAACAACTAACCGTGCTACTGCAGCTCGAATGATCGTATAGCCATAATTCATTCCACTGTTTTCAAGACAATCTTTGTCTCGCGTAAAATTAAGTCCATATAACGAATTAAAATAAATCTTGGCTGTATGACCTTCACGATTTGTCTGATCTCCTGGAGTCAAATTGTGATAATTCTTTTGCATTAATTCGATTCGTTCTGGTTCGACTTTTAATAATTCAGCTACTCTGATTTGATTAGTTATTTTTTGACCTATGACATTTTTCCACATTTCTTTTTTAATTTCTTGTGTCCATTTTATTTGCTGTAATGTGCGTTTGGCCATATGATGGTAGTTTCCATAACTTAAAAGTATCCCTGTTGGTAAATACTGTTTATCACAAATTATCGTTACAATATTATATTTAGTAAAAGCTGCCATTAAAGAAGTTGTTAGAGTAGTTCGCCCTTCAATAACTATCATATTAATATCAGCTAGAGGAATAAAATACTTGAATCCTTGCTTAGATATTTGCAAGTTATCTAAACGCAGTTGCATTGATTCACTTTCTTTAACATGTACAATTCGCCACCCCATTTTAATTCCACCTTTCTTTACTTTGATGTACAAAAAAACCCACTCCAAAGCGGAATGGGAAATTCGGTATAAAACCTTATTTTTGTAGATTCTTAAA
>NZ_AHYZ01000165.1 GCF_000255495.1 Liquorilactobacillus vini DSM 20605
ATTAGCTGCTAAACTAAGACCTAACACTAAGTTTTTCTATGTAATTTTCTCCTATTTATTTTATTTTTTGAGGTTTTTTCTTGCTGATCATGCCATTGTTGAGGTGTTAATAAATCTTTGACATGCAACTTGATTGCAGCTACTTGGTAACCAGTCATTGAGTTGATTGCTACCACAATTTTTTTAGTTAACTTGTCAAAAATTTCATTAGCATTTTTCCCATACTCGAGAATACCTTCAAGTTCTAACTCAACTTTTTGATCATCCGCATCAATGTCAGCCGATACCCCTTGACCATGCTTATTTCCAGCGAGCTGACTAGTCATTTGATCAAAAAAGCCGCCTTGTAAATCTAAAACGCCATCGACTTCTTGCGCTGTTTTAGCGGCAATTTTCTCCAAGACTTCCTTATCAAAGATTATTTCTTTTTTTACTGTTGTATCCATAGTTGCCGTTGCCATATAAAAATTCCTCCTTTAAAATCAGTCCTAAACTCTACTCTGTTGCCGCCAATTATTTATTCAAGCTGCTTGCTATCAGTTGCCAATTGTGAGTTAGGTTTGCCTTTAGCTTCTTCTTGCCACTGGCGTTTACTCATAACATCATTGATATGCAAATTCAATTCAATAACTTCTAAACCAGTGAAATTTCTAATATCGCGAGCTACCTTTTGAGTAACAGTTTGAAAAATTTGTTGAATATCTTTACCATATTCAACGGTAGCATTCATCTCCAGTGCCACTTGTTTTTTCCCGACTTCTGCATCGATTCCCTGAGTTGGATCGGCTTGAGCCCGGAAACGATCAGTAATTTCACTAAACATTCCACCATTTAGTGCCAAAATGCCATCTACATTGCGAGCAGCCAAACCAGCTATTTTTTCAATCACGCCGTCATCGTATGTTAATGTAGTTTTTAATACTTTTTCTTTATTTTCCATGAAAACCTCCTACTGGTTTGACAAGAAACGAATCAGCTCTTCTTTTAAGTGCTGGATATCAAGAAATTTTCCAATCAGAGCACCAATTATTGCTAAAAAGGCAACTAAAATCATGCTCCAAAAACCTGCTAGGACCCAGGCTAGCCCTAAAATCACACCCAGCAAACTTCCAAACATCATTTGACTCATAGATCGACTCCTTTTCTATTAGACAACAGAAACATCTTTTTCCTTCTGAACTGGTTTCACTTGGATCTTTGGCTGCTTCAAGGTAACATTCAAGCTTTTTTGCAAATAAGCTACCGCAATTGCTAAAACTTGTTGACCTAATGCTTCATAATCTTGATCAAGCGAAGTCGCAAAAATCTTTAAATTAGCGTTTCTTTGCTTAGCAAAAATTTTCAAATTAACTTGAACAGTTTGCAAGTCCACTTGACTCATTAATCGATGCTGCAACTCCTTTTCAATTGCTGCAATCGGGATTGTTACCCTCCCTAATGTTTGTTGAAAACTAATCTCTTTGGCCTTTACTTGTTTAAAGATGCCAAATAATAAAAGAACTGCACCAATTAGAGCTGTCAAACTACTTAAAATTATTACTACAGACTGCCAAATATTTGGCCACTCAATAATCATTTTTTGCAACCAAAGAGTGAACGGCCTAAACTCAACTGCTGTTAATAGAAAAAGCAGGCCTGTCAAAAAAGTTAATAATCCTGCAAATCCAATAATAAACTTGGTAGATTTTCTCAAGCAAACCTCCTCCAGTCATCAATAAAGCGATTCAAAAACAATTCAATCAATCAGATTGTTAACCTTTAACTGTAAATTAATTTTATCATGTTTTATAATACGTTTCAAAAATTATGCTCATTATGCGAATCAACTGTTAATTATCAATAAAATTGTTTTTATGAGATAAAAAATTATTCAAAAAATGCCCACAGTTTCTGCCTGTGAGCACTCAAATAGCAATTTTAGTGATCTTGATCAAAATCTCTGTACTTTTTTAGTTAATGCTGTTTGAATCCAACTTTTGTAACAACAATTTAGAGGTTCCAATTGAAACAGCAACGCCTAAACCTAATGGTAGGAATGCCGAGTAGCCTAAATGGCTAACTTCGATGATCATAAATAAAGCCATTAGTGGTGCCTGTTGAGAAGCAGCTAACAAACTGCACCCCCCCAACAAGGCACATTGCCAAATCGTAATCATTGGAAAAATAGGCTGCAGAGCCATTCCGAGTGCCGCTCCTAATGATGCACCAATTGAAATTGATGGTTGCAAAGTGCCTCCAGATGCCCCAGTTTGAAGTGTCAAAACCGTTACAATTGCTTTCAACAAGGCACCTAATAAAAGTAAAACAATCAGTTTTGAACTGTTAGCTTTAATTGAAAATTGGGCTAACGCCCGTCCATTTCCCATAATTTGTGGAAAGTTCAGAGAAATTAACCCAGTCAAAAAGGCTGCCGCTGGCAAGTGATAAAGAATTCTTTTATCTTTGACTTGCAGTCTCCCAGCCTGTTTGAAAGCCTTCCGAAAAAAAGTTCCTAACATCCCAAAAATTGGGGCTGTAAAAATCACAATCACCAAAAATATCAGTTCAAATTTTTGATGTCCTACTAAATAATATGGTTCGAAACCCTTAACTAAAGTCCCAATTAACATTGAAATAATTGACATCGTTAAACTGACTGCCACTGTTCTTTTAGTGATCCGATGTAAAAGAATTTCGACACAAAAAAACATACCTGTAATTGGAGCACTATAAACACCAGCAAATCCGGCTCCAGCTGCTGCCGCGATTAATAATTCTTGATCTTCAATTGACAAAGAAAGGCCAATCTTGTTTAAAATATGGTTCCACTTTTGAGCAAACATTGCTCCAGCTTCTCTTGGTGCCAATTCACGTCCGACTGATCCACCAGTTCCAACATAAAAAATTTGCGTCATAACATGGATAAGTGTTGAACCAAGTGGCATTTGATTTCCTTGAAGAGCATTTGCAATTGAAACGGTTGGCTTGAACTTATTTCTCAAAACCCACCAAATAATTGCCGCAATTATGCCACCAATAAAAACTGACATCAAACGTTGAATTGGTCGAATTGCAATTGAAGCTGGATCAGCGGCAGATTCTTTAAAACTTAAAAAAAGCTGTTCAACACCATCTAATAACAAAATCAATCCCAGTGAACTTAATCCTACAATTACTCCTAAAATTAAAGTGGAAATTATTAAAACCTGATTTTTTCTAGCGATGATTTTCACTTGACACCCAACCTAACCATTATTTTTCTCAATCTCTTAAATTTATTATACGAGAGAAAATGCTAATTTCACAATTGATTTCTAAATCATTACTTTAAATTATTATTTCAGCCAAAAAAGCTGTAACAAGTTTCAATGCTTGTCACAGCTTTATTTTTATTCAAAGTTTAGAACCAACTTGTCAACATCATTGACGTAATTGCCATTGCATCATACTTTATTGCTCGTGATTTAATCTGATGATGCAAAACAATTAATGCTTTGGGAAAATTATTTTGATGAAACCAATAAGAAAGCACCATTTCTTTGCAAAGCTTAGTTGCCACTAAATCACAATCTTGACTTTTTTCAAGTTCTTGGGCCGAAGCAAAAATCATTTTTTGAGCTGCCGCAGATTGTTTAACTTCAGGATCACCATATGCTTGACTCAATTGATCCAATAGTTGTTTAACCGCACCATGATTTATCATTTTAAATTCCCCCAAAAGACTGACTTATCAAGCCCGTAGTTGAACTAAACCATTAGGCAAATTTTAATTTTTGTCCGACTGAAATCTCATTTGGATTAGAAATATGATTCAAAGCAACTAAATTCGCCACACTTGTATTGTTCTCTTTGGCAATCTCATATAAAGTATCACCAGATTTAACCGTATAGCTTCCACT
>NZ_AHYZ01000164.1 GCF_000255495.1 Liquorilactobacillus vini DSM 20605
ATAAACAAAAACAGTAAAAGGAGCATTATTGATCATTATATTGATCAATAATGCTCCTTTTAACAGATTCCGCCAAATTGGATTGATACATGAAGTCCTCTGAAAAGAGGGCTTCTTTATTTTACAATTAAAAGAATTCTGGCATAAAAATGGTCGATATTTTTGAATCCGTAATGGATACGTTTAAGTGCTTTGATTTTGCGATTGATTCCTTTGATCGGTCCATTGGGAAACGCTGATTCACGGCTGTTGGAAGCAGGAAGCAGATTTTAAATTTTTTTCAGAGTTGTAATTGGAGTATCCATTGGGGATAGCTGTTTTTGCTAATTGGTTAGCACTCGACTGAGCTTTTTTGAATCTTATTTTTTAATGGGCTCGTGAATTTGTTGTGCTACTTCATAAGCGTATTTA
>NZ_AHYZ01000163.1 GCF_000255495.1 Liquorilactobacillus vini DSM 20605
CAGGATATATACAAATAATTAATAACTTCTAAAATTACCATTGATATCTTTGTGACAAAGATTTTTTTTAAAGAAATGTTTGTAGTTTTATGGTACCATGTGGTACCATAAAACTGGAGGTGCTATTTATGACTAGTCAAGTGCATTTTAGAATGGATGATAAAGAAAAAAAAGACTTTGAAATCGTCCTTAAACGCGTGGGATTAACCCCAGCTGAGGCTTTTCGAATTTTTGCTAAGAAGTCTATTGAAGCGGGTGGAATTCCATTTGAAGTATCTCAACCTACTCCACGTTTAGAAAAAGCCATAAAAAGTCAAGATTACGTTGAATTTAATGATTCTGAGAAAGGCTTGGACTGGTTGAATGACTGATTACGTTTATAATCCAGCTTTTGAACGGCAATTTAAAAAACATTATAAAACAATTTTAAAGGGTGGCCGCTATGAAAAAAAAGATTTTGAAACTGTTTATCGTCAGCTATTACAAGATGAGCCGCTAGAACCACATTATAATGATCACGCTCTGGTTAATCGTAAACCAGAGCGTGAGTTACATATCAAACCAGATTGGCTTTTAATTTATAAATATGATGGCAAGTTTATTCGTTTTATCGATACTGGTTCACATTCAGATCTTTTTAAGTAAAGCTTTATTTGTTAAAGAGAAAAATCCTTCAATAAAATTATAATTTCCATTCAATTTTAACGCCTTAAAGCTCTACTTTAACCACTTAACAAAATATCTTTTGCAAATAACCTCTTTTCAGCTTCTTCAATACAGATAGTTTACGCTGATGAAGGGTGATGAGGTGGTCGAGATGTTGGAAAAAGGTGCCGATTTGATTTTGCTCTTCGAGTTTAGGAACTGGAACTTCCATATTCATGACCTTTGTTTTAGAAATGTTATATCGTGAAATTCCTTGAGCTAGAAACATAAATTTCCTACGAATTACTGGTGAGCGAAGCATAAACGCAAGATAATATGGGGGCGAATATTTTATCAGGACGATAGCCAAAGCTAAAACTATTTAAATACACATTATCTTTATTCCCTAGCCAAACAGAGGACATTCCTACTTCTTCTGGTGTTTCAGATGATGTTGTAAAGAACACATCACCATACTCAACTGAATTTTGTTTTGCATCAACTTCAATATTATCTATCATTTCTAAATCTGATACTGGATTGCTAAATACATTCATGTATGTCACAAATTTTGCATCACCATGACCGAAATCCTCTTTTGTTTTACCGGACAATCCTGTGAAAGTTTTTCCAATTTTCCCC
>NZ_AHYZ01000162.1 GCF_000255495.1 Liquorilactobacillus vini DSM 20605
CTTGACGATGTTTCAAATTTTTCAAAGGGAAGTGGTTTTTCCAAAGGTGATCTCAGAAAAGATGGGCAGCCGGTTATCCTCTATGGAAGAATGTACACTCGATATGAAACTGTAATCAAAGATGTCGATACCTTTGTAGCGCCGGATTCTAAAGGGGTATTTAGTCAAGGTGGCGAGGTCATTGTACCTGGTTCGGGTGAGAGTGCTGAAGATATTTCACGTGCGTCCGTAGTTACGAATTCTGGCGTGTTGCTTGGTGGGGATATAAACATCATCGAGCCAGGAAGCGAACTCAATTCAGAGTTTTTGGCTTTGTCAATTTCGAATGGCCAGCAAAGAAAAGAGTTAGTTAAACGAGCTCAAGGAAAGTCCGTAGTGCACTTGCATAATTCTGACCTCCAGAAAGTTGTTCTCAAGATTCCCAGTAAGGATGAACAGCGAAAAATCTCGAAGTTTATCGAAAAGATTGAGTTCGCTATCGTT
>NZ_AHYZ01000161.1 GCF_000255495.1 Liquorilactobacillus vini DSM 20605
TGATTTATTCATAATTATGTGATATAATAATATTTTAAGAAAACAGTACGGATAGTTGTTCATATATATAATTTTTGAAGTTAAATTGGAGGAATTATTATGGATTTTCAAAATGCAGAAATTATTACTGCAATGGTTACTCCTTTTGATGAAGAAGGAAAGTTGGACTTTGTACGTCTACAAAATTTAATTGAATATTTATTAAAAACAGGGACACAAGGAATCTTAGTTAGTGGAACAACTGGTGAGGGTCCAACATTGAGTGAAACTGAAAAGCTGGCTTTAATTAAAAAAACAGTTGAAATAGTTGCTGGCAGAGTTCCGATTATTGCAGGAACGGGAACAAATAACACACAGACAACAATTGAGTTTACGAAGCAAGTTGCTGAAATTGGTGGCGTTGCTGCTGCTTTGGTGGTTGTTCCATACTATAATAAGCCTGATCAACGCGGAATGATTGCTCACTTTGAGGCAGTTGCAGCAGCTAGCAAGTTGCCACTATTTATTTATAATATTCCTGGTCGAACGGGTGTCACGATGAATGTTGAAACTATTGCATATTTGTCAAAAAACAAAAATATTATTGGTTTAAAAGATTGTACTGGGAATGTAAATTTGGCAAAAATTGTTGAGCAAGTTGCTGACGGCTTTTTGGTATATACCGGAGAGGATGCTGATGCTTTAGCTGCTAAAACAATTGGTGCCAAGGGTGTTATTTCAGTTGCAAGTCATTTATACGGCGAAAAGTTGAAGCAAATGTATCAGGCAGTTAATGAAGGAAAATTTTCAACAGCAGCAGAGTTGATGCGTTTTTTGACTCCTAAAATGCAAGCTATGTTTTCGGCTCCTTCTCCTAGTCCAACTAAAGCGGCTTTGAATCGAATCGGAATTAGAGTTGGCGGTTGCCGGTTACCAATTTTAGAATATCCAACCGAAAAATTAAATGAGCTTTATCAAAAACTTGATATTTAGTAGTTAAGGAGGAAAATATGTCCAATTTGAAGATCATTCCAATTGGTGGTGTACGCGAAAATGCTAAAAATATGTACACAGTTGAAGTGAATGATGAAATATATATTCTTGATTGTGGTTTAAAGTATCCTGAAAATGAGCCCTTAGGAATTGATACAATAATTCCTGACTTTTCATATTTACGGGAAAATTCGCAGCGAATTGTCGGAGTTTTTTTGACTCATGGGCATGCAGATGCAATTGGCGCATTGCCTTATTTTTTAAATGAATTCAATGTTCCCGTTTTTGGTAGTGAATTAACGATTGCTTTAGCTAAAATTAGTGTTAAAGCAGATAAAAACAAACGAGTTGCTAACTTTAATGATTTTCATATCGTTGATGAAAAAACTGAAATTGATTTTGCTGGAACGACGGTTTCTTTCTTTAGGACGACGCATTCAATTCCTGAATCATTAGGAATTGTCATTAAAACTGTTGAGGGGAATGTTGTTTATACTGGCGATTTTCGCTTTGACCAAACAGCTGCTCCAGAATATCAGACTGATTTTGAGCGTTTAGCTGAAATTGGTAAGGATGGGGTGTTGGCTCTTTTAAGTGACTCGGCTAATGCTGAGAACCCCAAGGAAACGGTTGATGAACGTGAAATTTATGAATTAGTTAGTGATAACTTTGAATATCGTAAGGGAAGAATTATTGTTGCTTGTGTGGCGTCAAATATTTTGCGTGTACAGCAAATCTTTAATGCTGCTGCTAAAAATGGGCGAAAAGTAACTTTAGCCGGTCATGATGCCGAGGAGATTATTCATACAGCTTTGAAATTGAATAAGTTAAAGTTGCCGGTTGAAGATTTATTAGTTCCCTTTAAAAATATTAAACGTTTTCCAGATGATCAGATAGTTATTTTAGAAACGGGCCGTTCTGGTGAACCATTAAAATCATTACAGAAAATGGCTGTGCATCGTCATCCTAAAGTTTCTTTACAGGAAGGTGATCTTGTTTTTATTACTACAACGCCATCACATGCAATGGATACGATGGTAGCTAGAACAAAAGATATGATTTATCGTGCAGGAGCTGATGTTAAAACAATTGCTGATGAATTAAATTCATCTGGTCATGCTAGTCGCAGTGATTTACAGTTGATGATGAATTTGCTGAAGCCCCGCTACGTTATACCAATTCAGGGCGAATATCGCTTAATGGCAGCTAATGCAGACTGTGCTCGTGAAGTAGGGATTCCAAAAGAAAATATTTTTTTAACTTCTAAAGGCGATTTGCTTGAATATGAACATAATAAGTTACTTCTTACTGCTTCAGTTGAGATAAGCAACACGTTAATTGATGGTAGTGGAGTTGGTGATATCGGTAATATAGTTTTGCGAGATCGTAAAGCTTTATCGGAAGATGGCGTTTTTATTGCCGTTGTGACCATTAATCGGAAGAAAAAAGAAATTGTTGATCAGCCCAAGATTACTTCGCGAGGGTTTGTCTATTTAAAAACTAGTCATAATTTGATTTTAGAGAGTCAAAAAATTGTGATTAAGGCTGTTCAAAAAAATTTAGATAATAAAGAGTTTGATTGGGGACATCTTAAACAGGATATTCGTGATCAATTAAATCACTTCTTATATGAACAAACTAAACGGCATCCAGTAATTTTGCCGATCATTATGGAAACCAATCAGCATCATCGTTTTAAAAAAAGGAAAGTAATATCGCAAAATTAATTTAAAAATTTATTTTTTGATTTTTAAACCATGGAATTTAGGAATTTAAACTCTGTATTCCATGGCTTTTTGCTGATTATTAACAATGAAAGGAAAAGATAGATTTTTGGTATTGAAAGATCAAATTACTTTTGATTTGCGTCAAGCTGAGATTTTGAGCGCTCAAGGAAAATTTTACCAGGCTAATAAGCTGTTAAAAAAATGTTATCGACAAAAGAAAAATTTTCGGATTAATTATTTGTTATTTTCAAATTTTCTGGCTTTAAAAGATTACTCGATGGCAGTTGCAACAGCTGAAGAATATTTAACTGCTTACGTTGCTGATAATGATTATTTGAAACAGCTTTTTTTGGCAATGGGGAAAGCAGCTTTGTTTTTAAAAATGCGGAAGTTATTTATTTACTTTGAGCAATATATGAATCAGAGCGAAAAAAGTCTGTTTAGAAGGATGATTGACCAGGCCGAAAAGCAAGCAAATCAACAGTTCACTAGCTTGTGTCAATCACAGAGCAAAAAAATCAGTTTTTGGCCGGTACCTGCTCAACGACAGTTAGTTGAAAAAATATTACATTTACCATTGGCTGATTTTTTAGTTTTGAGCAAACGCATTATGGCAATGCGAACCGTCCATCCATTGGTGAAAAGTGAATTACTGGATAATCTACGAGCTTTGAAAATTCAGACGAAGTATAATCTTAGTTTTTTAAATGGCAAAAACATTATGGTGATTCCAAGTGAACTGCATGATTTTAAGAATTCAAAACTCAGAAAACAGTTTGCAGTTTATTTTTCTCACTTTTCTGATCAGCAACTCGCAAATTTGCAAAAAAAAGAGGTTTTTCTTAAATTACAATTACTTTATCCGTTTGAAGATCGGATCGCCAAGTTTGATCATAACTGGTTAGCAATCTTTTTGGGGAAAAAAGATGAGTTGGCAGAAAAAGATCAAAAAGATTGGTGTTTGTTGCTAGAAACATATTTAAGTGAGTGGAATATTTAATTTTATTTCTGTCAGTTGGCTATTTACAAATAAGAAGTCAACTTATATAATAGCATAAGGATTCTTCTGTTAGAGATATAGTTTTTACTTGGTATTCTTTGATGGAAGTAGTATAATAAAAATTAAAGGATTATCGGCAATTGGTTTTTGTTGCGGATTTTTCTTGCAAAATTACAGGAGGTTCGTATTAATGGCAAAAGAACATTACGAAAGAACAAAACCCCATGTAAACATTGGTACTATCGGCCACGTTGACCATGGGAAGACAACTTTAACAGCTGCTATTACAAAAGTTTTAGCTGCTAAAGGACTAGCTAAGGAAGAAGATTATGCATCAATCGATGCTGCTCCAGAAGAGCGTGAACGTGGAATCACAATCAACACAGCTCATGTTGAATATGAAACTGAAAAGCGTCATTATGCACATATCGATGCTCCAGGACATGCTGACTATGTTAAAAACATGATCACTGGTGCTGCTCAGATGGATGGTGCGATCTTAGTTGTTGCAGCTACAGATGGTCCTATGCCACAAACACGTGAGCACATTTTACTTGCTCGTCAGGTTGGTGTTAACTATATCGTTGTCTTCTTAAACAAATGTGATTTGGTTGATGATGATGAATTGCTTGACTTGGTTGAAATGGAAGTTCGTGAACTCTTAAATGAGTATGATTATCCTGGTGATGATACTCCAATCATCCGTGGTTCTGCTTTGAAAGCTCTTCAAGGTGATCCAGAAGCTGTTAAGCAAGTTGAAAAATTGTTGGACACAATTGATGAATATATTCCAACTCCAGATCGTCCTACAGATAAACCATTCTTAATGCCAGTTGAAGATGTCTTTACTATTACTGGTCGTGGTACAGTTGCATCTGGTCGTATCGATCGTGGAACTGTTAAAGTTGGGGATGAAGTTGAAATTGTTGGTTTGAAAGATGAAGTTTTGAAATCAACAGTTACTGGACTAGAAATGTTCCGTAAGACTTTGGATCTTGGTGAAGCTGGCGATAATGTTGGTGTATTGTTACGTGGTATTAACCGTGATCAAGTTGAACGTGGACAAGTTTTGGCTGCTCCTGGCACCATT
>NZ_AHYZ01000160.1 GCF_000255495.1 Liquorilactobacillus vini DSM 20605
AAAAATAGCGTTGCTTCCGCAGGTATAACAAAATCATTGGACCATTCAGCGTTGTTAAACGAAGTTTGGTCAAGGTGGTACCATTTTTAATCAGCGATGCAAAACCACAGTGAGGGCAACGAGAAAGCTGATAACTAAGGCGAGCATAGATCGCCTTGAAATGATAAATAACGCCAGATCTAACAGTTCTAAGGTCTTCAACTTTAAAGAAATTGATATTTGAGTCTTTTATTTCGAGTAAACGTGCGATAGAATCTAATTGGGACATGGCTTTTCCTTCTTTCGATTGGGTTTTGTCACTTAAATCGTATCATAGGATGCCATGTCCTTTAATGTATAAAATAAAAAAACTGATATTGGATTTTATGTTCCACCAATATCAGAAAGTATAGACCCTAATTTACAAATGAACTTCACTTAAAAGTGAGGTTTTTTTGTGCATTCGTAAATAAATATCGTATTAAACAGTGAGGAGGGATGAAAAATGGAGAGGCTCAGAGAGTTTCTGGAAGAGAATCGAGCAAGAATCGTTGTGATCTTAATTGCTATTGGCTTAATCATTGGTGGAGTTTTTTGGTATAGTTATCAACAAACTAACTTGACTAGTGGCAGTGAAATTAAATTGACTAAAACTAAGAGTAGTAATAAAGATGCAGCAACAGTTACCAAATCCAGTAGTCGAGCACCCACTTTTTATGTTGACATTAAGGGAGCAGTTCAAAAACCAGGAGTCTATCGGATGACTTCACAGCAGCGGGTAAACGATGTTGTCTTGGCCGCTGGTGGTTTCCTAACGAATGCTGATCAAAATCAAGTCAATCTATCATTAAAACTATATGATCAGCAGATCATTTATGTGCCAATTAAAGGAGAAATTCAAGATCAAAGTTTGCCAACAACAATTGAACAGACTCCAACTGAAGCAGCAACTGCCAGCAGTGGTGCCGTAACTGCTAGTGCTGCCGAGTCTTCGGTGACGACAACTAAATTTGATTTAAACACAGCAACTAAGGAGCAATTAATGCAAATTAATGGAATTGGCGAGAAAAAAGCGGAGTTGATAATTAATTATCGTCAAGAACATGGTCAATTTAAACAGCTTGATGAATTAAAAGACATTAGCGGGATTGGTGATAAAACATTGGAAGTTCTAAAAGAAAACTTAACACTTGGTCAAGAATGATTTTTTTCTGGTATACTAAAATTTGAAAAAGGGGGAAGGTCAGATGAACAAACGAATTCCTTGGAACCAGTATTTTATGATGCAAGCAGTTTTGCTTTCTTTAAGAAGTACTTGTGAACGGCTTTCAGTAGGGGCAATTTTAGTTCGCGATCGCCGAATTATTGCCGGTGGCTATAATGGGTCAGTTTCGGGTGACGTTCATTGTATTGATGAAGGTTGCTACTTAGTTGATGGTCACTGTTTGCGAACGATTCATGCAGAAATGAATGCAGTTTTGCAATGTGCAAAGTTTGGAATAGCAACAGCAAATGCTGAAATTTATGTTACGGATTTTCCTTGTTTGCAATGTACAAAAATGTTATTACAGGCCGGTATTAAGAAAATATATTATTTTAGAAATTATCATAATGATGATTATGCTGTCCGTTTAATGAAATTAAAGAAGGTTGCAGTTGAACAAGTTAAAATTGATAAAAAGTACCTAACTTCGATCAGTTCGCAGTTAACTGATTAGCTAGGCTGGAAGCTAGAATTGAGAGGGCTTTTTTCACGGCAACCTTGCTGGCTGTTTTATTGACATTTGCTTTTTTCAAATTCTCACTAGTGTGGTTGATAGTTATACTGCTTTTAATTTTTCGTTTGTATCAAGCCAATAGCAAATTTTATTATTGGTTTTTATTTATCGCTAGCTGGCTTTTGTTTTTATTGTTTTTTAATACTCGACAATTAAATCAGCAGTTAAAAAACGAATACTCATTGAGTAATCAACAATTGATTGTTGAACCTGATCAACTAAAAATAGATGGTAATTTAGTCAAATTAACTGGTTATTGGGTTGAAGGAAAACAGAAAATTCAAGGGTATTATCAACTCCAAAGTCAAAACGAGCAAAAACAGTGGAGTGAAATTTCAACGCCAATAAACTTAAAGTTTAATGGTCAGATAGTGGAAATTAGTCCACTGACTAATGAAAATCAATTTGATTATCAACTTTATGCACGTTCACAATTAATTGTGAATCAAATTTTTATTAAAAAGGTGAAAGTTTCTTCGGTTTTACGAGAGAATCTGTTAGCTAAATTAATTGATTGGCTACATCAGTTAAGGATATTTATCATTAGAAAATTGGGAAGCTTGCCAGAACCGCTAAATGGATATAGCCAACTTTTATTGGTAGGCTACTCTGACATAGATTTTGAGCAGCAAGTTTCGATTATTAATCAATTAGGACTGTTATATCTTTTTAGTCTTTCTGGCATGCATGTGGTTTATTTAATGCAATTCTTCAAGACGATTTGTCGTTGGATTGGCATGACTAAGGAAGGTTTTAACTATCTTTGTTTAATTGGGTTACCAATTTATGCTTTTATTGGTGGATTGTCAGCCAGTTTAATTCGGGCGGTCTGCATGTCTTGGTTGGTAATTTTTGTTGGATGTTTTAATTTGAAAATCAGTCGAACATCTGCTTTATGCGTTGTTTTGCTGATCAATCTAATTTATTCACCGCTCCAGCTTTTTTCAATTGGGTTCCAGTTAAGTTACTTGTTGACATTTATCATAATTGAAGGTAGCAAACTAAACCAGTTATCTTTAGGTTTAAAGTTGAATGCCTATAGTTTTCCAATTGTTTTGTGGCATACTTATCAGTGGAATTTCTTAACATGGATTTTGACGATTGCTATTATTCCAATTTTCGAGTGGCTGATTATTCCAGCTGTTTTAGTGGGTTGTTTATTTCCTCCGTTGACAGGAATGGCTAATCAAGTTTTGGATGCAATAAATGGTGTTTTTAATTGGTTAGCAACGTTACCGTTTATGCTAACGTTTGGTAAACCACCATTGATTTTACTTGTTACAACGATCATTGTTTTAAATTTAATTGAAGTATCTTGGGTCACAAAAAAGGCTTTTTTAATTTTAGGATTGTTTGTGTTCTATTTAGTAATTGCATTTAGTATCAAGTTTCCACTTTTTGATGAAGTTGTTTATTTTGATATTGGGCAAGGAGACAGCACTTTAATTAGGACCAGATTTAATCGCTCAATTTCATTAGTTGATACCGGTGGAAAAGTTTCATTTACTAATGAAAAATGGCAAATTCGTCATTCGAAAACGAATGGTGAAACGGTGGTTGCTAATTATTTGTTAAGCAAAGGCATTAATCATCTGGATAATTTATTTTTAACTCATCAAGATACTGATCATATTGGTAATTTTCCCAGTATTGCTAAAAAGATTCAAATTGAACGAGTAATTATCCCAGCTGGGATGGGAAAAAACCAAAATTTTATTAGACGGTTAAAACAAGCAGGAGTTGTAGCTGAAAAGGTTTTGCCAGTCAAGACAAGTCGCTATCAACAAATTGGAATTTTTAAATTATTACATCCTTTTAAGGATGGTACTGGAACTAATGAAGATTCATTAGTTCTCTGGTTTGAGCTCAATAAGTTTAAATTTATTATCAGTGGTGATTTAGATCAAGCTGGCGAAAAACAAGTTATTAAAAAGTATCCGAATATACAGGCAGACTTTTTAAAGACGGGCCATCATGGTAGTAAGACTTCAACAGCTCCAGTTTATGTTAAACAACTTGAGCCATCCTTAGCGATTATTTCGGCCGGCAAGAATAATCGTTATGGTCATCCAAATCAGGAAACCTTGGCGACTTTGGAAAAATTTAAGGTTCCTTTTGTTTGTACGATCAATTCTGGCATGATCAAGATCAAAATGATTAGGAATAGTTTGAAAATAATTTATGGTAAAAATAACAATCAGGAGGATAAAATTGCAAGCAACTGAATTCTTAACGAAGAAACCAGCAGAGATCCAACAACCCATTTATTTGATTACTGGAACAGAAAAATATTTAAAAAATCAAGTAATTGCCAAATTAAGCAATTTAATTCCCTCAGGCTTACAATCAATTAATTTAGGGCAGTTTGATATGGAAGATGAATGGTTAGCTGATGCAATCAACGATGCATATTCTGTTCCATTTATGGGTGAGCAAAGAGTAGTAATAATTTTGCATCCATATTTTTTGACTGCAGATAAAACAGGAAGAAAATTAAATCAGGATCCAGTTGAGTTAGAAAAATATTTAACAAATCCGGCAGCCTCGACCATCCTGGCGATTGTAATGGATAATCAAAAAATTGATGCTAGAAAAAAAATTTGCAAGTTATTAAAAAAGGAAGCTGTTCAGATTGATTGTTCAGCGTTAAATGAAAAAGAGGTCAGACAGGTAGTAGCTAAAAAGGTTAAGCAAAATAGTTATCAAATTGAAGAATCTGCTTTGAATTTGCTGTTGCA
>NZ_AHYZ01000159.1 GCF_000255495.1 Liquorilactobacillus vini DSM 20605
CGATTCTGGATGACCAGTTGCATTAATTGAAATTTTAAGTATAATTAAATAGTTATCGAAAAGAGGTTGCGGATGATATGAGTAGCTGCAGTGAGATGATAAAGCATCGCTGACCTGTAGTCAAAGGAGATTCCGCCGAAGTTTGAATTTGCTTTATAATTTTCAAGCTGGGATCTGATTGAAAAAATCAGGAACTGTCGCAATTGATAGATTGCGGAGCGCTGTCGAGTTTGACTTATATTTGTTAATTTGAGAAAGTCTTGCTGATTGTGATCCAGCAAGACTTTTTATTTTTAATTAAAATTTGTAATTGGTGAGTTGTGCTTGATTGGCCTCTAAGTTAGTCAAGGAGGATTTTGGAAAATGGAAGGTAAAATTCAACATGTTAGACGAGCACTGAAGACCAGACATCTATCAATGATTGCTTTAGGCGGTAGTATTGGAACTGGTCTGTTTGTAGCTAGTGGTTCGGCAATTTCGACTGCGGGCCCCGGCGGAGCGATGGCTGCTTACATTGGAATTGGAATAATGGTTTATTTTTTAATGACCAGCTTGGGAGAAATGGCAACTTATCTACCAGTAACTGGCTCATTTGCTGTTTATTCAGGTCGTTTTGTTGATCCGGCTTTAGGCTTTGCGATGGGATGGAATTATTGGTTTAATTGGGCAATTACTTTGGCAGTTGATGTTAGTACAGTTTCTTTAGTCATGAAGTTTTGGCTGCCTAATGTTCCAACCTGGGTTTTTAGTGCAATTGCATTGCTGATTATCTTTTTGATCAACAGCTTTTCAGTCTTATCTTTTGGTGAAACTGAATATTGGCTGGCGTTAATCAAAGTGGTGACAGTCGTTGTTTTTTTGATCGTGGGTTTGCTGACAATTTTTGGAATTATGGGAGGACATACAGTTGGTTTAGCAAACTTTGCTTATAAAAATGCTCCCTTTGTTGGTGGTATTCCAACCATCCTAAGCGTTTTTGTCGTTGCGGGTTTTTCTTTTCAAGGAACAGAGTTGATTGGAATCACTGCAGGCGAATCGGCTACGCCTGAAAAAAGTATTCCACAAGCGATCAAGCAAGTTTTTTGGCGAATTTTGTTATTTTATATTTTATCGATTTTTGTAATTGCATGTTTGATACCATATACAAGTCCAAATCTTTTAGGGTCAAGTGCTTCTGATATTACGATCAGTCCATTTACCTTAGTTTTTCGCCGTGCGGGGTTGGCCTCAGCAGCTAGTGTTATGAATGCTGTAATTTTGACATCAGTTTTATCGGCTGCTAATTCTGGAATGTATGCCTCAACCCGAATGTTGTACTCTTTAGCTCGTCATGGTGATGCGCCAAAGGTTTTTGGACGTTTAAGCCCAAGAGGAATTCCGTTTCCTGCTTTGTTGGGAACAACAGCAGTTGGTTTATTTACATTTTTAATGAGTATTTTTGGGACACATATTTATACTTTTTTGGTAAGTGCTAGTGGCTTGACTGGCTTTATTGCTTGGTTGGGAATTGCCATTTCACACTATCGTTTTCGTTTAGCGATGAAAAAACAAGGACGTCCGTTGTCTGAACTGCGCTATCGAGCCAAACTATTTCCTTTTGGACCAATTTTGTCTTTTGTATTGTGTGTGTTAGTTATCATTGGTCAGGATTTGAAGTCGTTTGAAAATCTTGATTGGCAGGCAATTGGTGTTAGCTACATGAGTATCCCATTGTTTTTGATTTTGTTTTGCTATTATAAAATTCGTTATCGGACCAAGATAATTCCATTAGATAAGGTTAATTTAACACCACATGATTTGAAAAAGAAGAATAGTAGCAATAGTTGACGCATAAACTGCATTATGGTAGCATAAATATAGAATTAAAAAACACGAGAGTCCGCCATAAGTAAGCTTTCAAGAGATGTGATGGTTGGTGAAAATCACAGTGCTGAAACTCCAGCGGGTGTCATGTGGGCAGGTAATGCTGCACGGGAGACCGTTATTTATTTAGAGGGTAGTAATTTTGATTGCTAAACTTGGGTGGTACCGCGGATCTAAGACTTTTTCGTCCCATTGTTATAGATGGAATGAAAGGGCCTTTTTTTATTATCTTTAGGAGGTAAATTGTAATGCTTGATATCAAAATGATTCGGCAAAATGAAGACGAGGTAAAAGAACGCTTGGCAACTAGAGGAGTCAAAGCAGAGAAAATTGATGAATTGTTAGCGGCGGATAAAAAGCGGCGGGAGTTAGTTGTCGAAAGTGAGACATTGCGTCAGCAAAAAAATGAAGTCTCAGAAGCAATTGCTCAGGCTAAACGTAATCAGCAAGATGCTAGTCAGCAAATTGCTCGGATGAAAAAAGTGGGGCAGCAAATTAAGGAACTCGAAAATAATTTGAAGGAAGCTCAAACAAAAGTAGAATATATTGCTTCACGATTGCCTAATTTGCCAAATCCTTCAATTCCGGTGGGACCAGATGAAAGCTTTAATGTTGAGTTAAAGAAGATTGGAACACCACGTAAATTTGATTTTACTCCTAAACCTCATTGGGAAATCGGAGAAAAATTGGGAATTTTGGATTTTGCTAGAGGAGCCAAAGCTGCTGGTAGTCGATTTGTTTACTACAAAGGACTAGGGGCAAAACTTGAGCGGGCAGTCTATAATTTTATGTTAGATGAGCATACTAAAGAAGGTTATACAGAGATTCTTCCGCCGTATATTGTTAATAATGCTTCAATGTATGGTACTGGACAATTTCCTAAATTTAAGGAAGATGTTTTTCAAGTTGAAGGTCAAGATATGACATTGATTCCAACAGCTGAGGTTCCATTGACAAATTATTATCGGGATGAAGTTATTCCGACTGAACAGCTGCCAGTCTATTTTACAGCTTTAACGCCATGTTTTCGTTCTGAAGCTGGCAGTGCTGGCCGTGATACCCGGGGATTGATTCGGATGCATCAGTTTAACAAAGTTGAAATGGTCAAATATTGCAAGCCAGAAAATTCCTATAATGAATTAGAAAAAATGACCAAGAATGCTGGTAATATTATGGAAAAATTAGGCTTACCATATCATATTATTACTCTTTCAACGGGAGATATGGGCTTCTCGGCTGCCATGACGCATGATCTTGAAGTTTGGATTCCGGCTCAAAACATGTATCGTGAAATTTCGAGCTGCTCTAACTGTGAGGACTTTCAAGCTAGACGTGCTCACATTCAGTATCGTGATAAAAACGGCAAACTCAGATATGTTCACACTCTTAATGGTTCTGGCTTAGCAGTTGGCCGAACAGTTGCTGCAATTTTAGAGAATTATCAAAATCAAGATGGTACAGTTACTGTTCCAGAAGTTTTACGTCCATATCTTCATGGGCTTGAGGTAATTAAATAATTTGTTGTGTGCTAAAAAGCAGTCATAAATAGGGCTGCTTTTTTTGTTATGAGAAAATTTAAAAAAGTTATTGACGATTAGCTGAATAG
>NZ_AHYZ01000158.1 GCF_000255495.1 Liquorilactobacillus vini DSM 20605
GTAGACCTTTGAAAACTGAACAAAGTTTCGATAAACAAATGTGCAGGGCCTTGAAAAAGGACAACATTTGCGAAGTCAATTCGCTAGTAATAAATTTGAGTCACAAACTTTAAAATGAGAGTTTGATCCTGGCTCAGGACGAACGCTGGCGGCGTGCCTAATACATGCAAGTCGAACGAGACTTTTTATTTGATGCTTGCATCTTTTAAAAAGTTGAGTGGCGAACGGGTGAGTAACACGTGGGTAACCTGCCTTAAAGTGGGGGATAACACTTGGAAACAGGTGCTAATACCGCATAACCATCAAAACCG
>NZ_AHYZ01000157.1 GCF_000255495.1 Liquorilactobacillus vini DSM 20605
AAATGATTACGTTTTTCAATGACTTTAACTCGATTGCCGCGCTTGGCTGCCTCATAAGCAAATGTCGCTCCAAACAAACCAGCCCCAACCACTAAATAATTTTTCAATTTTTTCACCTCATATTATTAAGCATTTCAATCAGTTTTCTAGAATGCAAGCTATCAAATTTTCTAGCAAACTGATAATCTCCTTTGAGTATCTCATTCAAATCATCTGCATCTAGAACTGCAGGATAGTTGCCATATTTCTTTTCCCATTTTATAAAACGATGATTATTTTTGACAATTCGCTGACAGAAGAAATCATTATTACACAATATCGTTTGCATCCAAAACTCATCCGAAAAGCAGCCAGTCTTAAGCATCGTATAAAGATTTTGATGCCTAGGCAAAAAGTCAACTAAATACTCAACTGCATCTCTTGGTAAATCAACCCAATTTGCTCCATGATAAATTTCTAAGGAGATACCTAGTTTTTTTAATTTATCAACTCGAAACAAAGTCTGAAGTCCTAAACTTAAGCGATGATATACTTTCCCCAAAAATGAACGCCTATTTATCGAATCATAATTGAAATAATATTTTTGCCACAAAAGAATATTTTCTCCAGATCTACGAATATTTTTTGCCAAATCATACTTCATATAAATTTTATCATTATGTTCATAAAAATTATATATTTTTTGAGGATTAACCACTGGCCAATCTTGGCCTGAAATTATATGAAAAAAAGAATTATCTTCATTTTCCAAAGCCAACTTCATTAAATTTAAAGTTGCTTCACCAATACTCCAACTACCCCAATTAACTTCCACTTCAGAAATAACCGTTGCTCCTAAATGCTTTAACTTATCTTGATCAGAATTAAGGATTTTGTATTTTTTATCAAAATGAATGTAAACATTAAAAAAACTGTGTAATTTTTGAGTCAATCTAATGATTTGATTAACATCTTTATGAGCTAATATTAAAACAGCTTGCATTTTCAAAAATTCTCCTTTATGCCTTTTCCAATGCTAACAAATTTTTCACCGCTCTTTTTATATATACACCATTTCGCATGCCTTTAGCAATCTTGACAACATTTTCTTTTAATTGTCGATAATCGTCTATTGATAGCTTATCTAAGATTTCATCTAAGTCTGATAGTCGATTAATTGTTATACCAACTTGATTTTTCTCCACAAAATCTGCCACTGCAGCTTGTTTCCAAACTATTACTGGTAACCCTGAACTAAGATACAATGACATCTTATGAGGGTTATTATATTTTAGATACTCTCCAAAAACTCCATCACATTGATTTAAACTTGTACCATCCCAGATTAAACCAAATGACTGTCTTAAATACTTAGGCAAAATATCTGGGTCCAATCGTCCACAATACCGAACATTTCCAACTACTTTTTTAACCCTTGAACCGTAAATATACAACTCATGCTTTAAATCAAGTTTTTTGATAAATGTTGCTTTTTTCAAATTACCTGCAAAACAGATACTCCATTTTTGATTAGTTATTGAATTTAAGGGCTGTGGATTATCATAATCAAAAGCTTCTAAAGAAACCATTTCTACTTTAACCCCGTTATTCAACAGCCACTGCTTCATTTTATCATTATGTACAATCAAGCCAGCAGATTGATTAAAGAAATTTATTTCCCGATTTTTGAATTCAGCATTCCTAAAAAGTCTTAAAGACTCAACGTCATGAATAATAATGAAAAAATTGGCTTGACTATGATATTTTTTTATAAAATATGCAACTTTATCCTCAATAAAGGCAGAATAAGCTGGGTACTGAAAAAAGAAATTATTATAAACACCATTTCGAATTGCTTTTGCTAATATCAAATTTGAAAAGAAAAATTTTGAAAGCTTAGAGTCTAAATTCACTTCTAGATTAATTTGTTCAATATTTTCTGCTGATAAAAATTTACTAATATCTTTCTTAGCTTTTATCCCAGCATCCATCATTTTCTTTTCTTTGATTGTTAAAACGCATGTCTCACTCATTATCAACCTCTTGAGTTATTATTAATAGCTATTTCAAAGTTTTTCACATAACTTTTTGAATAGAATTTATCTATACTTGCAGCTATTTTTTGAGGATCTAGTTGTTTATCCTTTACTTTTTTTATTGCAGTAACTAGTGCAGCAATATCTCCCTGGGGATAACTATATCCATTAATCCCTTCAATCAAAACATCTTCATATCCAGAAAATCTTGCTGTTATAACTGGTATTCCACGAGAAATCGCCTCTAACATCACCATCGGCAATCCCTCATACTTAGACGTCAATATTAAAGCTATTTTCTTTCGTGGCATTACTTTCCATGGATCTTTTACCCATCCATGCCAATGAATTCGTTGCGTTAAATTTTTTCTCTTTATATAATTCAAACAAGTATTTTTACTTTCTTCACTGCCATCACCGAACAGATCCAATCCAATATTTGATTCTGTTTTCGACAACCCTTGAAAAAGTTCTTTAAGATTTTTTTGACCATCAAACAAGATTCTACCAACATAAACTAATGAAAAATTGTTAGACTCTATATTTGTGATCAATCTATTTTTCTCAATTGGATTATAAACCAAAAAAATCTTACTGTTATCCACACCTAACTGTTGTAGTTGCTTTGCAATAGTTGAACTTATTGCTAAATGATAATCAGCTTTTAAAATGTTATGAGGATTAAACATTTTCTGCTCAAATAAGGAAAAATGTATCCAAGAATATATTTTATACTTTTTGAGAAATGTTCTTTTAACTAAACTAGCAAATCTAATTATATTAGCGCCTAAAATTATAATCCTCGTTTGACTTGAACTTATTACTAACTCTTTAAATACATACCAAATTAAATAAAATGAATTATTCAATCTAGGAATCTTTAATTTTATATTGTCATGAAGTTTACATAGCCAAATTTTATTTTGCGGATTATTAACTAAAACGATAGTAATCTCATTCTTTTCACTTAACAGATTAGCGACTTTGGTTAATACTGTTTCTGTTCCACCGCTGCCTGACATACGATAACAAATAAATTTTATTTTCAATGGTCCATTTTCTCCTAAATTTTATTGCTAATCATCTGTTATTCCTACTAACCGTCTATTTCTTAAATTTCCGATAAAGAAAACCTGCCACTTTTTTCACCCAATGCTGATTTCCCATAAACATGACTGGAACTTCAACATAAGGTATTTGATTTTTATCGACCCAAACATCCAATAATATTTCACCAAGAAAGCCATAAATACGCTTTTCATAAGGCGTATAATCACTGATATCAGCCCTTTTTTCAACTTCAGGCAAAATTTGAAACAACCACTGAGTATATTTATCAAAAATGTCAGCTCGTGCAATCAACATATTAAACATATGGACTGCTTTTTTCTGCAACATTTTATCAAAGGAAGGTAAATAATCAGGGAATTTTTCCGCAATTATTTGCCTAGTAAGCTGCAAATCTTTAATATGGTGCACATGTTCATAATGCGACCACGAAGTTTCAATAAAGTAATTCCGTTTTTTAGGTAAAATCAATGGAGCTTTCTCTAAAAACTTTTGTAAAGTTGCCGAAGTCATAATATCTGCAAACTTTCCTTCATAACTTTTAAAGAAATTACTCTTGCCATTAGAAAAATAACGGCGATAATGGACTAAGCCCTTAACATCCGCTCGCCGATTTTTCCATGCCCAATATTGGGCAGTTAATTCACAATAATTTGGATTTTTGTTTGAGATATTATCACCGGTGTTATCACGACAAAACCCCTTAAAATTTTCCGAACTTATACCAACTTGCACTGGCAAATACATTTTATCATGCGGAGTTTTAACGGGTTTATGGCTAACAATGTAAATTTCAGCTTTCAAAAAACAAACCCACTTTCATTTTGCTAAAAATCAATACGCACCTTCACCCTTAAAGATACTAATAATATTTTTAAAAAGAATCTTTAAGTCAAAAATAAATGATGCATGATCCACATAATACAATTCATAATCACAACGTTCCGGATAGCCAATGTTGCTCCGTCCCGATGCCTGCCAATATCCCATTGCACCAGGAGTTACTGAAAGTAATTTATCAACCTGATCACCATATTCATGAAGCTCTTCTTCAATAATTGGCCGTGGACCAATTAAAGTCATCTCACCCTTTAAGATATTGATAAACTGCGGTAATTCATCGATTGATGTTTTGCGTAAAAGTCTTCCTAAACTAGTAATTCGCGGATCCTTTTCAGCCGGAATTTTGTAATTATTTTTTAAATATTCTTGATACAACTGGGGATTAGCACATAATTTATTTTCAGCATCCACGATCATTGATCGAAACTTATAAATTAAGAATTTTTGACCATTTTTTCCAACTCTTTCTTGTTTATAAAACAACGGGCCACGGTCATGACCAAAATGATAGACAACAAAAAGCAGTAAGAATAGCGGAATCATACAAAAAAGAGCAACAAGTGAAACAACAATATCAATTATCCGTTTGAAGAAAAGATATAATCGTTTCTCTTGCACGGTATTTTGATTCTGACTCATTTTTTCTCCCGTCCAAAATTTTTCTTTTAATTAGTTAATTAGTCCTCACATATGGACTAAATTATACTACCAATCATATTTTTTTACAATTAACCGCATATAACTTGAATAATTCTTCAATATTTAACAATTCAAAATAAAAGACTGCCCATAATAAAATTACGCAGTCTTTAAAAAATATAATCTAAAACTTATACTTTAGAATTTGCTAACCGTTGTTCCCGTTCGTTGAACCTGCAAGCTATATAACTTGCCATTAAGTTGACTCTGATTGACTAAATCAATAAAGTTTTGTTGCTTTGCATGTTGAATAATCGTCATAATTGTTGGACCGGCTCCACTTAAGTAGGTACCAGTTGCTCCAGCTTGATGTCCTAATTCACGTAATTGCTTTAAATGTGGTACCAACGCGGCACGCGCTTGTTCGTGGAACTGATCATGTTCAATTAGCTCACCAACCTTCATTAAATTGTTAGTTAAAATTGCTGCCACTAAAGTATTTCCAACGCTGCTGGCATAAACTGCCTGTTTAAAATTAAGATTTGAAGGTAAAACTTTCCGACTAGCAACTGTCAATAATTCCGTTGGCGGAACAAAAGCCATCAGCAACAACTCTGGAAAGTGTGCTTTGATGCTGGTAACTGTTTGCTGATCAAAAGAAGAAATTACCAAATCGCCTAAAATAGCCGGAGCAACATTATCAGGATGTCCCTCAATTTTAGTAGCAACTTGCAATTTTTGATCCTGAGTTAAATTCAAATTGCCCAACAGATTGGCGATCTCAATTCCAGCAATAATTGCTGAAGAACTACTACCTAATCCCCGAGCTAGTGGAATATCAGATTTAACTCGCAAATGATGTGGTTTGATGTTCGGTGCTAAATTTAAAGCTGTTTTTATCATTAAATTACGTTCATCACAAGGGATTTTTGAACCCAGCTGATGTTCCACCTGCCAACTATCGGTTTTTTCTAAAAGATCAACTTGCAAATATAATGAAACTGCTATTCCAATTGAATCAAAACCAGGCCCTAAATTGGCACTCGTTGCCGGGACTTTTATCTTGTATCTCATCTTTGACGACTCCTCTTAACCTAGTTTGGCAAAACCTTATAAGCAGCAATTACTTCCACTCCATCAAGTGATCTCAAAGCCTTGACTACCTGATTTTCCTGTGCTTCAGACATTTTATGAGTTGTCATGACTACCCGAGCATTGTCTTCATCTAACTCCGTCTGAATAATCAAATGGAAACTAGCATTAGCTTTAGTCATGGCCTGCGTAATTTTCAGCATTTGTCCTGGTTGATCTTTAACCCTTAAGGAGAAGTAATATGAATAACAAACATCTATTGGTTGGGCCTGTTTCAAATCCCGCCGATAATCATTAAATCTGCTGCCAGTTGTCTTTAAAACAATATCTTTTGTTACAGCAATGATATCGCTTAAAACACTATTAGCCGTTGGTAATTCACCTGCACCAGGTCCATAAAACATCGTCTCACCAACCGCTGCACCGGTAACCAAAACAGCATTATTTTCATTTTGGACGGCTGCTAGCGGCTGATCCTCAGGTACTAAGACCGGACCAACTGAAACATCAACGCGATCATTAATCAGTTTAGCGATTCCTAATAACTTAATATTGTACCCCAATTTTTTAGCTTGCTGAATATCAGCTAATTTAACCCGAGTAATTCCGTTCACTTTCACTTGTTCAAGTGAAATGTTCATTCCAAAAGCAAAATAAGTCAAAATGATCATCTTATAAGCTGCATCAATTCCTTCAATATCATTAGTCGGATCAGCTTCTGCAAAACCCAGCTCCTGAGCTTTCTGTAAGGCAGCCGCAAAAGAAACTTGGTGCTGACTCATTTGCGTCAAAATATAATTAGTTGTTCCATTAACAATCCCCTTTACCTCAATAATCCGATCAGCCGCAAAAGAATTAACTATGGTTCGTAAAATTGGAATTCCACCTGCCACACTTGCCTCATAGAAAAGGTCACAACCATTTTCCCGCGCAAGTTCCGTTAATTCTGAACCGTATGTCGCTATCAAGTCCTTATTAGCAGTAATAATATGTTTATCAGCATTTAGCAAGCGTTCAACATAATCTTTAGCTATTTCGACTGTTCCCATTACTTCAACCACAATTTTAATTTCAGGATCATTGACCAAATCATCCACTTGATTCGTCAACTTAATGCCGCTTAAATCAACGTCTCGTTTTTTATTCAGATCGTGAACCATAATCGTTTTAATTTCAAGCTTACACCCAGTAATACTAGATATCTTATTTTGATGATCACGAAGTAAGCGAACCACTCCACTGCCAACCGTTCCCAAACCAAGAACTCCAATTTTAATGACTTGCATAATTTCCTCCCAGATTTAATCATTGAAATTATTTTATCATAGATTTTTCATTTTTTTTACTATAAAATAAATTACTTTAATCCGTTTCAAGCAAAGCACTTATAAATCTAGCTATTATTGGAAGCAAATTTATGGTATTCTTCCTTTAAGATCAAAATTATTAGAGAACGATTAAGGAGACTGTTTCCAAATGGCAATTTTTTATCATAGTACACGAGATGTCAACAAAAAGAAAATTACTGCTTCTCAAGCAATTCTTCAAGGATTAAGTCCTGATGGAGGGTTGTATGTTCCCGACCGGATACCTGCAATAGATTTTCCATTAACAGCATTAGCAAATATGTCATACCAGGAAGTGGCCTTTAAAGTGCTGCGACTCTTTTTAACTGACTTTTCTGAAAACGAATTACAAGAATGCATCAATGCAGCTTATGGAAAAAACTTTGATGATCCTGCAATTGCACCCCTTGTTTTTCATGAAGGTGCTTTTTACCTTGAACTGTTTCATGGGCCAACAATTGCTTTTAAAGATATTGCTTTACAATTATTACCGCATCTTATGACCACTGCGGCTCAAAAAAATCATTCACATAAAAAAATTTTGATTCTAACGGCAACCTCCGGCGATACAGGCAAAGCTGCCATGGCTGGCTTTGCGAATGTCCCAAATACAAAAATTATTGTTTTTTATCCTCAAGCTGGCGTTAGTCCGATTCAGGAACGGCAAATGCTCACGCAAAAAGGAACAAATACTTACGTGTTTGGAATCAACGGGAACTTCGATCGTGCTCAAACAAATGTTAAAAACATTTTTAACGATCAAGCCTTTAAGCAGCAATTGGCAAATTTAAACTATCAATTATCCTCTGCTAACTCAATTAATATTGGCCGGCTATTCCCACAAGTTGTTTACTATTTTTACGCCTATGGGCAACTATTAGCAAAACGGCAACTAACTAATGGCCAGCCAGTTAACTTTAGTGTACCAACTGGAAATTTTGGAGATATTTTAGCTGGTTACTATGCCAAGAAAATGGGCCTGCCGATTAAACACCTAATTTGTGCTTCTAATAAAAATAAGGTGTTAACTGATTTCTTTCAAACTGGCATTTATGATAAAAACCGTCCTTTCTATGTAACTTCATCTCCTTCAATGGACATTTTAGTCTCTAGCAACCTAGAACGATTACTATTTTATTTAACTGATAGTGACCCGGCTATGACTGCTGATCTAATGCAACAGCTGCAGCAACACGGTGCTTATAGAATTTCTCCAGCAATGCAAGCCATTTTGGCTAAAGATTTTTCAGCTGATTATGCTGACGAATCAGCTACGAGCCAAGAAATCGCCTATGTTTTTGAAACTTGTCAAGCTGCTATTGATCCGCATACAGCAGTTGCTTCTCAGGTTGCTAGAAGGTTCGCAGCTGCAAGCATTAATGATCAACCAATGATCATTGTTTCAACTGCCAGTCCATTTAAGTTTCCAAAAGTTGTTTTATCTGCTATAACTGACAGTAAAGCTGATCAAGTTCCTGATTTAACCGCCTTACAGCAGTTACAGCAAATAATTGGGATTCCTTATCCATCAACAATTAAACAACTTTTAGAAAACCAGCCGCAAAAACGTCATTTACTGGAACCTAATCAAATGCAAGCAGCAATTTTAAAAATAATTGCTTGAAGGTTTTCTCAAAACTGAATTTTTAAGTTTTAATTGTGCGATTGTCAAACAATTATGTTATATTATATTACATAGAGATGCTTGGAGGGATCAACAAATGGATGAAATTGATTTGAAAATTGTTTCAACTTTACAAAAAGATGCACGAATTTCATTAAAAAAACTGGCTGATATTTGTTTTATTTCCGCTCCGGCGGTTTCAACTCGTTTGACACATTTGGAAGAACGGGGCATCATTACCAATTATCAGACGCAAATTGATTATAAACTGCTTGGTTATCCAATTAAAGCTTATGTTAGCTTACGACTATCGCCAAAAGATAAAGAGGCTTTTTATCCATATATTAAATCAGTCGGCAATGTAGTTGCTTGTGATTGTGTCACTGGCAGTTATTCACAAATCATTACCTGTTATTTCAAAACAACTAAAGCTTTAGATAATTTTATTAATGATATCCAACGCTTTGGAGAAACTAAGACCCAGATTGTTTTCTCGACAAGCGTTGAAAGACGTCCATTAGAATTAACTCCAACTGAAAACTATTTCTAATATTGCTATTTTTCAAAAACTATTATGTTATAAATCATAAGTCCACCTCATCAATTTGAGGTGGACTTTTTGTTTTGCTGTTAACGTTTTCTACCAAAAAAATATCACCCGCTATCTGATAACGAATGATACCTTTTTTCAATCTAAAAAAATATTTTCACTACTTGTTCTTAACTGGTTTCCATTTACCTAAAATTACACCGGCAATAACTGAACCAATCACAATGGCAATAATATAACCAAACGGATTGGTTGCTAATGGTGTTACCCAAAAGCCACCATGAGGTGCAGGAACACTAACATGCCATAACTGAGTTAACCCACCAGCTACTGCCGAGCCTAAAATACAACTTGTTAAAACCCTCAATGGATCAGCAGTAGCAAATGGAATAGCACCTTCAGTGATAAACGAGAAACCTAAGACCCAGTTAGTAATTCCCGCCTTCCGCTCATCATCAGTAAACTTCTTTGGCCAAAATGCAGTAGCAATCGCGGTAGCAAATGGTGGAACCATCCCACCAGCCATAACTGCCGCCATTAAGTCACCATTTTTAGTTGAGGTGAAAGCCGCAACAGCAAAGACATAAGCAGCCTTGTTAAATGGACCACCCATATCAATTGACATCATGCCACCTAAAACAATGCCTAAAATGATTGCATTGCCACTCCCCATGTGATTCAAAAATGCTGTTACTCCCGAATTAATAACTGAAAAAATTGGATTGACAATAAAGAACATGATCAAGGCGACTAATACTAAACCAAAAATCGGATATAAGAGCATTGGTTTCATACCTTCGAGTGATTTAGGCAATTTAGCAAAAATCTTCTTTAAGAATAAGGTTAAATATCCAGCAATAAAACCAGCAGCGATCCCACCTAAGAAACCAGCAGAGCTTTTGGCATTAGTCATTACGTTAGCAACATAGACACCACCAAATGATCCACTATAAACAGTCGCCATAAGACCACCAACAAACCCTGGCATCAATGCAGGACGATCACCAATTGATTCCGCAATATAACCTGCCAAGACTGGAATCATGAAAGCAAAGGCTAAACTGCCGGCATTATTTAGAAAAATAAAGCTCGTCGACTTTGGACCACCCATGTATTGCTCAATCATAAATGACAAAGCCATCAAAATACCACCACCGACAACAAATGGCAACATATGAGAAACACCATTCA
>NZ_AHYZ01000156.1 GCF_000255495.1 Liquorilactobacillus vini DSM 20605
ATCAAATTGGCTCTCATTTCCCTTTTCACCAAAGAATTTACGACGCGATGCTATTTTAAGTTTCTTGATCCGCCATCGTAATTTAACATCACTTAATTGTTGTCGTCAGTTGCATCTTGATTTAAAATCTCTCAACTACTATCGTTTATTGAGCTATCAGGTAGCTGAAAAACCAAATTCTTAATTTAAAATGTTTCATCAAGTTCATTTTGCAAATCGAGCATCGTTAAATCATTCGGTTCAATCTTCAAATAATTAGCAACTGATTTTCTAACAAGCGGTAGATCTCCGCTGCGCCGAGCTAATAATGCTAACTCTCGCCAAAAATCCGCTTCATGTTCAAAATCCTTTTGAACTGAACGGTAGCATTCAAGCGCTGACCGATCATCTTCTAAAGCGCTATAGGCCCGACCTAAATTCCAGACTAATTGTGAATCATTGCTCAACTTAATAGCTTTTTTCAACAACTCGATGTTTGCTTGATATTTCTTTTGAGTTTGCAAAAGATCACTTAACTCAATTAAAGCTGTTAAATTATCTTCGTCAAATTGTAAGATCTGACGTAAATATTGTTCAGCTAACTCTGGTTGTGCTAACTTCTGAGCCATCTGGCTAGCATGTAAATAAAGTTTACTGTTATACTGGTCAATTCGCAATCCTTCTTGATCGATCAACAATGCCTGCTGTAATTGTCCCTGTTCTTCATAAGCATTAGCTAAATAAGGATATAAAGAAGTATAGTCTGGACTGATTTTTCTCAATTTTTCAAAATTCTTAGCTGCAGCTTCATAACGCTTTAATTGAAGCTGCGTGAAAGCCAGGTCAAATAAAATATCTGGATCTAAATCACGCTGATGGATCTGTTCAAGGTAACCCAGTGCTTGCTCAAAATGACCAGTTTCGGCATAACAAGCGCCTACTCGTTGAACCAAATTAATCTTAGCTAATTGCAGCTGTCCCGTTCTCAAAAGCTGCAGATAAAAAGGTATGGCAGATTGATAGCGTTTAATATTGAAATACAATTCCGCCAAGCCCAAAAGCACCGCCGATTCATTTGGAGCAATTTTTAAAGCTGTTAAAAGCTTTTGTTCGCTGACCTCAAATAAGCCTTGGGTTTGATACAAATCAGCTGCTACAAGTAATGCATTTAAGTACGCAGGAGAAGCGGGCCCAATTTGACTTAAGTAAGCTAAAGCTTGATCATCTTGACCATTATTGATAGCAATCTCTGCTAAAGCTGTTTTTAATTGATCTTCCTCAGGAAATCTTTTTAATAAAGTTTGATAAATATCTTTGGCCCAGTCAGAAAAGCCTAACTGTTGTAACTCTTCAGCCAAATTAAACAAGAAATCAGGTTGATCTTTCAAAAGAGCCAGTTGTAATTCTTGGTCAGCTAAATCAAAGTTACCAAGTTTGATTTGCGTTAATGTCTTTTCAGAGTATGTCATTTTTGTCCTCTTTTATACCCAATAATTTTAATCAGTAAACAAAAAGTCGGAACACTAAACTCGTTCCGACCTTTGGCGAATTATTATGAGCTGTAAACTACTTAACAGCATCTTTCAGCGCTTTACCCGGTTTAAATGCCGGAACTTTGCTTGCAGGGATTTCAATTTCTGCACCAGTTTGTGGATTACGGCCCTTACGAGCTGCACGGTCACGAACTTCGAAATTACCAAATCCGATTAATTGAACTTTTTCGCCTTTTTTAAGTAGATCCTGGATCGTTTCCAGAACTGCATCAACAGCTGAAGTTGCATCTTTCTTTGTCAAACCAGTTTTAGTTGCAACTGTATCGATCAATTGTGCTTTGTTTGCCATGGTTTCACCTCCTCAGCTGAAGAATCCACAATCTAAGTTGTGGCAATGTGTCATTTCAAATGAAATGACGAAACAATGACTAACAAATCATCATCTCTCTTAATAAGGTAGCATATAAACCCTAATATATCAAGGTTTATGACTCTCTTTTTAACGTTTCAATTCTAAAAAAACTCTCATAAAGTTCCTAAGCTTGCTTTCAAAAGTTATTTCATTCAAAAACATTCCTACTGTCCTAATTCCGGCGCCGTTTGATCAAATGCAAGGGGGTGCCTGTAAAATCAAATGCCTCACGCAACTGATTTTGTAAATAGCGTTCGTAAGAAAAATGCATCAAATCAGGATCATTAACAAAAATCACAAAAGTCGGTGGTTTAACAGCCACTTGTGTCCCATAGTAAATTCTCAAGCGCTTGCCATTTTCCGTTGGAGTTGGATTGCGACCAATTGCGTCCAGCAAAACGTCATTCAGCACTGAAGATTTAATTCGCTGCTGCTGATTAATTGAAACCTGTTTAATTAGTTCTGGTAATTGACTTAAGCGCTGTTTAGTTTTTGCCGAAACAAATACAACTGGGGCATAGTCTAGGTACTGAAATTCTTGACGGATCAATTTTTCAAATTCAACTAAAGTGTAATTATCCTTTTTGATTAAATCCCATTTATTGACTAAAATTATGATACCGCGGCCAGCTTCATGCGCATAACCAGCCACTTTCTTATCTTGCTCGCGAATACCGGTTTCAGCGTCCAAAACAACTAAGACCACATCGGAACGATCAATTGCTCGCAATGCCCTTAACACTGAATATTTTTCCGTATTTTCATAAACTTTACCTTTTTTTCTAATTCCTGCAGTATCAATCACGGTAAAACATTCACCATTTTCAGTTTTAAACGGGGTATCAATCGCATCACGAGTTGTCCCTTCAATTTTTGAAACAATAACGCGATTCTGGCCTAAAATAGCATTTACCAATGAAGATTTACCAACATTGGGCCGACCAATCAAACTAAACTTAATACTTTGATCGAGCTCCAAATGCTTTTCTTTCGGAAATGACTGACAAACCTTTTCTAACAAATCACCAATTCCAATTCCGTGAACTCCGGAAATTGGAATTGGATCTCCAAAACCTAATGAATAAAAATCATAAATATCAGCACGCAATTCTGGATTATCCACTTTGTTTACAGCGACAATCACTGGTTTATCAGTTTGATAGAGAATTTGAGCAACCTTTTCATCCGCCTCAGTTACTCCTTCACGAACACTTACAATCAAAACAATTACATCTGCTTCATCAATCGCAATTTCCGCTTGTTCTTTGATTTGAGTCAAAAAAGGCTCAGTTCCCATTTCAATTCCGCCAGTGTCAATTAAGCTAAATTTTTGACCTAGCCATTCACTATGAGTATAGATGCGATCACGGGTAACACCGGGAGTATCTTCAACAATTGAAATTCTTTCACCCGCGATACGGTTAAAAATCGTCGACTTTCCAACATTGGGTCGGCCAACAATTGCAACTACTGGATTACTCACTTACCGTTTCTCCTTTCATCAATGCTCAAAAAAACTGGCCCAAAAGAACAAATCTTTTGCACCAGTCAAAAATTTCTTCATCATCAGGAATTTATTCTTGATCATCCTTATTTTTAAGTTCATTACCAACCAGATCGCCCAAAGTAAATCCAGTACTTTCTTCAGGTGCATTGGCAACTGAAGAATCTGTTTTCTTAGCTGCCAATTTTTTAGTTTCACCAGCCACTGGTTTTTCTTCTAAAGCTTTAATTGATAAACCAAGCCGATGCTGCTCAGGGTGAACACTCAAAACTTTGACTTTAATTTTTTCTCCAGATGTTAAAACTTCATTTGGTGTTGCAATATGCTTATGCGAAATCTGTGAAATATGCACTAATCCTTCAACACCAGGAAGAACTTCAACAAAAGCACCAAAACTAGTCAAGCGCTTGACTGTTCCTTCAATAACATCACCCTCAGCAATCTTTTCACTGACCTGATCCCAAGGTTGTGGCAATGTTTGTTTAATTGATAACGAAACGCGCTCTTTATCAGGATCAACTGATAAAACTTTAACTTTAACTTCTTGACCAACCTTTAAAACATCACTTGGCTTGTCGACTCTCTCAAAGGCAATTTCTGAAACATGGACCAGTCCATCAACTCCGCCTAAATCAACAAAAGCACCAAAGTTAGTTAAACGCGCTACCTTGCCTTCAACAACATCTCCAGCCGCTAATTTAGCTAATGTTTCAGCCTTTTTAGCTTCACGCTCAGCCTTAACAATTTCTTTATGCGATAAAATTAAGCGATTTTCACTTGGCTCAATTTCAATAATCTTTAATTCAAGAGTTTGTCCCTTAAATTGATTCAGATCTTCAACATAATGATCTTCAATCATTGAAGCCGGAATAAATCCACGAACACCTGCGTCAACTACCAAACCACCCTTAACAACTTGGGTAACAGGTGCTGAAATCGTTTCACCAGCTTCATATTTTTTCTCAATTTCATCCCATACTTTCCGAGCTTCTAAACGACGTTGTGAAAGTAAATAGCTGCCGCCTTCTTTATCTGAACCGATTTTTGAAATGACTACTAAATCAAAAACGTCTCCGACTTTGATTTGCTTAGTAACATCTTCACCTGGTTTAACGCTCAATTCCTTAAACGGTACAACGCCTTCAACACCAGTTCCTTCGATTCCAACAATTGCTTGTTTATCATCATCAAAAGCTAGAACTTCACCTTTAACGACGTTTCCAATCTTTACTTCACTAACACTGTTTAGCGCTTCTAATAAATCCTTTTTCGAATCTGCTTCACTCATGGACCATGTCCTCCTTAACGACTAACTCTAAATACCATTTTAGCTGAAATTTGATTTAAAATCCAGTTAAAATACATTTTTCAAGCTCTTTTTACTTCTTTTTTGATAATTTTCATAATTTTTTCGACTACTTGCTCAATTGATAAACTAGTAGTATCAACTAAAATTGCATCTTCTGCTTGCGTCAAAGGAGAAATTGCCCGTGACTCGTCTTTTTTATCCCGTAAAGCAATTTCACTCTCTAATTGCTGAAGATCCACCTTAAAACCCTTTGCGACATCTTCCCGATAACGGCGTAGAGCTCGTTCTTTGACACTTGCAACTAAAAATATTTTAACTTGCGCATTTGGTAAAACTGTTGTCCCAATATCCCGACCATCCATCACAATTCCACCGTTGACTGCTAATTTCTGCTGTTTAGCAGTCAATGCTTCGCGAACGCTGATCTGTGCAGCAACTGTCGAAACATACTTGCTCACGGTTGGCGTCCTGATTTCCTGGGTCACATCTACTCGATTGACCAAAACTTTCTGACCAGCTTTTTGCGGCACAAACTTAATTTCCAAATGACTTAACAACTTTGCCAATGCTGCATCATCATCAAGCACCACTTTCTCTTTTAAAGCTGCCCAGGTCACTGCTCGGTACATTGCTCCAGTATCACAATAAATATAATTTAATTGGCTAGCAATCAGCTTTGCTACAGTACTTTTTCCAGCTGATGCCGGACCATCAATCGCAATCTGTAACTTTGTCCTCATAAAACTAAAAATCTCCCTTAAATTAAGCTTAATTATTTTATCCTAACTCTTTGGCCAGGCGATAAAACCGATGAACTGGAAAGTCCTGGATTCAGTTGCAAAAGTTCAGCTACCGTTAAACCATTATTAGTCGCTACTCGATAAATTCCTTGACCCGATCCAACGGTTGCATAGTCTGCACTTGCTGAACTACTTGTTTCAGTTGTCGAACTGGTTGAAACTGATGCTGCTGAATTCGAATCAGCTAAAGAGCTACTACTTTCTTCTGTTTCAATTGAACTCGTTTCATCGCTAGACATCTTAGTCGAATTTTCATTCGCAGCAGTCGTTGTTTTAGTGCTGCTTGAACTTGATTTTTTGTTGCTAATTTGACTTTTGCTAGCGCTAGCCTTAGTCTTTTTACTTTTCTTCGCAGATGACTCAACTACGCCGACATTATTGCTATTATTGCTTAAAGTTTTGTTAGAACTGCTTTGTGAAATAAAATAAAGTGCAACCGTCCCAATGATAACAACAATAAAGACAATTAATAATGATGTCGTTAAAACTGAATTATTTTTGATTTTTTTTCGGCTGGCTGTCCGTGAATAATTGCCATTTTCATCACGTTCATCATCAAAGCTCCGGTCCCAAGGCTTTGATTGCTGATCGTCATCCTGGTGATTCATCGTAAAGTCCCTCCTCATATTGTTTACTCTTTATTCTACCATAATTATTATTCCACCACTATATTAGTTTCCTGACCAATTTGCAAACAGCTTTTTCAATTGAACTTTAAATGGAGTTAATTGTGGCATTCTTTTTTGACAAACTGATCCTTTTTCTAACCCTAATCGCTGCAATGGCAGATCATCTTCTGGCAGCTGACAGCAATCTTGATCATGTTTTAGCTGACTAATGTCCTCATCGAAGTAACTGCAAATGAATTTTCGGCGACACCCCTGATAAACTAAATAATCCTTTAAGCTTGCCAACTTAGTTTTTTTAGCTTGGCGTAAGGTTGCAAAAAATTTAGTTAATTGAGCTGGTTGGCTGCCCAATCGTTGATAATAGGCCAATAACTGGAATTTTTCCTCTTGAGTTGCTAAAATTCTTTGCAGTTTAGGATCAACAGAAAAAAAAGCTTTGATTTGTGCTGCCGTTGGTAAAGTAGTTAAACTTAACTGCCGCTGCAAGCGAAAATCCTCAGACGTGTATAAGAGAATTGCAATGCTTTGTTGACCATCTCTGCCTGCTCGCCCAATTTCCTGCAAATAGGCTGCTAAATCAGTCGGCAAATGATAATGGATCACAAAACGTACATTTTTTTGATTAATACCCATTCCAAAAGCACTCGTTGCACAAACAATTTCTAATTGCTGCTGCATAAATTGCTGCTGGACTGCAAACCGTTCTGCCTGCGTTAAATCAGCATGATAAGCTGCTGCTGTTAAAGACAATTTTTCATTAATCAGATTCGCTAGTTTTTTCAGTTGCTTTACGACTTAATTAAAAT
>NZ_AHYZ01000155.1 GCF_000255495.1 Liquorilactobacillus vini DSM 20605
ACGGATCTTTAAGCTGAAAAATGTTTAGAGATTTTTTTTATGGATAAATTTAGGCTTTCTGACGTATTAACCAACAGGGAGGTGAAAAAATGGAAGTTGAAAAATTTGTCAAAGAGTTCATCGCTGTTTTTATCAGGCAAAATGCCAGTGATGTTTACATTACGCAAAAAAATGATTTTGTCGAAATAAAGTTTTTGGCTGGCAATTTTTTGAAAAAATACCGAAGATTATCTATCAAGCAAGGGATACAGTTGATCAATTTTTTAAAATTTAAGGGGGGATTAATGCTTTCAGAACATCGACGACCACAAACAGGCTCAATAATTTTTGCTGAAGAGGGTCAATTAAATCAAAAAGTATTTGGTAGGATTTCGACAATTGGTGATTTTCAAGGCTTTGAATCATTAGTTTTACGTTTGATTTATCAACAGGCCTTTCAGCAGGATAATTTTTTCTTTCCTGATCAATTTCAACATTTGAAAATTAAAGCTCAAGAGAAAGGCTTGATTCTACTTTGTGGCCCGGTGGGATCAGGTAAGACTACAACGATGTATCAATTAGCTAAAAGTTTTAGTCAGGTTCAAATTATGACGATTGAAGATCCAGTCGAAATCTACGAACCTAGTTTTCAGCAGTTTCAAGTCAATTTTCAGGCACAAATGAGCTACTTAGAATTATTGAAAGCGGCATTAAGACATCGTCCGGATATTTTGATTATCGGGGAAATTCGTGATGCGCAAACAGCGAGTGCCGTGATTGATGCCGCTTTAAGCGGACACTTGGTTTTTAGTACGCTGCATGCCAATTGTGCGAATAGTGCTTTAAAAAGATTAATTGATTGGCAGATTCCTGCATCCGATTTATGGTCTAGTATTCGCCTGATCAATTATCAGCGCTTAATTCCAACGCTTGATATGCAGTTTAAGCTTCTTTGCGAACAACTGCTAATTACGCCTGAATTATTTAATTCTTATTTGACAGCAGAAATCTCACATGATTGGAGGGAAAACCTTGATTTTTGTCAAAAACAGAACTGGATTTCAGCAATTGAAAAAGAAAATTTTTGGTATGGATAATTCAAAATGGACCTTGAAAGAGCAAACTGATTTTTTCCAAACTTGCAGTGATTTACTACAAGCTGGTTTTTCGATCAAAAAAATTGCGAGTGATTTACCCTTGCTCTTTCCACAAAGTCGAGATAAATATCGGCAATTAGAAAAAGAGTTGTTGCAAGGCAAGACCTTAAGCTCGAGTTTGCGTCCTTTTGTCAATCGTGATATTGCGGATCAGTTATGGATTGCTGAGCAGCATGGAATGCTGCTGCTTAGTCTAGAACAGCTTGCCAAATTTTATGGTCAACGGCAACGGCAAAAGGAACATCTCCAAGGAGTTTTGTTTTATCCTTTTTTATTGATTGCTTTGCTGGTCGTACTCGTAATCATGGTTAATTATTGGCTAAAACCAGAATTAATTGATTTCCAAGCTAGTTCTAACAGTCTAAATTCGTTTAATCTTCTGATGCAGGTTTTACTTGGAATTGTCTTGAGTGGGGTTGGAATTTACTTCTTAAGAGTCAAGAAGTACTTTTTTCAAAAAAAGTATCTTTCTAAGTGGGATTGGCTTTGTCAAGTGCCAGTTTTAGGGAAACTTTTTCGTGAATATGCCTATTACTACTTGACCTTTAATTTGGGCCTGATGTTGAAAAGTGGTTTGGATCTACAAAAAATCTGCATGCTGCTAACGAGATTTGATGAAAAATCATTATTATTTCAATTTAGTCACTGTTTGCATGATGCCTCACTTTCAGGGAATCTGTTAACCACTTTGCCAGCACAACGAGCTTTTATACCACCTGAATTTCGGCTGTTCTTCAGTAAAGGGCATACTTCCAGTCAACTAAGCGAAGAACTGCTGTATTTTTCATCCGTGAAATATCAACGCTTGCTGTCAAGCTTTAGTCGACTGATTGAATTAATTCAACCAATTATGTTTATACTAGTTGCCTTAGTAATCGTCAGTACCTATCTTGAGATCCTATTACCTTTATACCAAAACTTGGGGGGAGTTTCTGATGAAAATTATTAAAAGTCGAACAAATGCTTTTACTCTAATTGAAATGTCAATCGTACTTTTTATTATTGCTTTGCTGATCCTGCTGATTTTGCCGAATATTAATTCACAAAAGGATCGTGCTCAGACAGTTAGTAATCAAGCTTTAAATCAAGTTGTTCAAACTCAAGCAGATTTGTATCGTGATCAGTATGATACCCCTAGCGTTTCACTTGATGACTTAAAAAAGGAAGGTTTTTTGAATGATGCGCAATATCAAAAAGCTGTCAAAGCTAAGATTAAGGTTCAGGAATGATGCTTTTACGTTGATTGAGATGTTAGTGGTATTGACATTGATTACTAGTTTGCTGTTATTTACAATTAAGCCAGCTAGCAATCTGACCACAGTTTATCAAGAAAAAAATTTCTGGAACAAATTGAAATATACTTGGAATCAGGAATTTACACTTATTTCACAACGTAAAGAATGGGGAAATATTAAATTTGAAAAAGACAAGATCACTTTTTATGAACAAAACCGAATACTTGCCACGATTAAGCTGCCTAAAACTTTGTATGTTTTTAGTTTTAAACAAATTTCAATTAGTGAAACTGGTCAAGTTAAAGGGACAACTGTTTTAATCAATTCCACGGATGAAAAACATCATTACAAAATTGTAGTTCAGGTTGGGTGGGGGAAATACTATGTCAAACAAAACGAGCAAGTCGGGATTCGTCTTGGCAGAAACGATCATCGCACTAAGTTTATTTTGTCTGGGAATAATTTTTTTGTGTGAAGAGGGTCAGTATTTAAACAAGCAAGAAGCACAAAAAAACAGTTTATTAAAAAAAAGTCAACAAACAGTTAATGTGAGCTATAAACTATTAGATCAATCAACTAAAAAGCTTTCTTCAAAAGAACAGCAGCTCTTAAATGAGGCGGTGAAATAATAGTGAAAAAGGATGCTTTTACTTTAATTGAATGCTTACTGGCCTTAGGAATTACATTAACATTTACACTTTTAGTCGGGACTGTTTTATCAACTGCACGAAGCGAGCTTTTTAATGAGTCAAAAGTCGATCAATTAGATTGGGAAAGATTTTCAACGACACTTTTTGGCGATAATTTAGAATTACAACATGTTGCTGATCAATCAGTAAGTCTTTTTTATAGTCCAGTGACTAACAAAAGTTATCATTTAGTTTTTGATGGTTCAAAAAATTTGCTTAAATTAGTAGCAACTGAGGGTGGATATTTACCATTATTGTATGATGTTGAAAATTATCAAATTGACTATGCAGCTGGTTATTTGAAAATTACCGCGACGATTCATCAGAAAAAATATCATTTAGTGAGGTATATTTTAACTAAAAATGAAAATTAAGGGTTTTATGTTATTTCCAGCGATTACATTTTTAATGATTTTTGCTTCTGCGAGCTATCTGCAAATTTTATGGTATCAGCAAAGAATGAGCAGCTATCAAAGTCAATTAGATCATAATCAAGCTGTCATCCTTCGAAACATAGCAATTGCTAATAGTATTAAGAAGAATCAAATTATGAAATTTGCTCAGCAAAAAGTTGAATTTCAAGGGACTAAATATCGCATAACGTTAGAAAATGGTCGTCAAATCACCTTAAACTCTCCGTTAAATTTAAGTGAGTAAAATATAACTCTTGAAATAAAGTCTAGAAATCATTAAACTGGTAAAGGTAGTTTGACAATAGAAAACAGGAGCTTTGCTATGGAAATAAAAAAGTAAAACAGGGGTTTGATCTATTTTTAGAATCGGTTAATTTATTGATGAAGTCACTCAATTCGTCTTTTTTAGATGCTTTAATTGAATCGGGAGATAACTTAAATACTGGGCAAATAATGGTTGAAAATGGTCATCCAACTGAAGCTGAGCAAAAAAAACTGACCGAAATTTATCAGCAGTTTTCAAATTTAGCTTTGACGGCTGAGCAAAAAAGACAGGTTATTCAGTTTGCTTTATTTCGCGCCCAAAGTGTTGACAAAATTCAAGCCACCCATCAATTAACACCGGATTCAATTGGAGTTTTAATTGCTGATTTCTTAAAAAGCTTTCTTCCAACCTCAAGGCCAATAGTTTTGGTTGATCCAACCGTTGGAACGGCTAATTTATTACTAACATTGGATCATTTTTTACAAAAAGCAGGTTTTTCCAACCTTGAATTTTGGGGGATTGATAATGATGATACACTTTTAGCAATTGCTTCAATGAGTGTTCAACTGCAACAAACACAAATTGAATTATATCATCAAGATGCAATTGATCCTTGGATTACTCCAAAAGCCGATATTATTGTTGCAGATTTACCAGTGGGGTATTATCCGCTAGATGAGAAAACTAAAAACTTTACTAGTCGTTCAGTTAAGGGTCATTCATTTGTTCATCACTTATTGATTGAACAATCTTTATTACAATTAAAACCAAATGGCTTAGGTATTTTTTTAGTTCCAAAGTTTATTTTTCAAACGGCTGAAGCTAAAGCATTACTGAAGGTTATTCAAAGCTTTGCTCATTTTCAAGGCTTACTGAATTTACCAGCAGATTTATTTGCTTCAAAAGAAGCGCAAAAGTCATTATTAATCTTGCAAAAAAAGGGGCCGATTGCAAAGCAGGCAGTCCCGGTTTTGATTGGAGAATTTCCAATAATTAAAGATCACGCAAAATTGGAAAATTTTGTTGAACAAGTCAAGTCTTGGCAGCATAAGAATTTATTTTACTAGAGTTTTAGGAGAGATTGAGTATGGTTAAAATACTGGCAGTTAATGCGGGAAGTTCTTCTTTAAAGTGGAAACTTTTTGAAATGCCGCAAAAACAAGTTCTAGCAGCTGGATTAATTGAAAGAATTGGGTTAGAAAAAAGTGAGTTTAGCTTTTCAGTTGCCAATAAGCAGCATCGCGAACAACTGAAAATTTCAGACCACGAAGCAGCTGTCGATTGCTTATTGGAAATTTTGACAAAGTATCAAATTGTTGGAAAACTAACTGAAATTAAGGGTGTGGGCCATCGTTTTGTAAATGGCGGCAGCTTTTTTTCAAAATCAGTTATCATTGATGAGGCTAATTTGAATTTAATGGAACAAGTTAAAGAATTAGCCCCACTACACAATCCAGGTAATATTTTGGCAATCAAGGCTTTTCAACATGAGTTGCCCACAGCAGTTAGTGTGGCGGTGTTTGATACAGGTTTTCATCAAACGCTTCCGCCAGAAAACTATCTTTATAGTTTACCTTATCAGTATTTTGAAAAATATCATGTGCGTCGGTTTGGGGCGCATGGTATCAGCTATCGGTATGTTTTCAGCCGGATGCTTGAATTGACTGATCAGCCTCGTAACCAAGCCAATGCAATTATTATGCATTTAGGTTCGGGAGCTTCAATTTGTGCAATAAAAAATGGCAAGTCCTTTGATACCACAATGGGTTTTTCGCCTGTCTCAGGGATTACGATGCAAACGCGTTCTGGGGATGTTGACGCATCTTTATTAGTATACTTGCAGGAAAAGCTGCAGATTTCACCGCAGCAAATGTTGGACATTTTAAATCAAAAATCTGGTTTATTAGGAATTTCGCAAATTTCTTCGGATTTACGAGATATCTTAGCTAAAGTTAATTCTGATTCACAGGCTAAATTAGCTATTAAGATTTTTGTTAATCGGATCATTAAGTATCTGGGCGCGTATATTACTGAATTAGGACAGGTTGATAATTTAGTTTTTACCGGAGGAATTGGAGAAAATGTGCCGCTCATTCGGCAACTGATTTGTGATAAGTTGAATCTTTTTGGTGTTAAATTGGCTGAGAGAAAAAATGCAGCTATTGGTCAAATTGCAAAAATTAGCCAGCCAAGTTCCCAAATAGCTGTCTGGGTAATTCCAACTAATGAAGAATTAATGATCGCAAAAGATGTGTTTGAGTTAGGTAAATTTAATGATGGACCAAAAATCTCATGACGTTAATTAGTAATAGGCTGTATTCCTCTGGTAACTTGAGAACATAGAAGAAGACATTGGTAATTATCGTGTTAGTCATAGTTACTTGGTAATTATGCAGTGATGTATCTATGCAAATTGTGATTCAAAATCCATTAGGGTTCATGGCTTACAAGTTAATGACTTTAGCTAGTGGTGATTGACTAATGATGAATTTTGATCATTTAAAATTGAAAGGTTTGAATTTTACTTCATTCAAAATGCAAGATATAATATTATAAGTGTGTTTTTGTAAAATGATTGGAGTGCTTTTTAGTTGAATAATGATCAAGGTTTAGCGCGTGGCTTGAAAAATCGGCATGTTCAGATGATTGCGCTTGGCGGAACGATTGGGACCGGATTATTTCTTGGCTCTGGCAAATCAATTCACTCTGCTGGACCAGCAATTGTTTTGGCTTATTTAATTACTGGCATAATTTGTTTTTGGTTAATGCAGGCAATGGGTGATTTATTATTATCAGATTTAACTAAACATTCGTTTATTGATTTTGTAGCAAAGTATCTAGGAAAAAAAGTTGGTTTTGTGACAGGGTGGACGTACTGGTTTTGTTGGATCACGATTGCTATGGCGGATTTAACCGCCAGTGGTTTGTATCTCCAGTATTGGTTTCCCAATGTGCCACGTTGGTTGCCGGGAATGGTAATTTTATTATTACTGTTAGCAGCTAATTTAACAGCAGTCGGTTTATTTGGTGAAACGGAATTCTGGTTCGCGTTGATTAAAATTGCGGCAATTGTAGGTTTAATCATTACTGGAGTTGTTTTAGTGATGATTGGCTTTAAGACTCAGCATGCAACAGCCTCAGTAATGAATTTGTTTAATTATGGCGGCTTCTTTGCCACTGGGATTGCGGGATTTGTGAAGGCTTTCCAAATGGTTACGTTCGGCTTTATTGGGATTGAACTGATTGGTGTTACAGCCTCAGAAACTCAAAAACCACAAATGACAATTCCTAAAGCGATTAACGAGATCCCACTTCGCGTAATTTTATTTTATGTTGGATCAATGCTTGCTTTAATATGTATTTATCCTTGGAATCAAATTCCGGCAGATCAGAGTCCATTCGTCCAAGTTTTTAAATTGATTGGAGTTCCCGCAGCAGCAGGAATTATCAATTTTGTTGTTTTGACAGCTGCGGCTTCGGCTTGCAATAGTTCGATTTTTAGTACTAGTCGCATGTTGTTTTCGCTTAGCCGCGGACGGCAAAGCAGTCTAGCTAAAAAGTTGAGTCACCTTTCTCGTCGTCAAGTACCCGCTAATAGTATTCTCTTTTCAACGGCGGTAATTGGGATTGTTGTAATCGCCAATTTTGTTTTTCCAAATACGATATTGTTTTCTTTTATTGCTAGTGTTGCAACTACTTGCTTTTTGTTTATTTGGGCAATGATCATCTGTGCGCATCTAAAATGTTGTAAGCAAACCAAGTTGCCATTCAAAAAATCTCGCAGACCAATAACTGATTATTTAGTGCTCGGGTTCTTGCTGTTTGTTGCCTGGGTGATGTGTTTAGATAAAATGACTTTAATTGCATTATTGGCAGCCGTTATCTGGCTCCTGGTTTTATGGCTTTTGAGTAGCGTGACGATCCAGGCTGGATAGTTATAAAATAGATTGAAATTCTTACGTGATATTTTAGCTTTGATAGCTCAAACAGTGTTTTTCAATTACCAAAGCTGAAGATAATTATTAATCAGCCTCTGCAAGATTGATTTAAATTCTATCTTGGAGAGGCAGTTTTTTTATACAATTATTCTTTTGTTATTTGTGAAACATAGTTGTAAGATAATTATTGAAAGGATTTGAAAGCTGGGATTAAAATGCTTTTTTTTACTGCCGATACACATTTTTACGATCAAAAGATGGTTGATAGTCCGCAATTTGCTAAGAGAACTTTTTTAACTGTTGAACAGATGAATCAAACAATTGTTAATCATTGGAATCAAACAGTCACCGATAATGATATCGTGTATCTTTTAGGTGATGTGGCTTTGATCGCCAGTAAAAAAGCGGCCTACCAGCAAGCCTTGTCTTTGCTGAAAACTTTGGCAGGATAGATTGTGTTTATCAAGGGCAATCATGATTCCCGAGCTTTCTTTAAATTTTTGCAACAGCATAATTATTTACTGACAAATCAGCGCAGAAAATTTATTTTCCATGATGTTGGTTGTCTGTTAAAATTTGATCATCACCAATTCTTTTTGACTCATTATCCATTACTGTTAGGAATTTCCAGAAATGGAATTAATCTTCATGGTCACATTCATCACGCCAGTTTAAATTCCGTTAATAATTTAAATGTTGGGATTGATACATCAGAGAGTGATTATTTAAGGCAGAAAATCCCATTCGGAACGCCTTTTTCACAAGCACAGATCAGCGAAATGGTTCAAGCTAAAAAGGTTGATTTTCAAAAAAGGTTGTTTTAATCCAATAAGGAGGTCTTATTTTTGACCAATGAGCAAGTGGTTATTTTTCATACTAATGATTTGCATTCGCATTTTGAAAATTTCCCGCGAATCAGGAGGTACATTTTAACTCAACGAGCTAGGTTAAAAAAATTCGCTATCAAAGTTATTACTGTTGACCTAGGAGATACAATGGATCGAGTCCATCCTTATACCGAAGCTACCAATGGACAAATCAATATTAAATTAATGAATCAAATCGGCTATGATGCAGCAACGATTGGAAATAATGAGGGAATCGGTAATTCACATCAACAATTAGAGACTTTATATCAGCAAGCAAATTTTCCTTTGATCTTGGATAATTTGCTTGACCGTCAAACTGGCCAAAAACCTGATTGGACAAAAGAAAGCAAAATAGTTGAAACCAAAACCGGAGTAAAAATTGGCTTAATTGCTTGTACAATGCCATTTGCTGCTACTTATGATATGAATGATTGGCAGGCATTGCCAGTTGATCAAGTCTTGCCGGATTTACTTGCCAAGATCCAACCTAAAGTTGATTTGATTGTTTTAATGTCGCATTTAGGGATCAATTTGGATCGGCAAATTGCTAAAAAGTATCCGCAAATTGGTTTGATTTTAGGAAGCCATACTCATCATTTACTGCCAACAGGTGAGTGGGTGGGAAGAACCCTTTTATGTGCAGCAGGCAAATGGGGTCGGTACATTGGCAAAGTTACTTTGAATTTTGATCAGCAGAATTTAACGGCTGCTAAGGCTGAAGTCATTAAAACTGAACAGTTGCCTGAAGCAGCTGGTGATCAGCTAGAAATTGATGGTTATCAAAAAAAGGGCGAACAATTGCTGCAACAATTTAAGGTGGCTAAGTTGCCAGTTACTTTGAATGCTTCACTAATTGGCAATTCACCATTGACCAAAATTGGTTTGGCAGCCGTGAAGAATTTGACGCAAACAAAACTGGCAATTTTAAATGGCGGTTTGTTTTTAGGAGATTTACATGAAGGAATTATTACTAAAAATGATTTGCATCGAATTTTGCCGCATCCAATGCGAATTGTGCGTGTTCGTTTGAACGGTTACAATTTATGGCGTTTAATTCGTGAAATGGAGAAAAATCGTAATCATTTGCGCTCTGCTTTTGTTAAGGGAAATGGTTTTCGAGGGAAAATTTTTGGCGAATTAGTTTATGATGGCATTCAATATGATCCATTGACTAAGGAAGTTTTGATTAATGGGCAACCAATTGATTTAGGGTCAGAATACGAACTGGGGACGGTTGATAATTTTATTTATTGTCCGTATTTTCCAACCCTTGAAATAGCTGGTCATGCTAGCTATTGGGGTGATCGCTTTTTGCGAGATATTGTCGGTGATTATTTGGCAACTAAATATCCACTTGAGAAAGAAGAGTGATTATGAATAGTGAAAAAAAGGAAAAGCGCCAAGCACAGTTAGCCAAAAAGGCTGAAACTTTAAAAGAATATGCCAGTAAAGTGCAGGTCACAGGAAAAAATGAGTTACTGATTGATGGACGACCATATCTGCTGATCAAAAATTATCGTGATGGATTCCAAGTTGACAAATTAGAAGAAAGATTTAGCCAAATTTTGACAAAATATGATTATATAGTTGGTGATTGGGGTTTTGATCAATTAAGGCTGCATGGCTTTTACAGTGAAAGCAATACTAAGGGATATCCTTCGCAAAGCATTACCCATTTACAGGATTATTTATATGAGTATTGTAATTTTGGCTGTGCCTATTTTATTCTGAAAAATTTGCAGGTTGTGACGCCAGCTAAGCGCTATCGGCGCAGAAAAAAAGATGGGCAACGTGCTACTAGACGGGGGAGTACCCAAGTAAAGAACTATAATCGTCGGCCAACTGCTAAAATTGATTTTGAGATCCATGAACGCAAAAATAAGCCTAATAAAAAGCGGACGTTATCAGTTGCTAATCAAACTAAAACGGCAAACTCACATCAACGTCATTTTACAATTCGACAAAAACATTAATTTAAGGCAGGTAGAAAAAGAGAATGAAAAAGTATCAAGGCTATTTAATCGATTTGGATGGAACAATGTATCGCGGCAAGGTTAAGATTCCAGCGGCTAAACGTTTTATTGAACGATTGCAAGAAAAACAGGTGCCTTTTTTGTTTGTTACTAACAACAGCACTCAGCTACCAGAAGCGGTTGTTGCTAATCTGGCTGATAATTTTGAGATTCATGTTAAACCAGAAAATGTTTATACCAGTGGCTTGGCAACTGCTGATTATTTGGCTGATTTAGATCCCAATAAGCGAACAGTTTATGTAATTGGCGAGTTAGGATTGAAACAAGCTTTTTTGGATCAAGGTTTTCGCTTTGAGGAGAAAAATCCGGATTATGCTGTAGTTGGCTTAGATTATGATGTTACTTATCATAAATTTGAATTGGCAACCTTAGCTATTAAGCGTGGGGCTAAATTTATTGGAACCAATGCGGATACTAATTTGCCGAATGAGCGGGGACTGGTCCCGGGGGCTGGATCGGTGATCGCTTTAGTCGAGTGTTCAACGCAGCAAAAAGCAACTTATATTGGCAAACCTGAAACAATCATTATGGAGAAAGCCTTAAAGAAAATTGGGTTAAAAAAGGATCAAGTAATTATGGTTGGTGATAATTATCAAACCGATATTAAAGCCGGCATCAACTTTGGAATTGATACCTTATTAGTTTATACTGGGGTTTCGACTAAAGAACAAGTGGCTAAACAGCCAATTCAGCCAACTTTTCAAATTGATTCACTTGATCAGTGGGAGGTTTAATTTGAAATTGTCCGTCTGGCTTGAGTGGCTGCCGGTAATTTGCTTAATGGTATTTTTTTTAAGCTGTTGCATTGTCTTAACGCTCAACTTTACACCGATTTATTACTATTTTGTTTATCATTATCATCTTGGTGCTAAAGTTGATCTGTCTAATCGTCAATTGATTACTCAGTATCATCAGTTACTTGCCTACTTGAATTTTCCATGGGTCACAGATTTAAAGCTTAAGCTTAAAATGTCAACTGATGGTTTGATACATTTTCAAGATGTTAAGAAATTGGTATTGATCAATTATTTGTGTTTGTTGATCAGTGGCTGGCCAGCTATCAAAAAGTTGCGGCAAATACAGCGCCTTGATAGCTGGTGGCAGTTATATTTGCCTAGTTGTTATCTTTTGGCCGCTGCAGCTATTATTTTGACTTTTGCGGTCTTAGATTTTTCGGATTTTTTTATTGCCTTTCACCAGTTACTTTTTCGTAACCAAGACTGGATTTTTGATCCACAAACTGATCCAATTATTAAAGTGTTACCAGAGAGTTTTTTTGCGGCAATGTTTGGGTGGTTCGCTATCCTTTTCTTTGGAGGCTTGCTGAGCTGCTTTATTATAACTAGAAATAAATTACTAAAAAATAAATAACACCTAGCTAAAGAAAATTGAATTTTCCTTTTAGCTAGGTGTTATTTTAGATTAGTTTTCATAAACTATTTAACAACAATAGTAGCTCTTAATGGGCTTGGATTAAATAAAAAATCAGATTTATATTAGAATGCTTGCTTTAAGAAAGTTTATGTTTTAACGCTCCAATTGCAGCTGGCAATATGGATACAAGAATAATTCCAATAATGATTAATGAAAAATGTTCTTGGACAAATGGCAAGTTGCCAAAGAAAAAGCCTCCAGAACAGCAGAGCAGCATCCAAGCAGTTGCTCCCATAAAGTTGTATTTGAAGAAATCCATAAACGGCATGCCACTGCCACCGGCAATAAAAGGTGCTAAAGTTCTGATAATTGGCATAAACCGAGCCAGCGAAATTGCTAACGCTCCGTGGCGTTCAAAAAAGTTTCGTGTCTTGGTCAAATCAGCTTCTTTGATAAAGCGTCCCAAAAAAGAATTAGGCTTGATATGATCACCAACTTGTTGACCAATTTTAAAATTTAATCCATCCCCGAGTAATGGAGCTGCCCAGAAAATGGCAACTAATATCCAAATTTCTAAATGATAGTTAGCATTTGCAGCCAAAGCACTGGCCGCAAATAGCAGCGAGTCACCGGGTAAAAAAGGCAAAATGACTGCACCGGTTTCAATAAAAATGATTAAAAATAAAATCAAATAGGTCCAATTTCCAAAAATATTAACCAGTGAAACTAAATGATCGTCAATATGAAAAATAAAATCCATTAAGAAGTTCATTATTTTCTCCTTGTAGCGAGTTTAATTATTTTTAAACTGAGGCAAGTTTTTAACTAGTTGCGTACTATGAGCAGGTTGCCGCCGTTCTGGATAGAGCATGTTCATTGCATTATTAACCGCGAGTGGAGCTTCACCAAAACCAGTTGCAATTAAATTAAGCTTTCCTGGATAAGATGCAACATCACCTATTGCGTAAATTCCTTTGACAGCAGTTTGCATTGTTGAATCAACTGGAATTAAGCCATGTTGTGCATTTAAGCCCCAAGCATTTAAATATTTGTTGCTGGAAATGATTCCATAATTGACTAACAAATAATCCGCATTGAGAGTTTTTTGTTTTTCTCCGCGGACTTCTTTAA
>NZ_AHYZ01000154.1 GCF_000255495.1 Liquorilactobacillus vini DSM 20605
ATTTGCTAGACCAGTCCCCGGGAAGAATCTTAGTTTGCGTATTCATAAATAGCGCTGTTGGTAACCAAGTAATTACCTTCAATTTCTATATCGCGACCCAGTGCTTCAAAGTCGAGGTAAGCGATGACTTGATCTGGAAGGTCACCGAAAATTGCACCAGATTCCACAGCATCTTGAGCTAGCTCGGCCATATCTGAAACACCCTTATAGATAACGATATCCTCAGCGTTTTCAGCTAGTTCTTCAATATCACGGAACCATTCGCCAATCAAGGCACTAACGTCAGCACCAAAATCATATTCTTCAAGCCGTTCTAAAGCAGCATACTTACGATTGATCTCGTCTATTGAATCAAAGCGATCAATTTCAAAAGGTGCTTCGTAATCATGGATCGCGTACTCTTCACTGTCATTTTTCAATTCCAGCTGTTCGGCAATGGCATCAGGGTATAACGGTGGGGTGAACCATTTACCTGTGGTCTTGCCTTGATTGTAATAACCTAAGTTGACGATAAAAACGCGTACCGTTTCCATTTAGCTACCTCTTTTCTTGCAGTAATTAGGCACCAACAACACGATTGAATAAGTTCAATAGCACATCTTTAACGCCGGCGGTATTAAATACCAGCCCCACAGCGATCAATGCAATGATCAGAAAGCCGATCAGTTTAGAAAATTCACGTTTAAAGCCTAAGAAAACACCGATCACGGCAATTGCCATCAGCACTAAAGACTGGGCGTTGCTAGTGAACCAGTTGAAGAGATTTTGTCCGAAGTTCATAGAAGTTCATCCTTTCATTTAGAAAATATAGTCAGATTAAGATTGTTATGAATAACTCCATTATGGATTGCACGTTTTTTGACAGGGTAACGCACGACCATTCTTAGATGATTTATTTATGTTGATCACTCAATAGTTGAAACCGCGATACAATAGCTTTGATAATCGGTACCGTCACACTATTACCGGCTTGCTTATAAAGTTGTGCGTCAGATAGGCCAGAGTCCTTGGCTTTATAAAATACTTCATCAGGAAAACCTTGTAGGCGCCAGTATTCAAGTGGCGTTAAACGACGGATACGTAATGCTTGATCAACAACTGCTTCACTGCCATCAGTTAGTAAAGTGTGCGCTTTTTTATGAGCAACGCGGCCACGTCGAGTTTGACTAGTGGGATAGGTTAGACTGATGCCATCACCACTATGCGCATTAGTGTAACCACGATGAGTGGCATCTGATACCTTGAGTGATTTTTGTGTTGGTGTGATGATCTTTGTTCTAATGCCAGAGGTTGCAACCAGAGTTGGTGCGATACCATCAGGGTCATAAACGCGTTCATATTGATGCGTCACAGTTGGATTGACTTGAGCTAGTCCTTTAGTAGTCGTTGTTCCATTGTCTGGGATAGGAAATACTTGTCGCTGACGTTTTGTTCTAAGATGTCCGACAATGAATAAACGCTCGCGGTGTTGGGGGAACGAGGGCGGCAGAATCGAGAACTGACCATTCAACGTCATACCCCAATTGGTACAATTCAATTTGCACTCTAAGGAAGTCAAGTCCGCCGTTAATACTAAGAAGGTTTTTAACGTTCTCAATAAATAGAATTGTGGGTCGGCGATTATCGGGTAGCTGCTTAATAAGGTTTGTAACTGTGAAGAACAGACTTGAACGATGGCCTGTGGTGAATCCTCGCAATTTTCCAGCAAGGCTGATGTCTTGGCATGGAAATCCGAAGCACCAAATATCTGCGGTTGGAAGTTCAGTAATTCTAACTGTTGTGATGTCATGGGCAGTCCATTCTCCTTTGATATCAAAAATTGCTTCGTAGCTTTTACGCGAAAATTTATCTATTTCGCAATAGCCAACACAAGTGTGCCCGGCTTGTTCCATCCCAAGCCTAAAACCACCAATGCCAGAAAATAGGTCTAAAAATTTCATGATGATACCTCAAAATTCAAAAATATTTGCGGGAAGATTTAATGGTTAGTAGCGGCCAACCGGTTTTAGCCGAGACCTGATAGAGCAATTGCAATAACTCTTCGCTTTTAATTGGATTACCGTACACGTCTAAAATCGGCGCCGGCCAATGCACAGAAAAACGCCAATCAATATAGCTGGTTGGCGTTAGATACTTATCTAGTTCATGTAATTGTAGAAAATTGGGATCTTCGATAACACCGACCAATTGTAATCGGTAGTAATAAACATTGAAAATATAGTCTTTGATTCCAGCGGGAAAGGTGGCAAGTGGCTTATTCAGTTCCTTGGTCGTTTTCAAAATAATCACCTCCAACTTCACTAATACCAAGGGTTTGTTGTTCAAGTATCGTTTGATGCTTTTGCTTTAATTCGGTGTTCTTGATTATAGCCATCGTGCTGTTATTACCGTTATAGCCGTCAATGTTCAGCAGAACTTTAAGGGTTGGAGCAACTTGCTTTTTTATCCAAGCGCGAGTGCGGCGAAGATCAAAGGGCTCGGGATCAAGGGTCAGTCGTAGTGGCTGCCTACCTTTGCCACAAAAAACTGTCCAGATTGGATTAAGCGGCCATTTAGCCCGATCTTTATTTTTGCCTCGATTAACAAAACGAATATAGCGAGTAATAATGCCAAAAGCAGTTCGCTCAACATCACGATAGGCAAGTAAATCTTCAATAGCTATCTTGGCGCGATCATTTTTCAAACGTATTTCAAAGCGGTTTTTGATTCCGACCGTTTGATAGTCAGTACCAAACTTATGTTGTTGTTCCGCTTCTTTTTCATAGATACAGAAGTAAATATCACTTTTCATCGAACCAACGTATAAACTCGCACCATGATCTTCGGCTTGTTCATCAGTCATGGCACCAGATTTTAGGCCTTCAAATCGACGCATTACCGAAATACATTCATTTTTCTCACATTTGGTAATGAGTTCAGGAATACTGAGGAGACCAGCGTGATCATTAATAGCTAAATCAATTCGTTTAAAAACGGCTTTAAGTTCTAAACACCTTCGAAAAAAGTCAAACCAAGTTTCATCATTAGCCAATAGGACTCCTTCAAACTCACGGCACCCTTGGCCTTTAAGTTCTAATAGTGTACCAATTTTTTCGGTTGGGGTAGAGGCCATCACTTGGATATTGCTAAAAACATAGCTAGTGGAATAACCATATAATCCCCAGTCATTGAATAGCATGAAATCCATTTTTAGATTGAGCACCTTTTCAATCAAGGTCTCCACATCATGAGTGGGGAAGCGAATACGCACATAATCAAAATTGAGTGTTAATTCTGGATCTTCACCCCAGTGAGCTAATACATAGTCAATTTGCATTTGTAAAGAACTACTTGGACTCCGCGTGCCGTTTTCTAAACGTTGGACGTGTCTCACTGTAATCCCGATGCGTCGAGCTAAAGTTGTTTGCGTGATATTCAGTTGCTTACGCTTAGTCCGTATTTGTTCACGCCAAATCGGCATTGAATCAACTCCTTTCTTTTCAAAATACAAAAAGGCGACCTTACACAAGCTGGTCGTCTTTAGGTAAAGCTATTAAGTTGTAGTTACGGCAACGTTTCTACGCTATTTTCGGCCGTGACGTATCAGTTTTCTACCCCCGTGTTACATACCGGGGGTTGATGCGGCCGGCTTGCGCCGACCGCCGCCTCCGCTCGCGCTTTTCGCGCTGCACAGCACGGCGGGGCGAATCAGTCTAAGGTTATTGTTATATCAAAAAAAGTGTTACAATTTTTACTATATATTATAAAATTAGGTGAGGCGAATGTTATGGCCGAGAAAAAAACATTATTCATTATAGGAAATGGTTTTGATTTAGCACTTGGTATGCAATCAACCTTCAAAGAATTTGGTATTTATCGCCGTAAACAGTTAGAAAATGTTAAACTTTCAGATTGGACAATAATTGATCTTGCTCTGGAGACCCATACCTATGGTGGATGGGGAAAACAAGAACAAAATGACAATTGGGATTGGTGGAACTTTGAAAAATTTTTAAAAGATTCCGTCCTTGATGTAATATATAATCAAGATTTTTTGGGATTAATTTCTGGTAGAGGTATTGAATCCAAAAAGGAAGACGAAGAGAAAATCATTTCGGCAATGGATGAAGTGGGCATTGTATTATCACGTGATGAATTTCTATTAAGAAATACGGATGGTCTGGATGCTGAGCTAGTTGTTAACCTTAATAAATTGTTGGCTATTACTCCTGACAACTTAGATCATGTGAGTAATGGTTATTTTTGGCAATTACTATTGTTGTATCGAGTGAATAAATTTTATACAGAAAAGTCATCTCGATTGGACCTTTTTAATCCGTATTTTTTGCATACTGGTGATGTTAAGACCTCACAGACTATAAAAATGGATAATATCAGTGATCCTGAAAAAGATCTGCAAATTCCCGGGATATTTCCTAGTTTTTATTCTCTTCAACCCGTATTAATACGAGACATTAATATTTGGGAATCCGAGTTTTCAAAGTTCATTGCTGAACGCCAAGGAAAACTTCTAAACAGTGGACTTAACTATCAAGATGCATCAAACGCTTTGATGTATTCTGTTCTCAATGAAACCCAGCAAAATCAACAAGTTCAAATACTTAATTTTAACTATTCTCGACCTGCACTGAAGGAATCTAAGAGCCTTTACTGTGGGAATCAACTAAACATACATGGATCAATAGAAAATGAATCGTTGGTCCCAGAAGAAAATTCTGGAATCATTATTGGATTTGATTATCAAGTAATTCTCGACTATCCAGAATTTACAGACTTTATGGCACTATTCACTAAGACCTTTCGTCTATCAGAGTTGAATACTGTTTTATCAAAATGTGTTCCTGATAAGAAAAGAGTTAGGCTTGATTATAACGTTGATAAAATCGTAATCCTAGGTCACAGTTTATCAAAAGCTGACGACTCATATTTTCGAACAATTTTCGATACAGCTGATATATACAATAGTGATGTTATTATAGAGTACTGGTACACGGATTACCCTGGTCGAGATCAGTCACTTTCTATTGAAACTGAAAGCCTCAATAGAATTAATGGTTTATTAACTCGGTATATTAAGACTTCAAGGCAAGAAAATAAAAATAATCTCCTGCATAAGTTATTATTAGAAAATAGGCTCATTCTAAAGGAATATAGCATTGCAGATATTCTAGCAAAGTATGGCAAGCGAAAGAGTCAATGAAAGCCAAAATAATTTATCCGTTTTTTACTCACTATATGTTATAATTTGAGTAGAAAGCGGATTTTTTTGAATTGAGGTGGAATAATGAGCCAACAAGATGAGATCATTGAGTACTTGAACAAAAACGGTGGTCAAATTACATCTAAAACTGCTAATTCAATGGGCATCTCACCTAGAGTGCTGCGCAACATGTATGCTCATGGACAGCTTGAAAGATTAGCACCGGGTGTTTATATTGATCCACTTGAATTTGGTGACGATATTGCTGCGATACAATATAGCCTTTCAAAAGGTGTTTTCTTTAAAGATACGGCATTATTCCTTTATGGAATGATTGATCGAACGCCAAGTACCTATGAGATGAACTTTCCGTTGCCATACGCGTACAGTACAAAAACCGATGCACCAATCAAGATTTATCGACAAAAAAAGGATCTTTATGAAATTGGCATAACAACAACTAAAACTCCCGGTGGACACCTAGTTAAGGTTTACGATGTTGAGCGCACCTTGTGTGATATCCTGCGAACGCGAGATAGGTCTGATGCCGAGACGATTAAACAAGCAATGAATAGTTACGCCCATCGGAAAGAAAAGAATCTCCGCCAATTAATGGCGTACGCAAGAACATTTAAGGTAGAAGAAGAAATTAGAACGTATATGGAGGTCCTACTGTGAAACTTGAATTTACTAACCAGAAGCAATTTTTGGCTAGAATCAGAAAGTTAGCAAAAGAAAGAAAAATCACACCACAAATTATGTTGCAGGAGATTGTTTTGGATGATCTAATTGATAGAATCTCTAATTCGCCTTACCAAAAAAATCTTGTACTAAAAGGTGGCTTCTTGATTGCATCACTAATTGGTAACGACACTCGCTCAACACGGGATATTGATACCTCAATTGTTGGTTTACCAGTGACGGAAGATAAAATGAAAAGTGTGTTTCAAGAAATCTGTGACATTGAATTACCAGAAGATATAATCAAACTATCAATTGTAAGGATTGGCGAAATTAGGGAAGATGATGAGTATTCTGGTTACCGGATTCATATCCGTGCACAAATCTATACCACACGAGTTGATGTTAAGATTGATATATCAACTGGAGATGTGATTACTGAGCGCGCCATCCAGTATGGACACAAAATGATACTTGAGGATCGGACTGTCCAAGTTATGGCGTACACAGTTGAAACCATCATTGCCGAAAAGTTGGAGACGATTGTTAGCCGGGCTGATGCTAATACACGATTGAAGGATTTTTACGATTTATTTTTGCTCGATCATCAGGATAAGACTGAAATAAAGTTTGACGTATTAAAAAAGGCAATACAAGCAACTTCTGCAAAAAGAGAAACAACTAATCAATTAGGTACCTATATTTCAACATTAACAGCTCTTAAAACAAGTCCAAGTCTTCAAAGATTATGGATTGCTTATCAAAAGCCCAATGAATATGCGCACGGGATTGAGTTTGGAGCTACGTGTAATGCAGCGATTGATTTAGTCCGTAAATCAGGTATGGAGTAACATAAATAACTACCTGAATAAGCGATTACAGTGTTTTGTTATTGCTCTGGTAGGCAGCATCGATCTCACCCAGAAAATCATAGCCCTTCGGTACCAGTGGTGTGTAAAACTCACTAATAACGCTAATACCAGTATCAACGTAACCACGACCTTTGATGGGTTTTAAGAAGAAATCTTTATCGGTTTCACCAAACATCATGGTATAACCAAGGTCCGACATTCGACCAAGTGCTGCTCGGAACATAAACTGATCACGAATACCATCACCTAAATATTTTGCGTCAGGGCGCTGGCAGGCCAAGATAAGAAAGAATCCTGATTGACGGCCAAGCATGACAATTTGTTTAAGCTTACTCATGACTTGTACAGCTTCACGTCCGATCATATCCATGAAAGCCACATACTCATCAAAGACTAGAAAATGGGCGGGAAGTCCAAGCGCGGCATAGTTATTGCCTGTTTGGTAACCGGCCATTTTTTTCATCTCTTTATTACGTTCCATCATTTCTTGGTAAAACTGAGCTACGGCGGCAATCATATCGTCTTGTTCATAGTGAACATCTGGAATAACATCGGTCAAATCGGCTAGGTCGGAATTTTTTGGATCAAGAATGGTCAACTGATTACCATCGCGAATCAATGCTTGGATCAATGTGAGAATAAAATAGGTTTTTCCACCACCAGTGCCGCCAGCGATTAGCATATGGGGCAAAACATCGTATTCCCAAGCAACATTATTCATAAGGTTGACGGCGCCTTTTTGACATTTCACATGTTCAATCGAAATTCGATTACCAATCGTATCATAGAGTAGCGTGTACTCTACAAATGAATCATGGAGGATTTTATCAACGATTTCACAGTATAAGCCGGATTCAAGTTTCTTTTCCAAATGGATCAGTTGATCTTGGTAAGGACTCATTACAATTTCCACCTGCACATGGATCAGACCATTTTTCAAACGATAGTAAACTCGTGGAAACCGTGAGATTCGTTCTTTTGAACCCCCTAAATCTAAGTCTTTAAAAAAGCCATCATTTTTCCTTGTCTCACTCTCATACCAGTTATTCGTCATGAACATTCGCGCAATTTTTTGTCGATGTATCAATTTGCGGTATTGGTCGGGAAATCTGATTAATATCAGTAAGATGATTATTAATGAAACCAGAAATGTAATGATGGAACTGATAATCAATCCGCTAAACGACCAAGGGAGGCTATGAATTGTTGGCCATGAAACGGTTTTGAGGTTGATTTTAGACAGTAACGGCAGATAAAAGAAAATAGTCAATGGTAGCAAGATGAATAGAATCATACTTAGCAATGTTTGAAAAACTAGGTTCTGATCACGTGGATGGATTTGAGTGCCGCGATAGTGAAAAATTGCTTTCAAATTATCACCTCATTTCAATTATTTTAGAATCAACTAGGCGGCATCAGCTACGCCAATATAAATCATTGTTAGACCCTCTTCGGTCTGCATACTCTTGAAGGTAAATTCTTTAGCAACACCATCTTTAGTCACTTCCGATAGAGCTGTTAAACTAAAACCAGAATCAGGCGATTCAATCGCAATTTCATGAGCTTCCTGAAGTTTTCTCTCAGCTTCGTTAACAGAGCTTTCTTTGATATTGGCTACAAAATCGTCCATAAAGCCGATTTCATTAATACAGACAAGTACATTCATAAAAAATCTCCTAACTTCTTTTTTGTGATGACCAGGGAACACTTAAACCGCCATAGAGACGGTGGGGAGCGCTGGGATGAGAACTTCCGATGGTTATTTTTTGTCATTTGTATTTTTCTCCGTGGTTACTGAACCAGTTTTAGATTGGTTATTTTTGACTGATACAATATCAGATGCTTTGAGATACCAAGAAACAGTTACACCTCGGAAATCCGCATTGGCGACAGTGTCGATCTCAGGATTAACTAGTTCTATTTCTTGATCATATTCAAAATTCTTAGTCCCAGCTTCGGCCGGAATGGAGACTTGAACCATCTGACCTTGTACTGTACTTTTTAGATCAAAGGTACGTGAGCGAACATTAGTTGTTTGGTTGCCTTCATCGTCTTCGATAAATCTTTCACGGCGTTGGGCGGAGAATAATAATTTACCGAACGTTTTTGGTGTGTCTAGCTTAATGCCTTCTGGTAATCGCATATAGGGTTCCTTCTTTCTTTAATTTTGATAAGTGGCTAAATCTTGACGAAATCATCAGCCATGCAGGTGTAATTTACAAATGCTGCTTCGGCAATCCGATAACCAACTGCGGCGATTCGTGGATTAATTAATCGAACCCGATCAAATGGTTCGAGCGTGTCATTTTTTTCACCGGCTGCCACTGGGATCGTCACTTGAATGTTGTCGGCACGTTGAACATTGGAGTAAAGGTCATAAGTGCGCGAAACAACTTTACGATTGGCACCGGAGCCTTCGCGAGTTTCGCTAAAATTACCGGCAAAGGTGAGTTGACCGAAAGTTTCACGTACTTCGGGAATTACATATTTAAGATCCATAATTGGGTCCTCGCTTTCTTTTCTTGAATTTTAGGCAAACTAAAAGTCAGATAATTTAACTATCTGACTTGGAATGTGCATAATATTCGATGACTTGGTTGAGTAAATATTGATATAGATCAGTATTGAGGGGATAGATAAGCCGCTGATTGCGAACTTGGGGGAAGTTTAAGAACAGACGATGGTGTCCTTGAATGAGTTGTACTTGGTTGATGATCAGACTATGGTTCAGAATGAGTTCACCTTCAAGCAAAACATTCGGTTTACCACTGGATGACATTTTAATGGAAGATACGTAAATCATTTGACCTCCTAAATATGAAAATTGGGTATTTATTGAAACCTAATCCAGAAGTACACCACGATAACTCAGAAAAGGGTTGTTACCATTAATAAAACCTGAGTTGAACAAAAAGGTAATATAGGCGCCTAATTTACATTCATCTTTTGAAATTTCAAACCTAATTGACGTTTCTAGATTAGCTTGCGCCTCTTGCAGTACATCTTTTAAAATTTCATCTTCTGTTGGTGAGGTAGGGAACATTGGATTGATCAATTCTCTAAAGTCATGATGAAATTCGGATAAATTAAAAACAGAATCAATTTTTTCTTTTGGCATACGATCACTCTTTCCGATGGGAGAGACTATTCATTGTTCCAGTTATCATCTTCATCTTCATCGTCATAAAAATCCGCATTAGTTTTTCTTGAATGATGAATCCACCAGACAATTAAGCTAGTGATTAATAGTAGAATCACGCCAATAACGCTTAACAATTGATTACGTTCTTCACCAGTTTGTGGTAGGTGAATTAGTGGCGTATCGACCGCTTCATCTTTCATTTGCGCCTTGACGATTTCACCATCTTTAGTGATTTCAAAATCGACAGGTGTTTCATTGATCTTGTAACCTTTTGGTGCGTCATACTCCACAAATTGGTATTTGCCAGCAGGCAGGTTGGCAAAACTGAAAATACCCTTGTCATTAGTCCGACCTGATACAACTGTTTTGCCATCTTGATCGAGAACTTTAATACCAGTGTTTGGCAAGACTTTACCATTGCTGACATCAGTCTTGGTTAATTCACCAGTACCCTTGATCAAATTATTTTTCAGTGTGAAACTAATTTCTGGTTTTTTGGTGGTTTCTTTAGTTTCAGTTGTTGCTTTTTCGTCTGCCTGTTTTTTATCCTGACTAATTAATTGACCTTTAGCATCATAGACAGTGATACCAGTTTTGGTTGAAACAATTTTAGTTAAGTCCTTAGTCAAAACAAGATTGGTCGCGGAAGGAGTCTTTTCCCGTAAATAGAAGGTGCCAACCGGTACATTCTTGAAGGCACCAATCGACTTGTCATCAATTGTAGTGGTTTGAATGACCTTCTTATCCTTATCCAGTAATTCAAACACTGCACCTTTGGCGTTGCCATCAAAAGTGAATTGATAACCTTTATCTTCAACTAGCTTGGCGGTTTCATTGATTTTCTTAAAGGTAAATTCGTTGAAGTGTAATTTATTTAGAATTGGGGTGTCTTTATCACCGTTGATCGTTAAATTCTTAGTCGTGGTGTTGTCAGTTGCCTTAAATTCAAAATCATAAGTTTGGTCATCAAGCTGATAAGCTTCACCGGCATCTAGTTCTTGCACATAATAGCTACCTTCAGGCAATTGAATGTCGGCAAAAGTTGCTTTACCATCTTTGACGGTCGCAGTTGCGACTAATGCTTTTGCCGGAACATTGATGTCACCTTTGTTGTAGCCGGCTTTACTGAACAGTCCGAAGACTTGACCATTAGCAGCTTTATTTTCAAGCGTGGGTTTGTTTTTATCCCAACTCTTGATTTGTTCAGCTTGCTTGTTAACCACCACGTTTAATTTCTGAAAATCGTTAGTCGCTTTGAGAGAAGTTGAAGTCACTTCAACATTTTGACCAGCGTATTTTAATTCAAAATCAATTGGCTTGTCATTGAGAATAAAGCCATTTGGTGCGGCAACTTCTTTAACTGAGTATTTACCGAGATAAAGTTGTGGGGTTTTGATTTGTCCGTTAGCATCAGTCGTAGCCGTGGCGACAATCTCACCCTTTTTGGCGTGGACAGTACCATCAGCGGTGGTGATATTTTTACTGGCAGTAAATTCAAACTTGGCACCGGCCAGTGGGGTGTAGTCATAGTTAAAACCGTATTGTTCGCCGTACTTGGTTGACTGTTTAGTTACCTCAACAGGCGTGGCACCAGTTTTATGCAAAGTGACAATACCTTTTTGCGACTTATCCGTAAATTTGACGGTCACAATACCATCACTATCTTTGCCAGTGATCGAAAATTTAGCTGGGTCTTTGGCAAGAACATAGCCTAATGGTGCTTGTGTTTCGACTAATTCATATTGACCATAGGGGAGTGCCTCAGTTGTGGTCAAGTAGCCCTCTTCATTAGTCATAAAAGTGTCTGTTGTCCCGTCATGATTGAGATTAGGCATGGAAACATATTTACCAGTTTGTAGTGATTTAATTTTAAAGCCAGCGTTGGCACGCGGAATTGTTTTGCCGGATTCGGCGTCAGCTTTGACTACTTTCAAACGTTCTTCCAATACATTATTGACGACTGAATAATGATGGGTCTCGTTTTGTTGATGAATCGTGACTTTGAATGGATCGGCGGTTTTATAGCCTTCTGGTGTTTTTGTTTCCGTCACGGTATAAGTGTCATAGGGTAGATCAGTAAATTTGAGATAACCTTCTTTATCGGTTGTACCCGTTGTGACGACCTTATTTGTTGTGTTGCTAGTGACTGTAAACTCAACATTAGCCAGTGGATTAGACTTGTTTTCTTTACCAGTTAAATGGCTAGAAAGTGCGGTGTGCCAATCATAGTTACCAATCTTGATTAAGTCGAAGCCACCAGTAATGACTTGTTCTTTAACGGTTGTTGATACGGTGGCTGTTTTCGCATTTTGCCCAGCGTAGGTCAGTTTGAATGCATGTTTTTCTGTATCTTTAATGTAGCCAGTTGGCGCTGCTTTTTCGAGCCAGTAGTAGTCGTCTAACTTTAGATTGGCGACACTTGCTTGATTGTTTTTAATCGTAACGGTATCAACTAGTTCATCATTTGAAGCTCGATGTAGTTCATAGACAGCACCATCAAGTGATGCAGCGCCTTGTGGCGTTTTACCAGTTTTAGTATCTTCCTTGATCAAAGTGGCAGTACCGAATTGTTCATCATCGGTCGCTTTAACCGAAGTAGCAGTGACCGCGACATTTTGACCAGCATATTTCAACTCAAAAGGTACCTTCTCGTTGTTAAGAATATAACCGGCCGGAGCTTTTTCTTCAACGGCGTAGTAGTTACCGAGTTTTAGATTTTGTAGCGCACCTTTACCAGTACTATCGGTAGTGATCGTTCCAACTTTTTTACCATCGGTTGAATAGATGCCATACATGGCGCCATTTAATGAATAGTATTTGTTAAACATATTGGTGCCAAATTGGCGGCCAATCTTCGTTAGATTTACATTACCAAGTTGTTCTTTGTTGCCAAGAACGACTTCGATTGTTTGATTAGGTGCGATCGTGGCCGTCTTGATTTCACCTTTATTAACGTAGCCATTAGGTGCGGTTACTTCTGAAACTTTGACTTGGGTACCGGCCTTGATGTCGTTTAAAGCGGCGTAACCATCAGTGCCAGTGGTAACTTCTTTGGTTTGACCATTGTACTCAAATTTGAGTTTCGCACCTGGCAGAGCCTTGTTGGTATCAGCGTCAACTTTTTTAGCTTTCAAATTACCATTCAGATTTACCTTAATGTTTAGATCAAAGTTATTTCCGTTTGGCAGTTTGAAATAGGCAATTTTTTGTTGATTACCTTTACCATAAAGGAGGGAAGTACCAATATTAGCAGCCTTAGCTTTAGCAAAGGAAATCTTACCAGATTCCTTGGAATTAGCTGTGGCAGTCAAAGTCAATTTATTGCCAGCTTTTGTGATGTTCAAATTAGCGGTATTAGCAGTTTGTTTAATATATGAAGCCAAAGTGCCATTAGTGTCGGTTAAAGTGATTGAATCACCAACGTTTAAGGTAATATTTTGATCATTGAACGATGGCTTGGTGTTGAACGCTGCAACTTTTGCCAGCACAGCCGCTTTTTTATTTTGATAATCTGGATAGTCGGTGGTCAATAGTTCATTACCTAAGGCTTCCCAGATCATAATTTGTGCTAGACCATAATTGGCGTCAGTTGGATTTTGTTGATAAGCAAAATACGCAATTTCGGCTAGCTTGTCTTTCTCAGCCGCCGAATAATCAGTTGGTGTCCAACCTGAACCAGAATTTTCAATATCGATCCCGTGTTCAACACAGAAAGTGATTTGGCCATCAACAACTTTTTTGTAAATACCGGTGTCAGTCCAATGAAGACCATTCAATAGACTGAGATGCCAAGTTGATACCCAGTCGCCAGCTTTAATGTTGGTCATGTCAGCGGCAAAAGCACTTGTGATTGGGGTCATAAAAATTGAAGTGAACAAGGTCAGCAGGGCTAACCAGACAGAAACTTTACGGGTTGCTGTTTGCAAGTAGATTACCTCCATTTTGATCAAATAGATTTAGCCAGCAGTGAAAAATATTGAACTAAAAAATGGGTACAAAAAAGGTAGACCAATATATAAATCGGACTACCCGTAACTGTGGTTTTGAAGTTTAGATTTCTCAATACTACTGGCACTAAAATGGCACATCGCATTTGATTTTTTAGTTTTTTATTGCTATTAGTTGTTTCGATAAACGCCTTAAACACGCTGATTCATCCTGATACTGTTAAGGTGAAGTATAGAGTGGGAATAAAGTATATATATTAAATGGATGCGGAATATTGATTTAACGGCATTTTTGATTTAAGTATAGAACATAATTTAACAAGTATGAATAGTATTCTCCGCCAAACTTGGTGGGAATTTTATTAGATTAGCACTGATAACTTGAAAATATTATGTTAGAAAATAACATGAATATATTTAAACCATCATTAAATATACAATTAACTATAAGATTTGTTAGAAAAAAGGACCCTCGACCGATTAAGGACAAGGGTTCTTTGTGGTTAATCAACAAATAAATCGGATTGTCCGTCTTTCCCGTAAACTTAAACAGTCATTGCTTCAGAAATAAAATAGAACGCATTTGCATTCTAAATGTGATATAATTATTATTAGCAAACATGAGGAGGTCTGAAAATGGCAACTACAACTAAATCAACTACTCTTCGTTTCGACAAAGATGTTTTAGATTTGATTCACCAACAGGCTGATTTGGATAGTCAAACTATAACTGAATTTATGCGTAATGCTGTTTTAGAAAAGCTTGAAGACAGTCTCGACTACCAAGATGCCGTCAAAAACATTCGCGAATCAAATGGTCAAACCGTATCTCGTGCAGATGTTAAGAAAAAACTAGGTCTTTGATGATGAAATACACTTGGTCTTTTAATCAAAAAGCACTTAAAGATTTTCAAAAGAACCTCGATAAACCGGTTCAGCGTCGAATTATCAACTGGTTGGACAAACATATTGAAGGAACTAATGATCCGCGCATTTGGGGGAAATCTTTAGAGGGTGAACTTGGTAGCTTATGGCGGTATCGAATTGGGAGTTATCGAATTATTGCTGATATTCAAGAGGAAATTTTCACTGTCGTTGTCGTCAAAGCCGGAAAACGAAATGATGTCTACAAACGAAAAAGATGAAAGACTATTAAACCCATCAAAATTTTTCAAAACTGAATTTAATTATAAAATTTAAAGAGTTTTTAATGATTTTAAGAACGGTCATACATTTATTAGCCAAGAAATTAAGATAGAATTGAAAAATAGCATCGACTTTTAATTAGTTGGTGCTTTTATTATGTCCTGAAAGGAGTTGCTGTCATGAGCTTGCTTAACAAACTATTCTAAACTAGCAAAGCTTCATCTAAAATACTTTACCGAAAGCTGTCCATGATTTATACGGGTTCCCGTCAAATCGTATTGATGCATGAAGTCCTCTGAAAAGAGGGTTTCTTTATTTTACAATTAAAAGAATTCTGGCATAAAAATGATCGATATTTTTGAATCCGTAATGGATACGTTTAAGTGCTTTGATTTTGCGATTGATTCCTTTGATCGGTCCATTGGAAATAGCTGTTTTTGCTAATTGGTTAGCACTCGACTGAGCTTTTTTGAATCTTATTTTTTAATGGGCTCGTGAATTTGTTGTGCTACTTCATAAGCGTATTTAAGCTTTGTAAATAATCGGCTTGTTGCTTTTAAATGTTAACCCTAAGCTGATCAAAAACTCGATTAACCAATTGAACAAGATGAAAGCGATCGATATGATTTTAGCATACGGCCAGAGATAAAAGCATTAGTCCGCAAATGCTGGTTATTGGAACTTTGTACATCGAATTTTTCTTTCTCCCAAGAAGCCATTGAAGCCGCTCACAGTATTAAAACATTCAGTGAGTAGAATTTCAATTTTAAATAGGTCGGGAATTTTGAAAATAATTTCACAAATATTTACAGTATTTTTACGTGAACAACTAAAAAATGATACATTTAATCCTTATGATGAAAGCCGAAGGAGGGATTGATTAAATGCCAAAAACTATTAATCCATTTTTAGTTACTGATCAGAGTAAATTAGGTAAGTTTCATATTAAGGCGATGTTAATTACCGGAATGGGTGTCTTATCAGATGGGTATGGTTTATCTTCTGTTGCGGTTATTTTACCGATTATTCTAACGAGTCTTGGTGGAGAAGTTACTGGGATAACAACTTCATTTCTTTCAGCTGCGCCGTTAATGGGAATGATTGTTGGATCTTTATTGTTTGGATACTTAGGTAATTCTGGCCGCAAGAAATATTATGGAATTGATGTTACATTAATGACAATTGCAACGTTGTTATCAGCTGTTTCGACTAATATCTGGTTTTTAATTATCACCCGGTTCTTTTTTGGAATTGGTGCAGGGGCTGACTATGTGTTATCGCCAACTATTTTGGGTGAACATTGCAACGCTAAAGATCGTGGCAAGTTAATGTCGGCAGGATTTGGCTTGAGTTGGACGATGGGAGCAATTTTTGCTGTATTAGTAGCGATGGCTTGCGCAGCATTAGGCTTGTCAAGCGAACTAACTTGGCGGATTACTTTAGGAGTAGGAGCTCTTCCAGCAGCTTCAGTGATCTATTTACGGCGGGATTTACCTGAAACACCGCGCTTCTTAGCGCGCGTTCAAGGCAACACTCAAGAAGCTGCTGAAGTAGTTGCGGTCGAGACTAATCAAAACACCGCCAAGTTGAATGTTAAACAAGATTATCAAAGTGTGCGGTATTATTTGCAAAGAGAAAAAGCAGCAATTATTAAGGCCTCACTATTATGGTTTTTGGCTGATATTGCAGGGTATTCAACGGAACTTTACGGACCATCTTTGATTGCTAAAGGGTTAGGATTATCCTCGACTTCATTTTCACTGCTGACACATGTTTTATTTTCTATTCCATCAGCTATTTTAGCTGTCTTTCTGATTGATACACTTGGACGAAATAAGTTACAAGCATTGGGAGCATTTTTAGCAGGGTTTGCCTTAATTGGTTTTAGTATGTTGGGAACCTCTGCCGGGGTAATGATTCAATTTATCATGTTTGGGGCATTCTCATTTTTTGATAATCTGGGACCTGGGTCAGTAGTTCAGGCTGGCATTACCGGAATTGAAATTGCCAGTACTAAAGCCCGTTCAATTGTTCAAGCAATTACTGTAACAGCTGGCCGGTGTGGTGCGATTTTAACAGCCTTTGTTTTCCCTTCATTGTTTAAATATTTTGGTGAAACAGCGTCAATGTGGTTTTTGATTGCAATCCTCTTTATTTTGACGATTGCCAGCATTGTCTTATTGCCTGAAGCAAAGAATCGTTCTTTGGAGGATTGCGCCCAAGAAGTTATCGGTCAAGAAGAACCATTGATTAAAACCTTATAAATTTTAAGAAAGGAGAGAGAAATAATTCC
>NZ_AHYZ01000153.1 GCF_000255495.1 Liquorilactobacillus vini DSM 20605
AGAACCAAAACCTAAACGCGTTAAAAACATTTTCATCTGCGCACGCGTTGTATTTTGAGCTTCATCCAAAATAACAAAAGCATTCTCCAGTGTTCGACCGCGCATGTAAGCTAATGGTGCTATCTCAATTGTTCCCCGTTCGATCAAACGTTCCGTGTGCTCTTTTCCCATAATCGTGTAAAGGGCATCATAAATTGGCCGCAAATAAGGATCAACTTTTTCTTTGAGATCACCCGGTAAAAAGCCTAATGATTCACCAGCCTCAACTGCTGGGCGCGTCAAGATGATTTTTTCAACTTGGTTTTTTTTCAAGGCCGCGGCTGCCATTACAACTGCTAAGAAAGTTTTACCGGTCCCTGCTGGTCCGATTCCAAAAACTAAATCTGATTTACGAATTGCGTTAATGTAACGTCTTTGTCCGGCAGTTTTGCTACGAATCGGACGCCTTTTTTGATCATAAAGCAAAACTTCCATATAAAGATCATGAAAGTAGTCAAGTGTTCCCTTGTCCGCCATCTTGATAGCTGACAGCACATCTGTTGTTCCAATAACAATTTTTTCCTTTAGCAGCCGTTCTAACTGTGTCAGGATCGCATAAACTCGTTCAACGGCTGCTGGCTCACCATTAATTCGAATTGCATCGCCAAATGGTTGGACTTTGACCTGTTCTTTTTCTTCTAGTAATTGAACATATTGATCATTAACACCTAGCAAAGCCACTGATTGTTGTCCTTGGGCAACTTGAAAAATTTTTTTCTCAATCTGTTCACTTGTCAAATGTTCGACTCCTTATAAAACAACTTAATATGCTTAAATCATAGCATAAATAAAATCCAGATAAAAGTTTCAGCTAACTTAAAAAGACAAGCTGCCAAAAATAACAACTTGTCTTTATGAAACTGATTTAATTAAATTGACTACAGCAATGAATTAACAATTTGATTAACTAGCTTTCCATCAGCTTGCCCCTTCAGCTTTGGCATAACAGTTTTCATAACTTTGCCAAAATCAGCTTTTGAAGAAGCTCCCATTTCATTGATTGTTGTTGCGACAATCTTTTTGACTTCTGCCTCACTTAATTGCTTTGGCAGATAACCTTGAACAACTTTGATTTCCTCTTCAATTGCCGGTAGTAAGTCTTCACGCCCAGCTGATTTAAATTCTGACAACGAATCTTTCCGCTGTTTTAATTCACGCGTTAAAACTGCAACCTCTTCATCATGCGTTAAGTCATGTCCAACCTTGATTTTTTCATTCATCACGGCAGCTTTTAACATACGAACCGTGCTTAGACGCTGTTTATCATGCGCTTTTAAAGCACTCTTCAGATCCTTATTTAATAAATCGAGCAGGCTCATCAGTTCAATCCCTCCTTAGGAATTAAAAACGACGTTTGTTTTTCCTTTTACGCGCTGCTTCAGATTTTTTCTTGCGTCTCACGCTAGGTTTCTCATAAAATTCACGTTTACGGTATTCTTGTAAAGTACCTGTTTTTGAAACGGAACGTTTGAAGCGACGAAGAGCGTCATCAAGAGATTCGTTTTTACGAACGATCGTCTTTGACATTTTGTTTCCCTCCCTCCGAGCTTAAATGTAACCGTCATACGCTGCATAAAAAAACACAAACTTTTAACAGTTCTTAACCATTATACAAAATGTAGGTTTGACCGTCAATAAAATTATTTCGATTTTAAGGCTTGAATATTAGTTAATTTTTTTTTATAATAAATTAAACATCATGAAAGGGGTATCAAATTTTGGCTGACGCAAAACACTTGATCGTTTATGTAATCTCTGATTCTTTAGGAGAAACTGGCTACAATCTAGCTACAGCAGCAACCGTTCAGTTTCCCAAGATCGAATTCCAATATCATCGCTTTCCATTGACGCGAACGACCGCTAAACTCAATAAGATTTTGCAACATGCTTTGAATGATAATGCTTTTGTCGTTCACACCTTTGTTGATACAAATCTCTCAGCTTATGTTAATGACTTTTGCCACCAGCATAAGCTAGATGTCCTCGATGGCATGTCACAATTGATTAAAGCTATTCAGCAGCGAACCGGCGAAAATCCTTTGGGACAAGCTGGACGCAATCACAAACTGACCCAAAAGTATTTTAAGCGGATTGATGCAATCGAATTTGCTGTCACTTATGATGACGGCAAAGATCCACGGGGCTTTTTAAATGCTGATATAGTTTTGTTGGGCGTTTCAAGAACTTCCAAAACGCCTTTGTCTTTATATTTAGCCAACAAAAACTATCGGGTAGCCAACCTCCCACTAGTGCCTCAAGCACAGTTACCAAAAGAAATTTGGCAAGTTGATCGGAAAAAAATTTTTGGGTTAACTAATGATCCCGCTGTTTTAAACAATATCCGGCGGCAGCGGATGTTGACTTATGGACTAAATCCTGACACTGCTTATTCAAATCTTGATAATATCGAAGGTGAACTTGAATACGCCCAAAAGCTTTATCAAAAACTCGGTTGCACAGTAATTAATGTTGCTAATAAATCAATCGAAGAAACAGCAACTTTAATCATTGAACAATTAGACAAAAATGTTTCACTCTAACAATTTCCCTTGATTTGCAATAACTCTTTCTTTCATTTCTGCAACAAATTGTTGTTGCTCTAGCATTTGAATTTCAAAAGCATAAGGTGGATATTGATGTTGTTTATCCGTTCCAATGTATGGTGTTTCCATAATTTTGGGTACTGACTTTAGTGCTGGATGATGAACAATGTAATTCAAAGCATGAAAGCCAATTGTCCCAAAACCAATATTTTCATGTCGATCCTTGTGGCTACCACAAGGATTTTTTGAGTCATTTAAATGCAAAACCTGCAAGCGTTCAAGCCCAATGCAGTGATCGAATTGCTCCAAAACGCCATCAAAATCATCTTTGACTGCATAACCAGCATCATTTGCATGACAAGTATCAAATGTAACTGAGAGTTTTTCATTGTGAACTACTCCTGCAATTATTTCCGCTAGCTGCTCAAATGTTCGACCAACCTCAGTCCCTTTTCCAGCCATTGTTTCAAGTGCAATCTTAACTGTTTGTTGTGGTTCAATTACTGCGTTTAAACCGCGAATAATATTTTTGATTGCTGCTTGGTCGCCAGCACCAACATGAGCACCAGGATGGAAAGTAACTTGAGTAGCTTTTAAAGCCGCTGCTCTTTGAAGCTCTGCATGCAAGAAATTAACAGCAAATTCAAAATTTTGGGGTTTCTTGGTGTTGCCTAAATTAATGATATAAGGTGCGTGAATAATTAATGGTCCCAACTGGTTAGCCTGCATAAATTTTTGTCCCGCCGCAATTTTCATCGCTGAGATTGGCTTTCGCCGGGTATTTTGTGGAGCACCAGTATAAATCATCAAACAGCTTGCGCGATAGGCAGCTGCTTCACGGGCCGCCCCTAAAAGCATATCCGGTGCTTTCATTCCAACATGACATCCCAAAAGTTCCATAATTTTTCTCCCTCTTAACTGCCTATAATTTTAAAATTAATTTAGTAACCATTGGATTGGCAAGCCGCAAATAAAGATTGGTCAATCCTGACTGGTGGAGATAATAATTCTTTTTCCACTGGGGAAACCAGCTATTGATTTTTTGCCAAATCTGATGTTCGAAATTCCTTTTTTCTGCTTGAGTTGGCAATTGGCGTACCTTTCTAAGCAAAACGTTGCCTAACAGATTGCGACAAAAACGGTATTCAATCTCACGCGTAAAACGTTTTTCCGCTTGCAGTTGATAATAATCTAAAATATCCTGATAGATCCAAAAAATATCCTTCAAACGGCTCGCCTCGTTATAAGAAATTGAACCACTCCGCTGCCGATAATGGACCTCAGGAATTTGATCAACTGCAATCTCCTTAATATCTTTCAGCTGAATTGCTAATTTAAAGAAAAACGCTTGGTCCTCATATAACCGTCCAGCTGGAAACAAAACTTTAGTCGCCAGCAACCAGCTGCGTAAATAAAGCTTATTCCATGCAACAACTCGCCCATGGACCAAATAATCATTGAGTGAATTATAACTTGTCCGCCGATCTTGCCGAGCGTGATTGTTAAATTCCCAAATAAAATTGCATTCGATAATTTTCTTCTGTCCACCGGCGCTTAATTCATACATCCGCTCCAGCATTTTCGGTTCAACATAGTCATCTGAGTCAATAAACAACACATATTTGCCTTGACAGTATTGCAAGCCAAAATTTCTAGCTGCGGATAAACCACCATTTTCTTGACTATACAATTTAATCAAGTGCGGATATTGCCGGACGAAAGTCTGACAAATCTTTAGTGAGTCATCTGTACTGCCATCGTTGACCAGAATCAGCTCATAGTCACTTGGTGCAAAAGTTTGCTGCAAGAGACTCTTTAAACATTGCGGTAAAAATTCAGCCACATTATAAACTGGTACCACGACACTAATTTTTTTCATATTTATCACCTAAATCAATGTTTGCTGATAGCCTTGAAACGCCGCTTAATTGCCCAACTTGCTCGCAAGAACCAGTTGATTTTCATTCCCAATTTTTTGCCAAACTTACGATTCACCTGGCGAATAATTTTAATATGCCGCAAATTCTCTGGGCTTTGCCAAGTAGCACTGTAATGATGGATACTGTATGTATTTTTTGTTAAATGGATCTCCCCAGTTAAAAAATCCATTGGCGCAAAATAATCACTCGGATACAGTTTAATGCCGGCAATTGTTTGCAGCTGATTGTTGGCTTTTAAACCTTTCTGGCACAAAAATTTAGTTGTATAAGCCGGAACTGCTAAAGTGTTCAGATGACCATTTTGATCAACAAACTCAAGCTTATCATAAATTTGACACAGCTCTTTAAATATCGGATCATGCTTTTGCGCACCAAAGCCTAAACCAGGAGCTATCGAAAAGCCTGTTTCATTTTCTTCAAAGCCCATAAAGGCTTGATTATTCAATAAATTATCCAAATTTTTAAGCAACTCAACATCAGTATCTAAATAAATTCCCCCATATTGATAGACTACGTCAAATCCTAGATAATCTGAAACAAAGCTCCATTTACCCAATTGAGCTGCCTGCTGCATATAATGGTTCTTTCGAACATCATAGTTGGTTTCATCCCAACGAATAATTTGATAATCGGGACATTTTTTTTGCCAACTAGCCAAATAATGTTGATACTTTGCTGGCAGTTCTTGTGAACCAAACCAACAATAGTGAATGATTTTTGGTATCATGCGATTTCCTCCGTTTAAACAGTCAGAATTTGCTGACAAGCTGTTTTAATAAACTGGCCTTGACGCATTTTTCTTCCAATTTGCTGAGCATTCTGCCTTAGTCGTTGATATTCAGCAACTGTTAACTTGTCAAGCAGTGAATCAATTTGATCTAAACGATCAACTAGCAATCCGACTTGTTGTTGCGAAACAAAATCAGCCAAAGCAGCTTGTCTCCAGATAATCACTGGCAACCCGGAACTAAGATAAAGAGAGGTTTTATGTGGATCATTGTATTTCAAATATTCGCCAAAGATGCCGCTACACCGATCAACTCGATCGCCATCCCAAATTAAGCCAAAATCCCCCTTCAAATGAGCAGGCAGTTCATCCGGCAAAAAGGAGCCTTGATAACTAATCTTGGTAGGATAGCTTGCTGCTGGATTTGAACCATATAAGTAAAATTGGTGATGGAGTTTCAAATTTTGAATAAACCCGGCCTTCGCTAAATTGCCGGCATAACAGAGACTTCCTCTATAAGGCAGCTCGACAAATGGCTGCGGATTATCATAATCAAAAATCTGCAGATCAATCATTGGGACTAAAACACCCTGGTGGCTTAACCAAGTTTTCATCTTTGAATTATGAACAATTAGTCCATTTGCCTGGTTAAAAAAATTAATTTCCTGCTGAAGATAAGTTTGATTTAGTTGCTGCTGACGCAAGGATTCAACATCGTGAATAATCAAAAAAACTTGAGTTGCAATTTTTTTGGCTGCTCGCAAAATTGCCCAGTTTGTACGCCAATTAAAAGCTGGATACTGAAAAAAAACTTGATCTGCCGTTATCTGAGCAAAGGTTCGCGGAATATCCCACCAGCTTTGTTTAAAACTCATCAATTTAGCTTTACGATTGCCTTGAAAATGAAAATTAACCTGCTGAAAGCCAGCAGTCGTCAAAAATTTTTCAATATCGCATTTTGCTTTAGGACCAGCTTCATTTTGTCCCTGGTTATACATTGCCACTACTAATTTTTTAGAATTCATTTTTATCCCCTTTAGTCGCCAATCAAGGCTCTGGTTCATAAAATCGTCCCATAATTTCAACATTATCAGAAATGCTGACAAAAGCATACGGATCAGATTCGTTCATTGCTGCCTTTAACTCCGGCTTTTCATAACGTGAAATAACCGTCAGTAAAACTGTTTTTTGATCATGTCGATAAGCTCCTTCTGCATCATGGACGATAGTAATTCCACGATTGAGCCGATTTTGAATACAATCAATCACACTTTTAGGTCGTTCAGTAACGATCAAGACTTGCATCTTTTGCTGGCGAGTATACACCATGTCCATGACCCGGGCATTAATAAAGATTCCTAAAGCTGAATAGAAAGCATATGGCCAACCATAGACGGCTCCGGCTGCCAAGATAATAAAGAAATTAAAGCACAGATTGATCGTCCCAATACTTTTTCCGGTTCGTTTGCGTAAAGTCAAACCCAGAATATCAAGACCACCAGTTGAAATTCCATTTTTTAAAGCCAATCCTGTACCAAAGCCATTGATTGCTGCGCCAAAGATTGCACAAATAATCGGATCAGTTGTCAAAGTGATCGAATGCAAAGACTTAATCATCAAACTCGAACAAGCAACTGCTAAAATGGTAAAAAAGTAAAACGATGTCCGATTTGCTGCCAAGCTAAAACAAATAGCGGCAAGTTTAATACGAATAATAGCAAGGCAACCGAGGGATGGAAAAAAACCATGGGAAAATAACGTTTAGTTAAAGTCGCAACTAACTGGGCTAATCCTGTTACACCTGAAGAATAAATTTTACCAGGCGTCCAAAAAAAGTTCATCGCGATTGAAACTAAAATTCCATAAATGAAAGCTGTGGAAGCCTTGGCAACGTACTGATGCCGTTTAACAATTTTTTGGAGTTCATCCATTTGCCAGTTCGCTCCTATTTATTTTTTTGCCAGTGGACTTGCTTAAACTGCTGTCTGGCAGCTTCTTCTAAAGCAAAGCGTGCTGGATTTTTGCGATAAAAATGCTGATGATAATCCTCTGCAGGATAAAATGGTTGAGCATCTTCAATTTGAGTCACGATTGGTTGATTAAACCGATCACTTTTAGCCAACCGTTCTCTTGATGCAAATGCAATTTGGCGTTGCTCGGGACTATTAGTAAAAATCACTGGCCGATAATTGTCACCACGATCTTGAAATTGTCCCATTGCATCGGTTGGATCGGTTTGCTGCCAATAGATTTCGACTAACTGCTGATATGAGATAACAGTCGGATCAAAAGTGATTTTAACCGCTTCAGTATGTCCGGTCGTATGTGAACAGACTTGCTCGTAAGTTGGATTTGGTACGTGACCGCCAGTATAGCCCGAAACAACGCTAATTATTCCTGGATGCTGATCAAAAGGCTGAACCATGCACCAAAAACAGCCACCGGCAAAAATAGCTGTTTCTTGTCGTTTAACCATATAATACTCCCCCTCAAATTCTTCAATCATCATTTAAAATACCTTAAAATCCAACAAGGTGCAAGTGTTCTTGTACCAAAAAAGCCTGGCTGTTCACCAGACTCATTAATTATTGCTTAATCGTCCTCAACTTCTAAACCTAATTCATCTAGCTGCTTAACCGAAACTGTTGATGGAGCATTTGTCAGTGGTTCCGAAGCTTTAGAATTCTTAGGAAAAGCAATTACTTCACGAATATTGTCCTTACCTGACAATAGCATCGCAAATCGGTCGAGCCCGATTGCCAAACCGCCATGCGGAGGAAATCCATAATCAAAGGCATTCAGCAAAAAGCCAAACTGACTTTCTGCCCGCTCTTTCGTAAAGCCTAACGCTTTAAACATTTTCTCTTGAATCTCGCGCCGATGAATCCTAATTGAACCACCGCCCAATTCGTAGCCATTTAAAACAATATCATAACTTTGTGCATGAGCTTGATGCGGGTCCGTATCCAGTAAATGAATATCCTCTTCATTTGGCATAGTAAATGGATGATGGGCCGCAATATAGCGATGGAACTCTTCGCTATATTCAAACAATGGCCAATCGACCACCCATAAAAAGTTAAATTTGCTTTCATCGATCAAGTTCAACTCGTGCGCAATATTGGTTCGTAGATAGCCTAATGCATCGGCCACGACTTTACGTGTATCCGCAACAAACAAGATTAAATCGCCGACCTTTGCTCCAGCTGCAGCCTTAATTTCAGCAACCTGATCTTTAAAGAACTTGGCAATTGGACCAGAAAAGCCGTCAGCCGTGACTTTTAACCAAGCTAAGCCTTTGGCACCAAAACGCTTCAAATAATCCTGCTTAGCCTCAATCTCCTTACGTGAATAATGATCAGCACCATTGGGAACAACGATAGCTTTTACTTGGCCGCCCTTTTGCAAAACATTTTGGAAAACTTTAAAATCAACGCCCTTAACAGCTGCCGCCATATCAGTCAATTCCATCCCAAAACGGGTATCTGGTTTATCTGAACCGAAACGATTCATTGCTTCATCCCAAGTAATTCGCGGTAGTGGTAACTTAATTTCGATTCCTAAAACATTTTGCATTACCTTTTTCAGTAAACCTTCAGTTAAGTCTTGAATCTCTTGAGCCGTTAAAAATGAAGTTTCCAGATCAATTTGAGTAAACTCTGGCTGGCGATCCCCACGCAGATCTTCGTCCCGGAAGCAACGAGCGATTTGATAATAACGATCAAATCCAGCGCCCATTAATAGCTGTTTAAAAAGCTGTGGCGATTGCGGCAAAGCATAAAAATGCCCGGGATAAACACGTGAAGGAACCAAATAATCACGGGCACCTTCTGGCGTTGATTTAGTTAAATACGGCGTTTCAATATTGATAAAGTCTTGATCATCTAAATAACGATGAACAGCCTGCAAAATCTTGCTGCGTAAAATAATTGCCTGCTGCATTTCTGGGCGTCGTAAATCTAAATAACGATATTTTAAACGTAAATCATCTGCAACCTTGATGCCATTTTCAATATAAAATGGCGGTGTTTTCGCTTTACTCAAAATATTAACTTGATGAGCTTCTACTTCAATCGTTCCAGTCTTCATTTTAGCATTGATTTCTTCATCAGCACGGCGGACAACGATCCCGCTAACTTCAATCACGTATTCATTCCGCAACTGATCAGCAATTTTTAGTGCCTGCGGTTCAAACTCTTGACTGAAGACTAACTGCACAATCCCTTCACGATCACGCAAATCAATAAAAATCAAATTTCCTAAATCACGCCGTTTTTGAACCCAACCTTTTAGACAAACTTGCTGGCCTAAAAAGCTTTCATTGACCAAACCGCAATAAGTTGTTCTTTTCATCTCGTTCTTTACTCCCTTTTTTCGGTAATTTTTTGCCAAACAGTGCCAAAGTTAGTCAGTGCTGCAGTTAAATCAACAGTTATTTCCTGACTTGTTGTCATATTTTTAACTTTAACAACCTGATTTGCCAATTCAGTTTCACCAATCGTAAACGTAAACCTGGCTGCTTGCCGGTTAGCTGCTTTGAATTGCCCCTTAGGTTTACGGTTCAGGTAATCCCGATCAGCTGTTAAACCAGCTTGACGAATAGCTTGCACCAACTGAAGCGCAGTCGCATCAGTAGCTTGACCGATGCCAACAACATAAACATCTAACTGATTAGCCAGCTGCTGGCTGTTCCCCGCGACCGCCAACACTAACAATAAGCGTTCAACGCCCAGTGCAAACCCAATTCCAGGTACTTCTGGACCACCTAATTGCTCAACTAAACCGTTATAGCGGCCACCAGCACAAACCGTTGTCCATTTGCCACCAAAGGCTTTTGAATCACTCATAATTTCAAAAATTGTATGATTGTAGTAATCTAAGCCGCGAACCATCGTTGGATCAATCTCAAAGTCGATTTTCAAGGCATTTAAACGATCTTTAACTTGGTAAAAGTGTTCAGCTGCTGCACTTGTTAAATAATCAGTAATTTGTGGTGCCTGTTTAACAATGGCTTGATCTTGAGGATCTTTGCTATCTAACACCCGCAATGGATTTTTCTTCAATCTAATTTGTGAGTCCTTGCTTAACTGATCAGCATACGGCTGCAAATAGTCAACCAGTGCTTGATGGTATGCTGCTCGCGAAGTTTGATCACCTAAGGTATTTAAAACTAACTTGACGTTTTTTAAACCCATGCTTTGCAGCAAATCAAGAGCCATCGCCATGACTTCAACATCCAAGGTCGGATTATCAACTCCAAAAGCTTCAACTCCGATTTGATGAAACTGTCTGAGTCTTCCCGACTGTGGCCGTTCATAGCGAAACATTGGTCCCAAATAATAAATTTTAAATGGACGCTGAATTTCCGGCCCGTAAAGCTTATTTTCAACATAAGCGCGAACCACCCCTGCCGTTCCTTCTGGTCGCAAAGTTATATGCCGCTGTCCTTTATCGTAAAAATCATACATTTCTTTGGTAACAATATCTGATGTTTCACCTGAGGTCCGTGAAAAAACTTCAAAGTTTTCAAAAATTGGTGTGCGAATCTCCTGATAGCGATATTTTTTAAAAACCTGACGGGCAATTTTTTCCACAAATTGCCATTTTTCAGACTCACCAGGAATGATATCATTTGTGCCCTTTGGACGCTGATATTTCATTGATTTATCCTCCTTAAATAAAACAAAATAAAAAAAGCCCTGTCAATTCGACAAGGGCGCAATCAGCACGGTACCACCTTTATTTAATGCTTTTGGATAACGCCCCATAGCGGCATCTGCTAAAATGCACCTCGAAAGTGTCTTTTGCTTGTCTGTTCAGCAGGCCTTTCACCAAATCGCCATTCGCTGTTTCTGAAAACCCAAGCTATTTTTCTTCCGTTCGGTTTTAACTATACTGTAATAAAAGATACCCGAAATTAACTACTAAGTCAAGTTAGTTTAAAAATCATGAAAATAAAAAATGATTTTTTTCTTCATAACGTTTATTTGTTATAATTATCAATTGAAAACTAATTAATAACATTGGAGCTAACAACAACTATGAGAAGTAAACGTTCAAAAATTGCGCATCAGCATCAAAATCTAGTTTTTTTAATAATCATTACATTTTTTCTAGTGGGAATCCTTTGCTGGCGAACTTATTCTTACTTTAAACAAGTCGAAGTTAATGTTGCCCAAATCCAATTGCGCCAAGGCCCTGGCATCGAATACCATGCCAAGAGTCAACTTAAACGCGGTGATCGCTTAACAGTATTACGTGAAAAATATCGCTGGTATTACGTCCGAACTGCCAATAATAAGTTTGGTTGGGTCGCTAGCTGGAATCTTAATCCGCAAGGTCCACAAACTGTCAGCAAATTAAGTGATGCCACAATTGTCTTGGACCCGGGCCACGGTGGCAGTGACTCTGGAGCACTTTCTGCCAATGATAAAATGGAAAAAACTTATACTTTGAAATTAGCTAAAAAAGTTGCCGCCCAGCTGCGCCAAAAAGGGGCCAAAGTTTATTTAACTCGTACCAGTGATAAATTTGTCAGTTTAGCCGCACGACCAGCTTTAGCAAATGAAGTCCACGCCAATGCTTTTATCAGTTTTCATTTTGATTCTTCACCTCAGCAAAACTCGGCTTCTGGTGTAACTACTTATTATTATCATCATCAATTATCATATAGCTTAGCGCATGCCATTAATCAGCAGTTCAACAATTTGAGCTTGAAGAATCGTGGAATCGACTTTGGCAACTTTGAAGTTATTAGAGATAACGATTATCCAGCTGTTTTACTGGAAATGGGCTACATTAATAGTGATCATGACTTTGCTGAAATTAAATCTAATCAGTATCTAGCTGAGGTCGCCAACGATGTCGTCAAGGGACTTAATACTTACTTTACCGCCAGTTCTTCAACTAATTAAGAAAAAAGCTGATCAAGTTCTTGATAACTTCTGAATTTTAAATCATAAGCAGTAAAGCTGATCAACTTATCCGGCGCGAATAGCCAGCCTTGCATCCCTGCTCGCTGGCCAGCAACAATATCCAAAGGCCGATCGCCAATCATTACTGACGCAGTTGGATCAACCATATATTTATGACACAAAAAGTTTAAGGACGCTGGATCAGGTTTGCGTGCAAATTTCATTTCTGCTGTGACACCACCAGCAAAAAAATTTTCCAAGCCATCATTTTTTAGCAACTTCCAAGCAGACGCATCCCGATGAGTTAATAAAAATTGCTGTTTACCTTGTTGAAACAATAATTGACAAACAGCCGCTACTCCTGGCATTGGTTTCGCTGATAATGAACGTTGTTTTTCTAACTTGCGATAGGTTGTCCAAACTTGCTGCTTCAAACTAGGCTTTTCTTTAAAAAGAAAGTCAAAGGTCTGATGAACTGAGGTTTGCCGCAAATGGCGAAAAACCTGTTGATAATCTAAAGAAATATTAAAGCTTTCAGCCGCTTGCAATAAACTAGCAGTCATTTCCGGATAGGTGTCATATAGCGTTCCATCAAAATCCCAAAAAATCGCCTTTAGCTGCTGAACTATTTTTTTGCCTTTCAAACTTGCTAGCTCCTTTTTTTTAACCAATCGACCGCAATATTCATCGCCAGACGACAGGCATTGGTCTTATCGAGCTGATTTTTCATAACAAAATCGTGAATGATTCCTTGTAGACGTAACTCAACCACTTTACCATCAGCGTCGCGCAATTTACGTGCTAACGCTTCCGCTTCATCGCGAACTGGATCAGCTTCTGCAGTGATGATCAAAGTTTCTGGTAATTTTCTTAACAATTCAAATGAGGCCAACAATGGTGAATAGCGCCAATCAGTTTTTTGTTTATCTGTTTGCAAATACTGTTGCCAACACCACTTCATTTCTTCCCGCGTCAAGTCATAACCTCCGGCATATTGCAGGTAAGATTCAGTTTCAAAGCTGGCATTCACAACTGGATAGAATAACAATAGTTTATAAATTGGCAGCTGACCAGATTGAGCCAAAGTTAAAGCTAAACTAACAGCCATTCCACCACCAACATCATCGCCAGCTAACATTAAACGCTCCAGTGATAAGGGCGTTTGTCTCGTCAGCTCTGGTAGCTTAACAAAGCATCGTTGCAGCTGCTGCAATTGAAACGGAGCTTTTTTTTCTGGTGCTAAAGCATAGCAGGGGAAAATTAGCGCCGCATGTGTCCGATAAACAATCTCGCGCACCATTTTATCATGTGAAAAAATTCCGCCATTAATAAACTGCCCACCGTGAATGAAAAAAATAGTTGGAACTTTTTCGCCGGGATGTAAATGCTGTGGAAAATAAACTCTAACTGGCAATTCTCCTAAATCATTGCCTAAATCAAGTTTCAAATCATAAAATTTGACCGGATGGATGAAAACCGTTGAGTGCTGATCAAGCTGCAATTGTTGGCGTAAAACTTCTAAACCGATCGTAGTTGGCACGAAAACATCTTGATGCTGCAAACAAAGCTTCTTAGCTGCTAGGTTCCAAAGAATTAATCGCACTTGTTCCCCTCGTTATTTAAACCAAATTATCAGTATCAT
>NZ_AHYZ01000152.1 GCF_000255495.1 Liquorilactobacillus vini DSM 20605
TCAACTCGACTTGCATATCGGCTCCAAATATTCCCTCTGCTACTTTCAGTTTCTCAGCGCGCAACGCCTGATTAAAAAGCTGATAATTTTTCTGGGCCACAACTGGATCTTGTGCTAGAGAAAAACCAGGCCGATTGCCTTTGCGTAAAGCAGCGTATAAAGTAAACTGTGAAATTGAAAGAATTTCGCCGCCAACTTGATGAATATCTAAATTTAATTTGCCACTTTTATCGGCAAAGACACGCACATGACTAATTTTATGCACTAAGTAATCAATTTGTTTCTGACCATCACTAGTCCCAAAACCAACCAGCAACAAAAAGCCTTGACCTATCTGCCCAACAACTTGCTGATTAACTTTAACACTTGCTTGCTTCACTCGCTGTAAAACAATACGCATTCTCTGATCACCTGACCTTTTATTAATGGATCGTACGTTTAACAACATAGACATCTGGAACTTTTTTAATGTTATCGATCACGCGTTGCAAATGCAGCCGATCTTTGATCCCAACTGTAACTTCCATTGTTGCTAGCTTATTATGGTCAACCCGTCCATTGACCGAGCTTAACTGCCGGGTACTGTTATTTAAAGCTTGCAACACATCATTTAATAAGCCATTACGGTTATATCCTTGAATTTGTAGATCAGCATTGTAATAAGTCTGACTTTCAGGATCAATATTCCATGAAACCTCAATCAAGCGGCTACCATTCTTTTCAGCATTTTTAATATTAGGACAATCAGCTCGATGAACTGAAACCCCGCGTCCTTTAGTAATGTAACCAACAATTTCATCCCCTGGAATTGGATTACAGCAATGACTTAAACGAACTAAAAGATTGTCAACTCCTTCAATCACGACTGCACTATCTTTGCTAACAGGAGTATTTTGCTGATTTTCATGAGAAATTTCTTTATGTTCTTCTAATAAAGCCTTTTGTGCTTCGAGCTTTTTATCTACTTCACGCTGCTGGCGAATTTTTTCGGTCAAAATATTGATGATCCCCAAGGGTGCCAATTCACCAAATCCTAATGCCGCATAAAGATCATCAGCACTTGAAAATTTCCGCCGTTGCAACACTTGATCAATATTTTCTGATACTAAAATTTTCTTCGGTTCAAATCCCATTTCAAGCAAATTGGTATTTAAAATTTCCTTGCCCTTTTCAATGTTTTCTGTCCGATCGCGCAATTTAAAGAAACGTTTAATCTTGTTTCTAGCTTTATTAGTATGAACTAACTTTAGCCAATCACGACTTGGACCAGTTGAATTTGTAGAAGTCAAAATATCAACGATCTCACCATTTTTGATCTGATAATCAAGGGGAACAATTTTACCATTTACTTTAGCTCCAACTGTCTTATTACCAATCTCGGTATGGATTGAATAAGCCATATCTAACGGACCGGCTCCTTTGGGCAACTCCAAGACATCGCCCTTCGGTGTAAAGACATAAACACGGTCGCCAAAAAGATCTCCCTTGACACTTTCCATAAATTCGGCAGCGTCATTACTTTCATCCTGAAGCTCAACAATTTCTTTGAACCAGTTGAGCTTATTGCCTGTTTTATCAGGTTTAACACCATTCGTTTTGCCTTCTTTGTAGGCCCAGTGCGCCGCAACCCCATATTCAGCTACCCGATGCATTTCTTCTGTTCGAATCTGAACCTCAAATGGTTTTCCGGCCGGTCCGATAACAGTCGTATGCAATGATTGATACATATTAGCCTTGGGCATAGCAATATAATCTTTAAAGCGCCCAGGCATTGGTTTCCATTTAGTATGAATTGCACCCAAAACAGCATAACAGTCTTTAATTGAGTTAACGATCACCCTTACCGCCAGCAAATCATAAATCTGACTAAATTGTTTATGCTGATCTTTCATTTTACGATAAATTGAATAAATATGCTTAGGCCGACCATAAATTTCACAATTCAAATGCAAATCAGCAATTGCACCCTTAATTTCTTCAATCGCACGATTAATATAAGCAACTCGTTCCGCACGTTTTGAATTCATTAAATGCACGATCCGATAATACTGCTGTGGATTTAAATAACGCAGGGAAATGTCTTCTAGTTCCCATTTAATTGTACTGATCCCTAAACGATCGGCTAGCGGTGCATAGATTTCCAGTGTCTCATTAGCAATCCGCCGTTGCTTATCCGGACGTAAATGATTGAGTGTCCGCATATTATGCAAACGATCTGCTAATTTAACGATAATTACCCGCAAGTCCTTGGACATTGCTAGCAACAATTTACGGTGATTTTCTGCTAACTGTTCTTGATGAGATTTATAACGGATTTTGCTCAGCTTAGTCACACCATCAACAATTACCTCAACATCATGTCCAAACAACTCGCCAACGTCGCCCAAAGTAACATTCGTATCTTCAACGACATCATGTAAAAAGCCAGCACAAACTGTTGCCGGATCCATTTTTAAATTAGCTAAGATTCCGGCCACCTGAATTGGATGCATAATATATGGTTCCCCTGATTGACGACGTTGGTTTTTATGAACATAAGCTGCAAAGTTATAAGCTTTTTTAACTAATTCGACGTGCTTTTGATTCATATATTTTTCAACCATTTGAAAAACATCTTTCGCCGTCCAAATCATTTCTTTTGCCACTTTACTCACTCCCCCTAAATCAACTAGCTGTTACTCATGTAACAAGGTTCCTCTCCTAATAACCTCAAATGAAATAAAAGCAGTCAGTACCGCTCTAAAAAAAGTTGATTACTTTCGGACAGTTCCGTATGCCAAAAATGCAAAGATTATATAAGCGCCCGCAAAATAATAAGCATAGCTATCAAAAAAGAAATAAACACCTATCAAATAAACGATTGGAAAAAACAGCAAATACACCAGCGGCTGCTGTTTTAAGCCTACAATCACTCCAACCACTAATGAATAGATAACATTAATTCCGAATAATATTAAACCTAATCTTTGAATATCCGAAGCGTTAGTTTCAATAAAAATTATTGGAATAACAAATGAAAGTGCTGCTGCCAAAGTCAAATACCAAAGTGTTGTAACTGAAAAAAGTTTACTCCGATTCATTGCAAGGTCCCCGTTTCTTTTAATTGTTATTATTTTACCCTAATTCTAAAGCAAATGAAAGTGCTGCTAGTAAATACCAAGGCGCCGTTTCAGCCCGCATGATCCGGGGGCCTAAACCGGATAAACAGCATCCTTGCCGTTGGAGATAAGCAACTTCAGCCATTGAAAGTCCACCTTCTGGGCCAAAAACTGCAACTAGCGCTGGTTTGGTCTGCTGCCTTGTTAATTCCTGTTTGACTTTTTGAATAATTAATGACAAATTTTGCCTTTCGCCTTGTTTAGCCGACTCCTCGTAGGCTGCCATTTTAAATTGGTAATTTGAGAAATCAAATTTTTTCAACTCTGTTACAAAATTAATTAGAGGTACTTGCGTTCGGTGTGATTGTTCAGCTGCTCCCTGAGCAATTTTTTGCAAACGGACTAATTTTTTTGCAACTTTTTGTTCTTTCCACTGAGCTACAGAAAAATCAGCATTGAAAAAAATAATCTTAGCTGCCCCAAGTTCAGTCGCTTTTTGAATTAATAGATCCGGTTTAGAATTTTTAATCAATCCAGCTAAAATCGTTACTCTGACTGGAAGTTCGACCTGTGGCAAACTTGTCTTGAGTGTTTTAGCAAAAGCTTGATTAGCAAAAACTCGAGTTAGTTTCATTAATTTAACCCTTTGCTGCTGATCTACCAATTCAAACATTTGACCCTCTTTAGCTCGCATAACTCTAATTGCATGATGAAAAATTTGAGGTTCTAATTGGTAGTCTGCAGGAACCTCGCTTAATTTAGTAAAATAACGTTGCATTATTGACTCCTTAATCATTTTTTTGAGCAACAATCCCCAACCAATTTTTCAACTGTGATTTTTGCAGAATCAGAAAATGGTTCTGGAATAATTCAGTTTCAACAATTTTTTGCTTGTCAAGAATTATACCCGAAAGAATCAATTTTCCCTTTGGCTTCAAGTAATGAGCGACCGTTGGCAACAACTGCAAAATTAGATTTGGTAAAAGGTTGGCGACCATTAGATCCGCCGGCCGTTTTGCATTTTGCAATAAATTACTTTGCACAAATGAAACATTCTTAACTAAGCCATTAAGCTGTAAATTTTTCTTAGCTGCTGTTAAAGCCCGCTCATCAAGTTCATAACCATCAACCCAATTAGCTCCTAACAAGCTAGCCGTTAGACTTAAAATTCCTGAACCTGCTCCAACATCAATGACTGATTGATTGACAAGTAAGTTTCCCTCAAGTGCTTGAAGTGCTAAAACCGTTGTTGGATGCATTCCAGTGCCAAAAGATCGTCCAGGATTCAAGTGCAACACTATTTCACTCTGAAATTTGGGACGATATTCTTTCCAAGCAGGAACGATCGTTAAAAAATGACTAATATGCTGAATATTATAATAATCTTCCCACTGATGCTGCCATGTTTCTTCATCAACCTGGACTAATTTCCAGTCCAATGGACCAACTTCTAGTTGACATTTTCTCAAGCTATTCAATTGCTGTTTGATCTTTGTAAAAGTCTGCTCCCATTTAGGTGTTAAATTAAAATAACCAATTAATTTAACTGGTTGTTGCGGATCATTTTGAAAAGCCAAATCATCAATTTGATTTCCTAGACTACCTGCTTTTAATAATATTTCACTCGCAGCTGCTACTGCTTGATTATCAATTGAAATGATCAATTTATTCCATTGCAAAGAACTGTCCTCCGTATCTTTTAAAATTAATGTCCATAAGCTATCTTAATAGCTCCAAATTAGACTGGCAATCATTATTTTAAAATTACTAGTTATTTCAGACGACTTTTGCTAAAATTTAGTTGGCTTTACTTTGAAATTAAATACTCAATTTGATCAACCACCGTCTAAAGTTCTACAATCTTCATTTGTGATCATGAGTGCTGACTTAATCAGTAACGATGACTTAATGACAGTGATGCTGATTTGAATACTGTTTTCCAAAAACTTACACAATTCACAGAGGAGGGAATCGTAACAGCCTTTTGGGGTTGTCAAATCAATGATAAAGTTAATTGGATTAATACTTTACATAATTTGGATCTTGTTGTTGTTTTCAAAATATCAAAAACTGGTTAAAAATCGACATTTTTCTTACAAAGAACTTTTTTTTGGTAGTCTTACTTGGTATCAAAATTCACGTAATTGGATTTTGATTTTAGCCATTTTAATTTGTGAATTGACACTAAAATTAAGAAGCATTTATCTCTTATTAATCTTGACTGGCTTACTACTTTTATTAATTAGTGGACTCAATTGGCATTTTAAAATTCAACGTTCTGCCGTAACTTTAAGTGTTTTTTTTCTTGGAGTTTTAACAATGATTGCTAGCGGTTGGATTCTTTACCAACTTTAATAAATTTAAACTTACTAAATTAGATCTTGAAAATCAAGGAGATAATTAAATTGAAAATCGTATTTGATCTTTGGCGTTATTCTGATTGGGGATACACAGTTGAAACGCGGGAAAATGGCAAGCTGCATAAGTTTGAACGTTATGACGTTCATGACAAGCTTCTGGCTAGTTTTACACCTAAAGATTTACAACAAATGGATACATGCATTCAGAAACTAAATGCTGGCGAAGATTTACTTCAATGGAAAGGCTTGGATTCTCTACCAGCAACCAGTAATTAACTAAATAATTATTAATTCAGTTGCTCAACAAAAATGCAGGTGATGATCAGCCTGCATTTTTGTTGAGCAACTATTCTTCTTTGTTTTTATCGCCGTGTCGATCATCCGCAGTTTTTACTATATTTGATTAACTATTTACTTTGTTCCTCATCCGTTTTCAAAACTGCCATAAATGCCTCTTGTGGAACGATCACTTTTCCAACGGCTTTCATTCGCTTTTTACCACGTTTTTGTTTTTCAAGTAATTTAGCACGGCGATCCGGATCGCCAGTATGAATCCGCGCAGTAACATCTTTGCGGTACGCTTTGATATTTGTTCGAGCAATTATTTTAGCACCAATTGCGGCTTGAATTGGAATTTCAAAATTCTGCCGGGGAATAATAGCTTTAAGTCGTGCCGTTATTTCTCGACCACGTTGTTGAGCATTTTGACGATGGGTAATAAAGCTTAGTGCATCAATCTTTTCTCCATTCAATAAAATATCAATTTTAACTAAATCACTCGGTTGGCTAGCACTCAGCTCATAATCAAGTGAAGCATAACCACGAGTATTCGATTTCAATTTATCGAAAAAATCATAAATAATTTCAGCAAGTGGGATTTGATAAATTACATTTACTCGATAATCATCTAGATAATTCATTGTAATAAATTTGCCACGTTTTCTTTGGCAAAGTTCCATAACAGCTCCAACATAATCATTGGGAACCATGATAGTTGCTTTAACAAAAGGTTCATTAATTTGTTTGATTCGAGCCGCATCCGGCATTTCAGATGGGTTGGCAACTTTCAGATGCGCTCCCTCAGCTAATTCAACATCATAAGTAACAGTTGGAGCGGTAGTAATCAGATTCATATTAAATTCACGCTCTAATCGCTCTTGGACTACATCCATATGCAACAAGCCTAAGAACCCGCAGCGAAATCCGAAACCTAACGCTTGCGAAGTTTCCGGTTCAAACTCTAATGCTGCATCATTGAGTTTCAACTTCTCCAAGGCTTCTCGCAAATCATTATACTTTGCATTATCTGTTGGATAAAGCCCCGCAAAGACCATTGGGTTCATTTCACGATAACCTTTCAATGGATTTGCAGCCGGATTAACCGCCGAGGTCACCGTATCACCAACTCGAGTATCTTTGATATCTTTAATACTAGCAGTTAAATAGCCAACATCTCCAGCCATTAAATAGTCACGTTGCAATGGCTTAGGCGAATTAACTCCAACTTCAGTCACTTCATACTCAGTTTGACTATTCATTAACCGAATTCGATCACCCGGTTTGACCACCCCATCAACAACTCTAATGCTTAAAACTACTCCTCGATAATCATCATAAATTGAATCAAAAATCAAAGCTTTTAACGGTGCTTCTAAATCACCATCAGGAGCCGGTACCTGATGAACAATTCTTTCCAGAATTTCCTTAATGCCGATTCCTTTTTTTGCACTGGCCAGAACTGCCCCAGCAGCATCAATGCCGATCACGTCTTCAATTTGTTGGCGAACAACTTCTGGCTGCGCCGATGGCAAGTCAATTTTATTGATCACTGGTATAATTTCCAAATCATCGTCAATTGCTAGATAAACATTCGCAACTGTTTGTGCCTCGACTCCTTGAGCAGCATCAACGACTAGAATTGCTCCTTCGCAAGCTGCTAGGCTGCGTGAAACTTCATAAGAAAAATCAACATGACCTGGAGTATCAATTAAATGAAAAATATAAATCTGACCATCATCTGCCCGATAATGAAGTTCAACCGCGTTTAGTTTGATTGTAATACCACGTTCTCTTTCTAAGTCCATCGAATCTAACAACTGATCCTTCATCTCACGTTTTGAAACAGTATCTGTCAACTCAAGAATTCGATCAGCCAAAGTGGACTTACCATGATCAATATGTGCAACGATTGAAAAGTTACGAATCCGCTGTTGTCGTTGCTTCATTTCTTTCAGATCCATTTTTATGCCTACTTTCTATCTTCTTACCTGAATTATATCAATCATTTAAATCGAATACAATTAGGGCAAAACGACTCATCTTCAAAATAAAAATAGAGTTGCCGGTTTAAAACTGGCAACCCCAATTAAATCAATTAAAAACCATGCTTTTTAAAACGATCAAATAATGAACCCTCGCCAGCAACTTTTTCGCCACTAGCCTCAGCAAAAGCTTTTAAGGCTTCTTTCTGACGTGAATTCAATTTCTTAGGTGTCATAACTTTAACAGTTACTTCTTCATCACCCATTTCTTGTGTCCGTAAATGCGGCGCTCCTTTGCCACGCAAACGGAAAGTAGCTCCTGTTTGAGTTCCAGCTGGGATCTTCAGCTTAACATCTCCGTGAACGGTCTTAACCAAGACTTCATCACCTAAAGCTGCTTGAACAAAGCTGATCGGCTGCGTAAAGAAGATCTTTGTCCCATCACGTTTAAAGATTTTGCTTGGTTTTACTCGGAAAACAATATACAAATCACCATATGGTCCACCATTAAAGCCAGCTTCTCCTTGATTTTGCAAACGCATTTGATTGCCATCTTCAATTCCGGCTGGAATTGAAACTTCGACTTCATGCCGTTCTTTAACATGGCCAGTTCCTTGACAGTCTTGACATTTCTCGCGGATTACTTTTCCTGTTCCACCACAAACATTACACTCAGCTTCACGAATAATCCGGCCTAACGGCGTATTTTGAGCTTCTCGAACCATTCCAGAACCATGACACTTTTGACAAGTTTCCGGATGCGTTCCCGGTTTAGCACCAGTTCCCTTACATGTCTTGCACAAAGCTTCTCGCGTATACTGAATATCAGTTTTCTTTCCAAAAATTGCTTCTTCAAAAGTTAAAGTCATATTATATTGTAAATCATGACCTTGTCGTGGCTGATTACGTGAACGACCAGTGTTGCCACCGCCGAAGAAAGACGAAAAAATATCTTCAAAGCCGCCTGAGAAGTCGCCAAAATCGCCACCTTGAAAGCCACCAAAACCTTGACCGGCATTAGTTCCTGTCGAGCCAAATTGATCAAATTGCGCCTTTTTTTGCGGATCACTTAAGATTTCATAAGCTTCGTTAATTTCTTTAAACTTTTGTTCAGCCCCTGGTTCTTTATTTAAATCCGGATGATATTTTTTAGAAAGCCGCCGATAAGCTTTTTTAATTTCTGCAGCAGAAGCATCCCGTGAAACACCAAGCACTTCATAAGGATCTTTATTTCCTGCCATTTTCTCCCTCCATTACTTACAGTCTACTTAAAAAGAGTAACATAATCGTCCCGAAATAAAAAGTCAAAGTCCCGCAGGCCTTTGACTTTTTATCTAATCAGTACTGATTATTTTTTGTCATCTGGATTGACTTCTTTAAAGTCACCATCAACGGTTCCGTCATCAGGTTTTGAAGAACTATCCTTGGATTCAGTCGAATTATTATTTTGTCCCTTCGCCTGTTGATCTTTTTGTGCTTGTTGATAAAGTTTCACTGACATATCCTGAACAATCTTCATCAAATCATCCTTTTTCGTCTTCATCTCATCAACATTATTAGCCTCTTGAGCCTTCTTCAAAGCATCACGAGCTGCCTCTGCCTTCTTGATTTCGTCATCAGATACTTTACCTTTGACTTCCTTCAGCGTCTTCTCAGAAGTAAAGAGCAACTGGTCAACCTCATTTTTAAGATCAACCTCTTCTTTCCGCTTCTTATCAGCAGTCTCATTTTCTTTAGCTTCTTTGACCATCCGTTGAATTTCTTCATCTGAAAGACCGGATGAACTCTTAATCGTAATTTTTTGTTCTTTGTTCGTGCCTAAGTCTTTAGCTGAAACATTCACAATCCCATTTTTATCAATATCAAAAGTAACTTGAATCTGCGGAACTCCTCTTGGTGCTGCTGGAATATCTGTTAACTGGAAACGACCTAACGTTTTATTATCAGCAGCCATCGGACGTTCACCTTGCAAAACGTGAATATCAACAGCCGGCTGATTATCAGCAGCCGTTGAAAATACTTGTGACTTGCTGGTTGGGATCGTTGTATTGCGATCGATCAATTTAGTAAAGACCCCACCCATCGTTTCAATTCCTAATGACAATGGTGTAACATCAAGCAACACAACATCTTTAACATCACCAGTAATCACTCCACCTTGAATAGCTGCCCCTAAGGCAACGGCTTCATCTGGATTAACTGATTTATTTGGCTTATGGCCAGTTTCTTTTTCAACTGCTTCTTGGACAGCTGGAATCCGGGTCGAACCACCAACTAAAATAACTTCATCAATTTCGTTATTCGTTAATTTGGCATCATGTAAAGCATTCCGAACTGGAATCTTCGTTCTTTCAACTAAATCGGCGGTTAATTCATCAAACTTAGCTCTCGTCAAAGTTTTTTCTAAATGTAATGGGCCATTCGCACCAGAAGTAATGAACGGCAAACTAATTTGTGAACTTGAGACACCTGAAAGATCCTTCTTAGCTTTCTCAGCTGCATCTTTCAGCCGCTGCATCGCCATTTTATCCTGCGATAAATCAATCCCATTTTCCTTTTTGAAATCATCGACTAACCAATCCATAATCTTGCGGTCGAAATCGTCTCCGCCCAAATGTGTATCACCATTAGTCGAAAGAACTTCAAAAACACCATCACCTAGCTCAAGGATTGAAACATCAAACGTTCCACCGCCAAGGTCAAATACTAAGATTTTTTGATCTTTTTCAAGCTTATCCAAACCATATGCTAAAGCAGCAGCTGTTGGTTCGTTAACAATTCTTTCAACCTTTAAACCCGCAATTTTACCAGCATCTTTAGTTGCCTGACGTTGAGCATCATTAAAGTATGCTGGAACTGTAATAACTGCCTGAGAAACTTTTTCACCTAAATAAGCTTCAGAATATTCCTTAATATACTGCAAAATCATTGCCGAAACTTCTTGAGGAGTATATTCCTTACCTTCAACACTAACTTTATAATCAGCTTCACCCATGTGACGTTTAATTGAGTAAATTGTATTTGGATTAGTGATTACCTGACGTTTAGCAACTTCACCAACCTGTTTTTCACCATTTTTAAAAGAAACAACTGACGGAGTTGTCCGATTTCCTTCAGGATTAGTAATGATTTTAGGTTCTTTCCCTTCAAGAACAGCCACTGCAGAATTAGTTGTTCCTAAATCAATACCAATGATTTTTGACATAATTTTCTACCTCTTTTTTAGAATTTATTTAAAAAATTATCATTGGGCTACTACCACCATTGCTGGTCGCAAAACTCGATCTTTTAATAAGTAACCCTCTTGGAAAACTTCTACGACCGTTTCAGGCTGCTGGCCCTTTTCAACCGGTACAGTCTTAACGGCTTGATGATAAAGTGGATCAAAAGGTTTACCGAGAGCTTCAATTTTGGTAATATGATTATCTTTTAAAGCTTTTTCCATATCACGATGAACCATTTCAATCCCATGCTTCAACTGCTTTGAAACATCATCTTGAGCTTCAATTTGCAAAGCACGCGCCAAATTATCCAACACCGGTAAAACATCTTTAGCCAACGCTTGACCATCATATTTGATCAATTTAGCCTGTTCATTTTTAAAGCGAGTGGTCATATTAGCCATTTCAGCTTCGGCACGCAAGTACTTATCTTCTAGTTGATCATACTTTGCTTGCAGATCACTTAATTGCTTTTTCAATTTCTGATCAACTATCGCTTTTTCAGCCTTAGCTTTTGAAGCTTTAACTGGTTTTGGTTTATTTGCGTCCTTTTTTTTCTCAGCACTTTCTTGTTGCTGGCTAAGATCACTTTCTTTTTCTGACAAGTGAACACCCCTTCTCTAATTTCTAATCATAGAAATCATAATAATCAAGCATCTTATGCGCTAACTCATCACGAAAAACCTCAAGTAGAGCAATAATTTTTGAATATGGCATATTAGTCGGCCCAAGAATTGCAATTAATCCTTGACCATGCTGTGCCACATCATAAGTCGCTGAAATCAAGCTGTAATTCAAAAGTGAACGATCAGCCATCTCATTGCCCAGTTTAACATGGATCGTTTGTTGATGATCTTGAGTTGCCACTAAATTAGTAATATCTGCTGAGCGGTCGATCAATGAATATAAAGCTTTAATCTGCTCAATATTGCCATCTTCAACAAAGTCTAACAGATTAAGTTTACCACCCACGTAAAATTGATCATCAACTGCTTTGTTTAAAATCCCACCAAAAATGCTCAAAAAGCCACTTGGTTGACGAATATAATGAACCAGCACCGGAACACTTTCACGAAGTTTATCGACAACTTCATCCAATGGCAGACCAACAATTTGATCATTGATGATTCTAACCATTGCTTCCAGTTCCTCACCACTAATTTGTCTTGGTAAGTTAAACAGCTGACTTTCAACTTCACCATCGCTCGTGATTAACATAACCATAACTTGCTGGTTACCCATTGGCATAATTTTAAAGCCTTGCAAACGAACCTGCTTAGTTGCTGGCTTAAATGTTATTGCTGTATAGTTTGTCATTTGCGACAAAATTTTAGCTGAGGAAGCAACCAATTGATCAATCTTAAAGAATTGATTGTCTAAGGCTTTGCGAACATTATCAACCAGTTGTGGATCAATTGCTGACGGCTTTACTAAATTATCAACATAATAGCGATAGCCCTTTAGTGATGGTATTCTCCCAGAAGAAGAGTGCTCTTTCAGCAAAAACCCCATTTTTTCCAATGTCGCCATCTCATTACGAATTGTTGCTGAACTGACATGAACTGGCAATTGGCTTTCCAAAACCTTTGACCCAACTGGATGTCCAGCATCAGCATAATCTTGAACAATTGTTTCGAGAATCAGCAGCTGCCTTTCGGTTAGCATGATTATCACCTCGATTAGCACTTAGCATCATTGAGTGCTAAGTCAATTATTAATATACAAGAAAAAGGTTAATAAGTCAAGAATTGAACTTTCAGCAACTAAAAAAGAGTTTCTTTTCATTTTTGAAAATAGTTCAACGTCTGCCGTTGGTCTTTTTTTAACTGCTCTATCAGCGCTTGAGCATTTGCAAATTTAACCTGACCGCGTAAATAATGATACCAATTAACAACAACTTGTTGACCATAAACCATTTTAGAAAAATTAAGTAGATTAATTTCAACAGTTAATTGTTGATTAGCGCCGAAAGTCTCATTTCTGCCAATTGAAGCCATTCCCAAATATTCTTTACCACTGAGCCGCACCTTGGTTGCATAAATTCCTTCACCCAAGATTCGTTCCTGAGAATTAATTTTTAAATTTAAAGTTGGAAACCCCAATTGGCGGCCCAGCTGTTTACCATGAACAATAATTCCCGTATTTTGATAATGGTAACCTAATAATTGATTTGCTAAATCAATTTGGCCAGTATCAAGCAAGCGTCGAATCATTGTTGAACTAATTTTTTTTTGTCCAAATAATACATGTTTGACCGTAATCACTTGAAAGCGATTGCGAGCAAATTCTGGTAAAGTTTGCATATTAGCAATTGTATGCTTGCCATATGTATAATCTTCACCAGCAACCACTGCTGCTGCATGCAGACCAACCATATATTTATCGACAAATTCTTGGGGCGGCATTTGCGGTAAAGTCCCTGCCAACTTGATCACATATACATAATCGGCACCTAATTGCTGGAATAATTTCAACTTATGTTTTAAGGTCGTTAAATAATGAATTTGTTTTGTCGGAACATGCTGAAAAACGATCATTGGATGTCGATCAAGCGTCATCACAGCTAACTTGCAACTCATTTTTTTGGCCTGTCGAGCTGCCGTTTTGATCACCTGTTGATGACCACAATGAACACCGTCAAAAAAGCCAGTTGCTAAAACGACTTTACCAGCTGGAATGATTTGTGGATCAAATGGCTCACTTAATTCAATCGTTTTCACTCTTCGTATCCTTCCGTTAAATCGATCATCTGTTCTGGCACATAAAGCTGTCGCTGTTGGTTTAAATGATAAATACAACGGCTTTTTTGTTGATAGGTCAACACAATTTTTTCACTGGTGGCCGTTAAATCCAAAAAACCACCATTCTTCACCTTATTCCATTGTGCTGGCGACAACTGATAATGATCGAAGTTTTTTAAAGCTACATCCCAATCGTAAACTAGATTTTTAATTTGTCCAGTCGCTGCCGCTGTTCGTAAATGCTGAAGACTGACTGTTTCGGAAAGATCAAAGCCACCACTTGTTTGTCTCGTTAATTTTGACATAACAGCAGGTACACCTAAACTTTTTCCCAAATCACTAGCTAGTGTCCGAATGTAAGTCCCTTTGCCACAACTTACTTCAAAAAAACAGGTCTGCTGCCGCTGTTGCAAATTAAAAACTGGTGGTTTGCTTTGCCGAAAATAGTTGACTTTGATTTTTCGTTTGGGACGTTCGACTGGAATGCCTAATCGCGCGTAGTTATACAAACGACGGCCATTAACCTTAATTGCCGAATATAGTGGCGGAATTTGAATTAAATCACCTGTCAATTTTTTCATTGCTTGATCAATCTGTTTAAGTGAAAAAGGTTTCGTCAACCTTTCTTGCGCAATTATTTCTCCATCCAGGTCTTCTGTAACTGTTGCTAGGCCAAAAGTTATTTCACCAGTATAAACTTTTCCAAAATCCATCAAATAGTTAACGACTTTCGTTGCTTTCCCAATGCAAACTGGCAAAACACCATTAACATTCGGATCTAAAGTTCCACTATGCCCGACTCGTTTCATTTTTAGAATTTGCCGACAATGACGGACACAATCGCTGCTAGTCATGCCTTTTTCCTTATACAAAGGAATTATGCCATCCATTAGCGACCTCCTTTATTCTTTTCTGAAATAAAAGCTGCGACAAAACAATTGCTTTGTTACAGCTTTTATAATTGTCTGCTAAGAATGCTGTTAAAAATATCCAGCCAGTTAATCTTAAGCAGATCATTTATCATTATTTTGATTAGCTTTTTTCACTTGATTCAACAACTGATCGATTCGATTTCCATATTGGACTGATCGATCTTGTTCAAACTTAATTTCTGGTGTCACGTAAATGCTTAAACGTGATCCTAATTCACGTCGAATCAATCCTGTTGCTTTGTCCAAACCGGTCTGCGTCTTTTCAGCAGCAGAGGCTTGGTCTGACAAAATACTATAGTAAATAGTTGCATGCTGCAAATCTCCCGTCACTTCAACACCGGTGATTGTAACACCTTGAACACGAGGATCCCGAACGCGCTTCATCAAAATATCATCAACTTCACGTTGAATCTCTTGTTCTAAACGACCTATACGGTAATTACGAACCAAAATTAATTCTCCTTTAAAAAATTACTATTTTGTCGGAACTTCTTGCATAATAAAAGCCTCAATCTGATCGCCAACTTTAATATCATTATAATTTTCGACCATTAATCCACATTCAAAGCCCTGCTTAACTTGTTTAACATCATCTTTAAAACGTTTCAAACTAGCAAGTTTGCCCTCGTAAATTACGATTCCATCACGAATGACTCGCACTCCACTATCACGTTGGATATAACCATCCGTAACGTAACCACCACCAATTGTTCCAAGTTTAGAAACTTTATATGTTTGACGAATCTCAACTTGACCAATAACCTTTTCTTGATAAACTGGTTCAAGCATCCCTTTCATCGCCGTTTCCACTTCTTCAATTGCTTGATAAATTACTTTATGCAAACGAATATCAACATGATCGCTTTCCGCTTGAGCTTTAGCTTGTGGAGTCGGACGAACATTAAAGCCAATAATAATCGCGTTGGAAGCCTCAGCTAAAGTAACATCGCTTTCGTTAATAGCACCGGCCGCTTGATGAATGATATTGACCCGAACGCCTTCAACGTTAATCTTTTGAAAACTATTAGCTAAAGCTTCGACTGAGCCTTGAACATCAGCCTTAATAATTATGTCAACTTCCTTCAATTCGCCTTCTTTTAACGAATCGAACAGATTATCTAACGTTACATGCGGTGCCGTTTGGCTTCTTTCTTTCCTTAAAGCCCGTTTAGCCCGCTCCTCACCAACTGCTCGAGCAGACTTTTCATCACCAAAAGCTACAAAACGATCACCAGAATCTGGAACATCATTTAAACCGGTAATTTCAACGGGCGTCGATGGCAAAGCTTTTTTGATTTGTTGTCCTTTGTCATTGGTCATTGTCCGAACTCGGCCAAAAGTATTACCAACTACAATTGGATCCCCAACATGCAATGTCCCTTGTTGAACCAAAAGGGTCGCAACTGCTCCTTTACCCTTATCCAACCGGGCTTCAATAACTGAACCAGCTCCATGTTGTTTCGGATTAGCCCGCAATTCAAGCATTTCAGCTTCCAATAAAATCATATCTAATAACTCATCAAGGTTTTTGCCGAATTTTGCTGAAATTTCAACAAAAATCGTATTTCCACCCCAATCTTCTGGTATCAGTTCATATTCGGTCAATTGCTCCATTACATGATTCGGATTAGCACCTGGCTTATCAATCTTATTAACTGCAACGATGATTGGAACCTTAGCCGCCTTGGCATGGTTAATAGCTTCAATCGTCTGTGGCATTACACCATCATCTGCGGCAACTACTAATACAGTAATATCAGTAATATCGGCACCACGAGCCCGCATATTAGTAAAGGCTGCGTGACCAGGTGTGTCAAGAAATGTGATCGTTTTGCCATCATGCTTGACTTGATAGGCACCAATGTGTTGGGTAATTCCACCAGCTTCTTTAGCTGTTACATGAGTATGTCTTAACTTATCCAACAATGTTGTTTTGCCATGATCAACATGTCCCATCACTGTAACTACTGGTGGGCGAGGAACCAAGTGCTTTTTGTTTTTATTTTCATCATCGAAAATCTTATCAATATCCGAGAGATCAACTTCAACTTTTTCTTGCGCTTTAATACCATATTCCTCAGCTAATAATTCAATCGTTTCTTTATCTAATGATTGATTTTGATTAACCATTACGCCTAGCAAAAAGAGCTTTTTGATGATCTCAGCCGGTTCACGATGAATTTTTTTTGAAATATCAGCGACATTCATCCCAACTGTATAAACCAAGGTTTCTGGCAATGGCTTGTTCTTACGTGGTGGAACTGCCGGCTTTTTATTTTCCTGACGGCGATTTTTGCGACGATTCTTTTTGTTTTTTCGGTTAAAGCGATTTTGTGAATAATTACTTTGACCATTATATCTTTTTTCAGTATTTTTTGATGGTTGATTATTATGAGCTTTGGATTGGCTACTCTGCCTAGCCGAATTACTGACTTGGCTTGACTTCTTCTCAGTTACTGGCTTCGCCTTCACAGCTTGATGTTTTGACTGAACAGTTTTTTTAGGCTGAACCTTCGTCTGCTTTACAGAAACCTTTTCGCTGTTTGAGGATCCTTTTTTACTCAATAAATTACGCAATTGACGTTCTTCATTTTCGCCAATTGTTGACATGTGATTAGCAACCGAAAATCCTTGCTTTTTTGCCACTTCAATAACTTTTTTGCTTGGAAGATTTAATTCCTTTGCTAATTGGTAGATTCTTTTTTTCCCCATAGACTCACTCTCCATTTTCTCTAGTTGATCTATTTTCTTGATTATTTTTCAATAAGCTTAAAATTTTTCTGGTAAAGCCCTCATCAGTTAAGGCAACTACTGATCTTGCCATACCAATTGCTTGGCTAAGCTCATTACGTTTAAATGATTGATCAACAATTACTTGATAGAATTGACATTTATCGTTAATCTTTTTGGCAGCTGTCGGTGTTGCATCAGTTGCCAAAAAAACCAACTTCAGCTTTCTTTGCGGCAGCTGCCTAATAACTTGTGCTTCACCACTAACTATTTTATCAGCTCGACGCGCAATCCCTAATAATTGTAAAATTTGCTGCTGAGCCTTCATTTCGTTTGCTCTCCAAATAACTCACGCCGAGCAACTTGATGATCAACATAAGCAATCAATTGATCGTAAAAATCATCTTCAACCTTTATATTAAACGCTTTGTCGAAAGTCCGCTCGGTTTTTGCTTGTTTAGCAATTGCTAAATTTAAACTAATATATGCACCACGACCAGCTTTTTTCCCAGTCGGATCAATACTAATTTCTCCTTCTTTGTTTTTAACGATTCGAACCAGCTCTTTTTTGGGCTTCATTTCGGCAGTTACAATATCTTTACGCATTGGAACTTTTCTACGGCGAACCATTTTAATCACCTCTTTGTTAATTTTCTTCAAATTATATTGCTTATTGTTCAGTTGGTTCTTGTTCAGAATTTGTCGCTAAATCAGCAAACTCGCTTTCTGATTTAATATCGATCTTATAACCAGTCAATTTAGCTGCCAGACGTGCATTTTGTCCCCGTTTGCCAATTGCTAAAGAAAGTTGATCATCAGGAACAACGACCGTGCAAGCTCGCTCGTTATCTGGATCAAAAATCACATTCAAGACTTCCGCTGGGTTTAAAGCATTGCTGATAAAATCGGCCGGATCACTGTTCCATTCGACAATATCCATATTTTCTCCCCGCAACTCATTAACAATTGCTTGAACCCGCTCACCACGAGGTCCAACACAGGTTCCAACTGGGTCGACCCCATCTTTAGTTGAACGAACAGCAACCTTGGCTCGATCACCCGCTTCCCTAGCAATCGAAACGATTTCAACCGTCCCATCAAAGACTTCTGGAATTTCCTGTTCAAACAATCGTTTTAACAAATCTGGATGTGAACGACTAACAAAAACTTGCGGTCCTTTAGCACTATTTTCAACTTTATAAATATAAACCTTAATGCGATCATGTGGATGATATTCTTCACCTGGAATTTGATCCTGATGAGACAAGACCGCTTCTACTCGACCAAGGTTCACATAAACATAACGATGATCAATCCGCTCAACTTCGCCAGTAACAATTTCTTTTTCATACTGGATATATTGATCATAAACAATGCTTCTTTCCGCCTCACGTACCCGCTGCATAATAACTTGTTTAGCTGTTTGGGCTGCAATCCGGCCAAAGTTTTTAGGTGTGACTTTAAATCTGATCTGATCGCCAACCTCATAAGCTTTATTGATTTTCAAAGCATCTTCTAAGCTGATTTCCAATTGGGAATCAAAAACTTGATCAACAACTTCCTTAACTGCATAAACATTGATCTCACCAGCTTGCTGGTCAAAATCCACTTCCACATTACGTGACTGGCCATAGTTTCGCTTATAAGCTGAAACGAGTGCTGCTTCCAAAGCTTCAACAACAACTTGCTTTTTTATTCCTTTTTCCTTTTCCAAAGCATCAAGTGCTTCTACTAATTCTTTGCTCATCGTCTTTAAACTCCTTAATTAAAATTAAAACTTAATAGCTAACCGTGCTTTGGCAATTTGCTGACGTAAAATCTTCTGTTGTTTAAACCGGCCCTGATCATTGATCCTTAATGTTAAGAACGTTGGCGTCACAGCAGTCAAATCACCTTCAAAAATCTTTTTCCCCGCTAAAGGTTGGTATAAAGACACATGGATATATTTATTGATTGCACGCTGCAGATCCTTTTCATTTTTCAAAGGCCGTTCTGCCCCCGGTGAAGAAACTTCCAAATAATATGCTTGTGGTATTGGATCAGGATCATATTGATCAAGCCGTTCACTCAAGCGGTCGCTCACCAAAGCGCATTCTTCAATATTGATGCCACCTTCTTTATCAATATAAACTCTTAAATACCAACTCTTGCCTTCTTTAACAAATTCAACATCAACTAATTCAAAATGATACTCTGCCAAAATCGGCTTAACTAATTCCGTTACTTTTTCAACGACGGGACTCACTAAGTTATCCTCCTTTACAAATAGCTGCAATAAAAAGAGCGAGCATTGCTGCTCACTCCCAACGAGTTATTAATTACCTATTAACTATACCATATAAAAACAAACTTGACAAATTTTCTCTTAAAAACTAAAACAAGGAATCAAATAAACTCAGTTGATTTTCATCTGGCAATTCATCTAACACCTGATTTTCATTCATAAAATCGATTAATGTCTTTGAAACTTTACCACGTTTAGCTAAATCTTCTTTAGAAAGAAAAGGCTTTTCCTCACGAGCGGCAACGATTTGTTTTGCAACATTCGTTCCTAAACCGGGAATTGCATTGAAAGGCGCAATTAATGAATCACCATCAATCAGCCAAGCAGCAACCGCAGAACGATTTAAGTCAACCATTTTAAAATTAAAACCGCGTTCCAGCATTTCATTAGCCAATTCTAAGACTGTCAGCAAATTTTTTTCTTTAGTACTTGCATCCATACCCTTAGCATTGATTTCTTTGATAGCTGCTTTGACAGTTTCTTTACCACGTGTCATCGCAACTAAGTCAAAATCATCAGCTCGCACGCTAAAGTAAGCTGCATAATAAATCAGTGGAAAATAAACTTTGAAATAAGCAATCCGTAAAGCCATTAAAACATAAGCTGCGGCATGAGCCTTCGGGAACATGTATTTGATCTTCAAACAAGAATTAATATACCATTCTGGAACTTTTGCCTGGCGCATTTCTTTTTGCCAGTCCTCAGGGATCCCACGTCCCTTTCTGACATGTTCCATAATTTTAAAGGCCCGATCAGCTTCCACTCCCATATGAATCAAATCCATCATAATATCATCACGACAACCGATAACTTCCGGCATCGTTACCGTGCCATTTTGAATCAATTCTTCGGCATTCCCGAGCCAGACATCCGTTCCATGCGACAAGCCAGAAATCTTTAATAATTCTGCAAAAGTTTTTGGCTTAGTTTCTTCCAGCATTCCGCGAACAAATCGCGTTCCAAATTCAGGAATTCCTAAAGTACCAGTCTTAGAGCCAATCTGCTCTGGAGTTACCCCTAAGATTTCAGTCCCAGAAAACAGTTGCATTACGCCTGGATCAGCTGGCGGAATCGATTTTGGATTAATCCCGGAAAGATCTTGCAACATTCGAATCATCGTTGGATCATCATGACCTAAAATATCAAGTTTTAAGATATTATCGTGAATTGAATGAAAATCAAAATGCGTTGTTTTCCAATTTGCAGTTTGATCATCAGCTGGATATTGAATCGGTGTGAAATCAAAAATATCCATATAATCTGGTACAACCAAAATTCCGGCTGGATGCTGTCCAGTTGTTCTTTTAACCCCAGTTGCTCCTTTGGCTAAACGATCAACTTCAGCATTCCTGAATTCTTGCTCGGTATCACGTTCATAGCCCTTAACATATCCATAAGCGGTTTTGTCAGCAACCGTACCAATTGTCCCAGCTCGATAAACATTGTTTTCTCCGAAGAGAACTTTCGTATAATTATGAGCAATTGGCTGATAGTCACCAGAAAAGTTTAAATCGATATCTGGTACTTTATTACCGTAAAAGCCTAAAAAAGTTTCAAAGGGAATGTCTTGGCCATCCTTGATTAAAAGCGTCTGGCACCTAGGGCACTTCTTATCGGGTAAATCAAAACCCGACCCGTATTCGCCTTTGACATAAAAATGACTCCATTTACATTTAGGGCAGCGATAATGCGGCGGCAATGGATTGACCTCAGTAATTCCCGTCATCGTTGCTACCAAACTTGATCCAACTGATCCACGAGATCCGACTAAATAACCATCTTTATTTGATTTATAAACTAATTTCTGAGCAATCAAATAAATCACCGAGAAACCATTACCAATAACACTTTTTAATTCTTTTTCCAGCCGCTTTTGAACAATTTCCGGTAATGGATCACCATATAATTCGTGTGCTTTGTTTAATGTCAAATCATGAATTTGATCCTCGGCACCAGGCATTTTAGGTGTATACAATTTATCTTTGACTGGTGAAACAACGTCAATTTTAGCTGAAATTTCAGCAGGCCCAGTAACAAC
>NZ_AHYZ01000151.1 GCF_000255495.1 Liquorilactobacillus vini DSM 20605
CGCTTACTCGAAATAAAAGACTCAAATATCAATTTCTTTAAAGTTGAAGACCTTAGAACTGTTAGATCTGGCGTTATTTATCATTTCAAGGCGATCTATGCTCGCCTTAGTTATCAGCTTTCTCGTTGCCCTCACTGTGGTTTTGCATCGCTGATTAAAAATGGTACTACTTTGACAAAGCTCCGGTTGCCGACACTTAATGGCCCAATGATCTTGTTGTATCTGCGAAAACAACGTTATTTTT
>NZ_AHYZ01000150.1 GCF_000255495.1 Liquorilactobacillus vini DSM 20605
TCATACATTAAAGGACATGGCATCCTATGATACGATTTAAGTGACAAAACCCAATCGAAAGAAGGAAAAGCCATGTCCCAATTAGATTCTATCGCACGCTTACTCGAAATAAAAGACTCAAATATCAATTTCTTTAAAGTTGAAGATCTTAGAACTGTTAGATCTGGTGTGGTTTATCATTTCAAAGTAATCCATGCCCGTCTCAGCTACCAGCTCTTTCGTTGTCCTCACTGCGGTTTCCCATCACTGATCAAAAATGGTACAACATTGACAAAACTTCGCTTGACAACGCTCAATGGTCCCATGATTTTGTTGTACTTACGGAAACAACGTTATTTTTGTAAATCTTGCCAAACAACTTATGGAGCCAAAACTCCGATTGTTGAAAAAAATCATTCGCTTACCAGGGGACTCAAATCAGCTGTTTTTAAATTAGCGAAACAATCATTGCCGGTTACGACGATTGCCAAAATCGTTGGCATCTCTGCTAGTTCGGTTGAACGGATTTTGTATCATGATTTTCAAAGGCCTCAGCGCCTGGCAAAGCTTCCTGAACATCTTTGTTTTGACGAATTCAAATCAGTTGCCAAATTGTACTCATTCATTGCACTCAATGCTAAAAGTCACAATTTGATCTCTATTCTTGATGATCGTTTGTCTAAAAACATCTGTGCTTATTTTGAGAACCGTTACTCTCTCAACGAACGTCTAAAAGTTAAGTCAGTTGTGATTGACTTGAATGCCAACTATCAGATTTTTATCAAGCGCCTTTTCCCCAATGCCCAAATCGTTATTGATCGTTTTCATATCATCCAGCTAGTCAATCGAGCTTTTGACCAACTCAGAGTCACAACTTTAAAACAGCTGAATGATAAACATAGTCGAATTTATAAGGCTTTAAAAATTAATTGGCGTTTGTTTCATAAAGATGCAGAAAAAGTTGATGATTCTAAAACACAATATTTCCGGGGACTCAATGAATATATGACTCAACAAAATCTAATTGATTTAGGCCTCAGTGCTAGTCCAAAGCTTAAATACGCTTATGAGGTAGCCACCAAATTCAAGAAGCAATTAAAAAGCATGATGAAAAAAAGCTCTGCCTGACCTTGAACAGTTATCAAAAACAAAGCTCACCAATGGATACTTCAATTACAACTTTGAAGAAAAACTTAAAGTATGTTTCCAACAGCTGTAAATCGTCGCTTTCTAATGGCCCAATCGAAGGAGTCAATCGTAAAATTAAAGCACTTAAACGAATCTGTTACGGATTAAAAAATATGGATCATTTTTATGCCAGGATCCTTCTAATTGTAAAATAAAGAAGCCCTCTCTTCAGAGGACTTCATGGCTCCGTCAATACGATTAACAGAGATCCTAATTCATCAGTATTAACGGTCCTAGCCGGATTTGAACCGGCGATCTCCTGCGTGACAGGCAGGCGTGATAGACCCCTACACCATAGGACCAATTGCGGGAGCAGGATTTGAACCTACGACCTTCGGGTTATGAGCCCGACGAGCTACCAGACTGCTCCATCCCGCGATAATTAAAAGTGACCCGTACGGGATTTGAACCCATGTTACCGCCGTGAAAGGGCGGTGTCTTAACCACTTGACCAACGGGTCAAAAAAAACGGAGAAGGAGGGATTTGAACCCTCGCGCCGTTTTCACGACCTACACCCTTAGCAGGGGCGCCTCTTCAGCCACTTGAGTACTTCTCCAATAAGCGGGTGACGAGAATCGAACTCGCGACAACAGCTTGGAAGGCTGTGGTTTTACCACTAAACTACACCCGCATTTTAACTATGGCGCGGGACAGAATCGAACTGCCGACACATGGAGCTTCAATCCATTGCTCTACCGACTGAGCTACCGAGCCATTAAAAAACTAGGAAACGGTCCTAGCCGGATTTGAACCGGCGATCTCCTGCGTGACAGGCAGGCGTGATAGACCCCTACACCATAGGACCAATTGCGGGAGCAGGATTTGAACCTACGACCTTCGGGTTATGAGCCCGACGAGCTACCAGACTGCTCCATCCCGCGATAATAAATAAGGAGGATGAGAGATTCGAACTCTCGCGTGGTTTTACCCACCTGACGGTTTTCAAGACCGTTCCCTTCAGCCAGACTTGGGTAATCCTCCATATAAATAATAATCAATGACTTTCTACAAGGCGCCACCAAACCTTATGGACCTTGTAGGACTCGAACCTACGACCGGACGGTTATGAGCCGTCTGCTCTAACCAACTGAGCTAAAGGTCCAAGCTCCATCATGAATATCGCGGTGAAGGGGATCGAACCCCTGACCTCCCGGGTATGAACCGGACGCTCTAGCCAGCTGAGCTACGCCGCGATCTAATAAACTACATTAGTGAAAAAATCACTTATCGGGAAAACAGGATTCGAACCTGCGACCCCCTGGTCCCAAACCAGGTGCTCTACCAAGCTGAGCTATTTCCCGTTAATTATGCACCCAGTAGGAGTCGAACCTACAACCTTCTGATTCGTAGTCAGACACTCTATCCAATTGCGCTATGGGTGCATATTACTAAGCGGAAGACGGGATTCGAACCCGCGACCCCCACCATGGCAAGGTGATGTTCTACCACTGAACTACTTCCGCATAAGCAAATGCCGACTAGACGATTCGAACGCCCGACCCTCTGATTACAAATCAGATGCTCTACCAACTGAGCTAAGTCGGCAGAAGTTAATTAACACAACGACTTAATTATAATAACAAATTAATGCTACAATGTCAATACCCTTTTGTAACAATGAGTCGTGACAGGCTCGAACTGTCGACCCTCTGATTAAAAGTCAGATGCTCTACCAACTGAGCTAACGACT
>NZ_AHYZ01000149.1 GCF_000255495.1 Liquorilactobacillus vini DSM 20605
GATAAGATTAAAGCTAAAGATGCAGCGGTAGCAGCTGGTTTACATACAATTCCGGGCAGCGACAAACCTGTTGGCTCGGTAGCTGAGGTTCAGGCTTTTGCTCATCAGCATGGTTATCCGATTATGATCAAAGCGGCTTTAGGTGGTGGTGGTCGCGGAATGCGAATCATTAATAGTGATCAAGAAGTTCAAGAAAGTTTTAATCGAGCACGAAGCGAAGCAAAGCAATCTTTTGGTGATGATGAGCTATACGTTGAGAAATATTTAAAAAACCCTAAGCATATTGAAGTTCAAATTTTGGCTGATCAGCATGGAAATGTAATTCACTTGTTTGAACGTGACTGTTCGGTTCAACGACGTCATCAAAAAGTGATCGAATTTGCTCCCAGTATTGTTCTCTCAAGCCAACGCCGCCAGGAAATTTGTCAGGCGGCAGTTCGGTTAATGAAAAGTGTTGCTTATCAAAATGCGGGCACTGTGGAATTTTTAGTTACTCCAGATGATTTTTACTTCATTGAAGTTAATCCACGAGTGCAAGTTGAACATACCGTGACTGAGATGATCACTGAAATTGATATTGTCCAAGCCCAAATTTTAATTGCTGACGGGAAAGATCTGCATCATGATCTGGAAATTCCAGAACAAAAAGAAATTGCTTATCATGGTTATGCAATCCAATGCCGGGTAACAACGGAAGATCCCGAAAATAATTTTATGCCAGATACGGGTAAAATCGAAACTTATCGTTCCCCTGGTGGTTTTGGAGTTCGTTTGGATGGCGGTAATGCTTACGCAGGGGCAGTGATTACACCGTATTTTGATTCGTTACTGGTTAAAGCGTGTGTGATGTCACGAACATTTACTGGAGCAGTTAAAAAAATGAACCGGGTTTTAGATGAATTCATAATCCGTGGTGTCAAAACTAATATTCCATTTATGAAAAAAGTTATCAACCATCCAAAATTTATTGCAGGACAAGCTCACACGACTTTTATTGATTCAACTCCAGAATTATTTGAATATGAACGCAAACCCAAAACGGCCAATCAGTTACTAAGATATATTGGCGAGGTAACTGTTAATGGCTTTCCAGGAATTGGCAAGCATCATAAAAAATATCTGCCTGACATTCATATGTCACATGAATTTGCAACGGAAAGTGATACGGTAACTGCTAAGCAAGTTCTTGACTCGCAAGGAGCGACGGGACTAACCAATTGGATCAAGCAACAAAAAGAAGTATTATTGACGGATACTACTATGCGTGATGCTCATCAAAGTTTATTTGCAACCAGGATGCGAACCAAAGATATGATTCCAGCTGCTGAGATTTTTGATCAAGCTCTGCCACATATTTTCTCGGCAGAAGTTTGGGGTGGAGCAACTTTTGATGTGGCTTATCGCTTCTTACATGAAAATCCCTGGAAACGTTTGAGAATTATTCGAAAATTGATGCCTAAAACTTTATTACAGATGCTGTTTCGCGGTTCAAATGCAGTTGGCTATAAAAATTATCCAGATAATGTGCTCGAGCGCTTCATTCAACAAAGTGCCGCAGATGGGATTGATGTTTTCCGCATTTTTGATAGTTTAAATTGGGTCGAACAAATGGAAAAAAGCATTCAATATGTTCGTCATACTGGGAAGATAGCCGAAGGTACAATGTGTTATACTGGAGATGTTATAAATCCTCATGAACATAAATATGATCTTAAATATTATCAGGGTTTAGCTCACGATTTGGTTAGTGCTGGCTCGCAGATTATTGGGATTAAAGATATGGCAGGGCTGTTAAAGCCACAAGCTGCTTATGAGCTGATTTCAAGTTTAAAAGAAGTTGTTGACGTGCCGATCCATTTGCATACTCATGATACAACTGGAAATGGAATTGCTACATATGTTCAAGCCGTTCGGGCAGGTGTTGATATAGTTGATGTGGCGACAAGTGCACTTTCTGGGACAACCAGTCAGCCAAGCATGAGCAGTTTGTATTATGCACTAGCTGGTAATGCTAGACAACCAGAACTAAATATTGATAATGTTGAAAAAATGAATCGTTATTGGCTGGGAGTTAAGCCTTGTTATCAAGATTTTATGAATGGCATTACTGCACCGCAAACCGATATTTATGAGACTGAAATGCCGGGTGGACAGTATTCAAACTTGCAGCAACAAGCCAAAGCTTTGGGAATTAATGATTTTGAGTTAGTTAAACGGGCATATCGCCAAGTTAATCAATTGTTGGGGGATATTGTTAAAGTTACACCAAGCTCAAAAGTTGTTGGAGATTTATCGTTGTTCATGATTCAAAATAATTTAAATGCTGATAATATTTTTGAAAAGGGGCAGACCCTTGATTTTCCAGCATCGGTTGTTAACTTCTTTGCTGGAAACTTAGGTCAGCCAGTTGGTGGTTTTCCATCTGAGTTACAAAAAGTAGTATTAAAGGGGCAGCCGGCAATTACTGTGCGACCAGGAAGTTTGGCAAAACCGGTTGACTTTACTAAGATTGCTAATGAATTAAAGCAAAAGATCAAACATCAACCAACAAGTGAAGAAGTTTTAAGTTATATTTTATATCCAGAAGTTTTTTTGGATTACACTAAATCTTCCGAACAATTTGGGGCTTTAAGTGTTTTGGATACCATGACCTTTTTCCAAGGAATGCGTAGTCATGAATTATTACATGTGTTATTTGGCAAAGGCAAGACATTGATCATTAAATTAAATTCAATTAGTGAAGCTGATGAGGATGGTAATCGAAGTTTATTCTTTAATTTAAATGGTCAGCCGCAACAAATTGTTATTCACGATAATAGTCAAAAGTCAAAGGTTAGAAAAGCTTTGAAGGCTGAACCAACTAATCCAAACCAAATTGGAGCAACCCTAAGTGGTTCAGTTTTAAAGATCTTAGTTGCTAAGAATCAAAAAGTTAAGAAAGGTGATCCTTTAGTAGTTACTGAGGCAATGAAAATGGAAACGACAATCAAGGCACCTTTGACAGGTAAAATCAGTCATGTATATGTTAAAGCGGGCGATGTGCTTGAGGCACAAGATTTGTTGCTAGAGCTTGAACCAATTAAGGAATAAATGATGAAAAAACGAATTCGCTGGAAAACAATTTTAAATTTTAGCATAGTTTTAATAATCATTTTAGGCTGTCTCTACTATCAAGCAGCTATCAACCAGCAAAAAAGTTCAAGTTCTGTTGATGAAGTTGGAAATGTTAAGTCAGAAAAAAATAAAAAAAATGAAAATGATATCAAATTAACGACCCCTAAAGTTAGACCATTAGCAACTAGTCAACTAGCTGCTTATATTGGTAAGTCGTCAAATAAAATTACCGCAGATTTTGGTCAGCCGGTCGATAAGCTACAAAGTGCAGATAATGTTGAGTGGTGGTTATATAATTTGAATCAGTCTGACTATTTAAAGGTTGGAATTGATCAATATACTAAGCGGGTTTGTGATATTTTTACTATTGGTCAGGATACTCGCCAGGGAAAACTTAAAGTTGGCATGTCTTTTAAAAAGCTTTTAAAGTTGACGACGCTTTACGCTAATTTTAAATTTAATTATCATGAGCAAACATTTCAGTATGAATTATCTGAGCGCGCGTTGAATCAACATCCACTAATCAGTTTTAAAAATGGCAGTTATGCAATTGCATATTTACAGCCAGGTTCAAAAAAAGTTTATGCTCTAGAATATTTAAATACAGACATGTTGGTTAAAAAGCAGCTTTATCATTTAGTTGCTCAAGTGCCATTGCCAGTTCAGTATCAAGGCAAAGTTGATTGGGACAACCTTAGTCAAATGTTACCGGTTGACTTATTGCAACTAATTAATGCTAAACGAATGCAAGCAGGTCAACAATCGTTGCAATTAAATGATAATTTGAATTTGAAAGCTCAGTCTTTATTAACTAAAGTTATTAATCAACCAGGTGCCGTGGTTGCTACAAAGTATGCAGCTAATTTAAAACAAATTGCTAATGATGAATTTTATAATCGGAAATTTGTTTTGTTGCAAAGAAAAAATTTAAAAAAACAAGTAGTGGCAGATTTAGCTGTGACATCTAAAAACAGTTTAATGCTGGTAGCACCATTTTATAGTTCTTTAACAATTTTTGAAAAACCAGAGTTGTTGAAAATGGTAATTAATAAGTTGATTACCGATAAACCACAACCTGTTGGAATGGCTTATAGTCATGGAATTTTAATTGTTGTCACAGGCAGGAGTGAGAATTAATGGATTTTGAAATCAAGCAGCGTGAAGGACTGATTGTATTTCTTTATCATTTAAAAAACAGTCGCCAGCTTCGCAAGTATGGAACAATTCATTATGTTTCCAAAAAAATGAAATATGTTGTTTTATACATCGATCAGACTGACGATAAAGAAGTATTAAGCAAATTACAATCTTTAAAATTTGTTAGAAAAGTTCAGCGTTCGTTAAGGAGAGACTTGAAAACAGATTTTGGCGATGAAGTTGGAATTTTATATAAGCTGACTGATGAAGATCGTGAAAAATATCGAACAGGTAGGAAATAGCATGCGAGTAATTTCAGGAAAGTATCGTGGCAGGAAGTTGAAGGCGGTGCCTGGTCAACTGACGCGGCCAACGACCGATAAAGTTAAAGAGTCGGTTTTTAATATGCTTGGCAATTCGCTTGCTGGGCAAGTCCTTGATTTATACGCAGGTAGCGGCTCTCTTGGAATTGAAGCTGTTTCACGGGGGGCACAACAGGCAATCTTAGTTGACCGTCAGTTTCAGGCGGTTAAAACAATCAAGGAGAATATTCGGGCAACAAAGGAAGAACGCCTTTTTCAGGTCTATAAAGCAGACTCTTTTAAAATCTTAAATGTACTTGCCAAACGGCAGCTTAAATTTTCTTATCTTTTTTTAGATCCACCATATAAAAACAAAAATCAGTCAAGTTTTACAGCGCTTCGACGAACTAAAACTTTGGCAAAAAGATGGAATTGTGGTTTGTGAAACTGATCAATTTGCTCAGTTGCCAGCAAAAATTGCCGGCTGTAAACTATGGAAAAGGGCGGATTATGGTATTACTGAAGTTTCAATTTATCATTTTCGGGGTGACGATCAATGAAAGCAGTTTTTCCTGGTAGTTTTGATCCAGTAACTAATGGACATCTTGATATAATTCAACGTGCCAGCAAAATTTTTGATCAAGTCATCGTATTAGTGATGACAAATACTAGTAAACAGGGATTATTTTCAGTTGCTGAAAGACAGGCTTTGTTGCAAGAAACTTTGACTGCCTATCAAAATGTGACGGTTAAAACTGCGGCCGATCATTTAACGGTTCAAGCTGTTAATCAGTTGCAAGCACGGATAATTATTCGTGGTGTACGAAATGTAAAAGATTTTGATTTTGAAAAAGATATGGCGATCTTGAATCGTAAACTAGATAATAAAATTGAGACATTATTTTTACCGAGCAGTCCGGAGTTTTCAATGATTTCATCAAGTTACATTAAAGAAATTGCTTATTTTGGTGGGAGCTTACGAAAATTAGTACCAGCTTCAGTCGAAGTTGCTTTAAAAAAGAGGCTGAAAATTAATGAATAAAAAACGCTCACTGTTGATCACCATAAGTCTATTAATTATTTTGGCGGTGGGCTTTTTTTGGCCTTTGCCGGTTTATATTGAGTCGATTGGCAGTGCTAAAAATGTCGCTAGTTATGTTAGAATTGCCAACCAAAAGGATCAAAGCAAAGGAAAATTGCTTTTAACATACGTTCAGTTGGCTCATGCAACGCCAGTTTTATACATAGCCAGTTTTTTTGATCACAATACGACACGCTTACCAAGTTCTGAAATTGCTGGTGGTGCAGATGATCAAGAGTTTGATCTGATTCAAAGCTATTATATGAAATCGGCGGTCAATCAAGCTAAGATTAATGCCTTGCGTTTGGCGCATAAGAATTATCACCAAAGTTTTAGGGGAATTTATGTCATGTCACTATTGGCAAAATCAGATTTTAAAAATAAGTTAAAAGTTGGGGATTTAGTGACCAAAATTAACAATCAAAAATTTAATTCATTATCATCTTTAATTGATTATTTAGGGCATCAAAAGGTTGGAAAAAAGGTTAAAGTGACGTTTTATCGTGATAAAAAAAGTAGATCTGTTACGGGCAAAGTAATTCCGATTACTAAAAAGAGGAATGGAATCGGGGTCGAGCTGGCAGCTAAAACAGTTGTGAAATCAGATCCTAAAATTAAAACTGATATGGATGGAATTGGGGGACCTTCGGCTGGGTTAATGTTGGCTTTGCAAATGTATAGTCAATTAAAACCCATTAATTTAAAACATGGAAGATTAATTGCAGGCACAGGCACAATCTCAAGTGACGGTAAAATCGGTCAGATCGGTGGAATTGATAAAAAAGTTATTGCAGCTAATCGGGCGGGAGCAAAGATTTTTTTATCACCAACCGGCAGTAACTATCGATTAGCCAAAAAGACTGTGAAGCAGCAAAATTTAAAAATCAAATTGATTCCGGTTAAAACTTTCAGAGAGGCAATTACCGCGTTAAGAAAATAATATTAATTTAC
>NZ_AHYZ01000148.1 GCF_000255495.1 Liquorilactobacillus vini DSM 20605
GAGCTGTTTCATAGGCATATTTAAGCTTTGAACTAGTACTAAGCCCTAAATCAATCAGGTTCTGTTGCGTCATATATTCGTTAAGCCCTCTGAAGTATTGTGTTTTTGAACGATTGATTTTTTCAGTATCTTTATGAAACAAACGCCAATTGATTTTTAAAGCTTTGTAAATCCGGCTATGCTTATCGCCTTGTTGTTTTAAAATCGTAACTCTGAGTTGATCAAACGCTCGATTTATCAATTGAACAACATGAAAACGGTCAATAACGATTTCGGCATTTGGAAAGAGTCGTCTGATAAAAAGTTGATAATTGGCATTTAAATCAATGACAACTGATTTGACAGCTGAACGTTCTTCTAGAGAATAGCGATTTTCAAAGTAAGCACAAATGTTTTTAGACAAGCGATCATCAAGAATTGAGATCAAATTGTGTTTTTTGGCATCGATGGCAATAAATGAATATGATCTGCCAACTGATTTAAATTCATCAAAACAAAGATGTTTAGGAAGAGTGGCAACGCGCTGAGGCCTTTGAAAATTATGGTATAAAATCCGGGCAACTGAACTAGGAGAGATCCCGACTATTTTGGCAATCGTCGTAGCAGGTAGTGATTGTTTGGCTAATTTAAAGACAGCAGATTTGAGACCTCTGGTAAGCGAGTGATTTTTTTCAACGATTGGCGTATTGGCACCGCAAGTTGTCTGGCAGGATTTAC
>NZ_AHYZ01000147.1 GCF_000255495.1 Liquorilactobacillus vini DSM 20605
GGATGCGGTTATACACGATAACAGATTTATTATCATCAACTCTAACTTGAAAAGCTTTAGTAGGAGCCGAAGTCTGCGGATTAAAGGACTTATCCATTTTGATCTGAACAACATCAGGTTTATTTGTCATAAAAACACCTCATCATATTGATGGGGTAATTTTACCGCTAAAATATATTCTTTTATAGACGGTCGGTTGTTAGGTGCTTACTATTCTTTTATAGACGGTCGGTTGTTAGGTGCTTACGAAATATACTCTTTTATAGACGGTCGGTTATTAGGTGCTTACATTAAAACTAAACATAAGTTCAATAAATATTGAAATTTAATTCAATACTTAATATCATGCTTAAGTATCCTTAAAACAATATTTCCTTTTAAAAGGGTTATGCATAGAAAATAAACTAAAATTCCTAGTACTGCTTGAACTAAAGTTGTCAATATAGTTGCTGGGAAATCTTTAGTAATAATATCAACTACTTCATACATTATTAAAGAACTAATTACATATTTAAAAATTAAGACCCAGTTAAACTTAAAATCAGTTTGCGTTTTTAAATCAATTAATCTAATAATTGTATTCAAACTTTCGGCCGTAAGTGTTGCAATTACCGCACCCCATATTCCAATTTTAGGAATAAGTATTACGTTAATAATTACACTGACAACAGCTGCGGCAATAACCGAAATATTGTAATTCCTAATTTTTCCTTCGGGGACTAAATACTGACGAGCAATGGAAACCCCGAGAGGGATAATTATTATTAAAGGTGAAAAAAAAGGTACAACTGATTTTATAAATATAAATTTATCACCAAAGAACCAAGAAACAATTTTATTATTTGTTACTAATATTCCAAACGTCATAGGAATTGTAACAAACAAGCTTGTATGTATACTAATTTTTAAAATTCTTTCTAAACTTTCTTTTTTCTCATTGGCATATAAATTACTCATCCTTGGAAGAAGTACTTCATCCAAAGTAGACATCATGGTAGCAAGCATTAAAATAAAAGTTAATGAATTTGAATAGTATCCAACAAAAACTGCCGTTGAAAAAATCCCCAACAATGTCTTATTAAGATTAGTATATAAACTGATAGCTATTTTACTTATAAAATAATGTAAGGCAGGTAATAAATGAACAATCATTTCAGAAAAAGTAACTTTTACAAAAGAAATTTTTGTTAATAAGAAAATCCATAGAAGCGCCTGCGAAACTAATGTACTAAAAGAAATAATAAAAACATAAACGTTTAAATCACTCTCATTCCTTACTAAGAATAAAATTAAAATAAAACTAAAAACTTTAACAAACATATTTGCTAAACTAACTTTTTGAAAATCCTCAATACCCACAAAAAACCAAGAAATATCTAATAAAGCGGATATCACCATTAAGGATTCAATTAAGTATAACTGATAGTAACGCAAAAATCCCGTAATAACGTAAAATAAAATTAAAACAACAATTGCCGTTAAAACATTCATGCCCTCAAGTTGCCAGAACTTACGACTCAGTTTTTGTTTATCTTCTCGCACAGACGCAATCTCACGTACACCATAGTTAGCGAGTCCTAATCCCGCAACTAATACAAAATAAGACGTAATTGAATTCGTATAATTAAATTTGCCCACACCCGACGGACCTAATGCATTTGAAATTATTGGAACCGTAATTATAGGTAAGACTATTTGTAAAAACTGGTATATCCCTTGATACAATATGTTTTCAGCTATCTTTTTCATAATTACTACAATATTCTCCTCAAGTAGTGAAACTAGTCTTCATTTTTGCTAAAAGCACCGTTCGCCGAACCAATCAATAGATAGCAATAAACACCAAAAGCAATTTGCATATTAACTAAATAATTCTCAACAAAAGAAGAAACTAATAAAAGTACAATACCTGTAGTCATAATAATCTTATAAACCTTTTCCCTTTTTTGAAAAGCATCAAGAATTCTCTTCAAAAAAATTAATCCATACCCCCAAAAACCTAATAAGCCATTTTTTACTAAAATGCTTAAAGCAGCTAGCTCTGTTGTACCATCCCATCCAGTAACTGACCTAATGTTTTCTGTATAAGTTTTTCCATTATCCTGAAAAGCCATCTCTGCATTACCAAAAATCATATGGAATTTATCTGAAGAGTACATATTCAAATAATTAGTCAAACCATTTGATCTATCAGCGTAACTTCCACTTTTTTCAACTACAATTAAATATAATATCTTTACAACAAAAATTATTGATAATATTGAAAATACAATAACAACAAACTTATCTACTTTTTTAAATTTATCGAAAAACCTGTCACAAAACTCAACTAGAAGAAATGCACAAAATAAAAGCAATCCACCTCTTGAATCAGAAAGAATCAATAAAGTTAAACATATAAAAATAGTAAATTTATCAAATTTACTTATTTTTTTAAATTTAGCATAAGAAAACAATCCCCAAAGTACAGCAACCAAATCAGCCGCTAAATAATTTTTATGCTGTAATCCACCATTAAATCCGCTAAAACCAAATCCCTCAACAGATAAAGTGGTAAGGCTTACTCTTGAAATAAGAGCAATAATCACGCAAAACAAAATTCCCCCAAGAATTCCATAAACAGAAATTTTTAAATCCGAAGGATAAATAAAGTAATTATCAGACAGGAGTGCTAGCGAGGCAATTATTAACATTGAAAAAACTAATCTTATCTTTATATTTGTTGATAAATTTTGTAGCAAGATCCCATAATTAAATAGGATACTAACAATCAAAAATATAACTCCATTAAGAACTCTATATCGCACATTAAACCTAAAGTAGCTTATAAGCATTAACGCTAAAATTAAAAAGAACGCAAGATATTCAAAAAAAACGTTCTTACCACTTAAAGCAAAATAAGAAGAGTTACCTAAAATTAAAAAGAAAAAAGAAAAAAACAAAAAGACACTTCTAAGTTTAAATCTAATCATTTTATATTCTCCAGGAAGTTAATTATATTTAAATCAAAAATTTCCTTTTGATTTAAAACTTTATTTTGAAATTTTTTAAATTGAGACCATTTTGTTTTATATTCTGATAAATTTTTAACAATTGTCTTTGAAATAAATTCAATATTCTTTTTCGATAAATTTATTTTATTTGACTGAGGTATAGGATAATCTATTTCATTGTGCGCACTTCCTTTATCAGAAACTATTAAATTATTAAAATAAAGAACTGCTTCTCTTGGCATTCGTTCAGGTCCGGGGAAAAATCCAAAGTCCACGTATAACTTTGAGGACAATAAATACTCGGCTACTTTAGAATGACTCATTTTTTCAATTTTTATAAATTTAATATTAGCCGACTTTTTCAAAACCGATTTCTTTACTTCGTCAAAAAGTTTATTATTCATTTTAGCAGGATTATAACAAACTATATCTTTCTTATTGTAAATTACTTTTTTAGCATCCAATATATCATCAAATGTTATCGGACCACACAAATATGCCATTCTCTCTTTGCTAACCTTTTTCTTTAATAAAAACTGTCTAACATATTCACAATTATACAAATGAAATACTTCATCAAACTCCTTCTTATTTCTTATATATCTCCTGTCTTGCTTGCTATTTAAAAGCTCTAATTTTTTCTTTGCAAACAAAAATGGAATTAATAAACGATTCCGTCCTTTATTTTTAATCCACATATTACAAGCAAACCAAAGGTTTTGTTGATAATAATAATCCAGTGATAACCACCAAATTACTTTTTTAACATTTTTAAAAATCAAATGCCATACCGTATCTGACTCTGAAGTAATTACCATATTAAAAGGTTCATCATCAATCTTAGTAAATACTTTCCCACAGAAATTGCTAAACAGTGGCCTATCTTTTTTTAAAAGAACTCCTTTGAAGCCATACACAATTCCTGCATCATATCCTAATTTTGTTAACGAATTGCATAATTGGTGTAAACTTCTAGGACCACCAGTCTTCACATATGGACAAATTATGTATATTCTGTTAATTTTTTTCAAAAAGAACACCCTTTAAATTATTTTTACAGATTTTATATACAACAAACACAAAAGCAAATCGGGATTCAATGTATATCCTATAATTTTACCAATCCTACCCTTTTTAAAAACCAATTCCCTGATTTTTAACTTTCTTTTGTAAGCATTAAATAAGTAATTTGAAATCTTATAGCCCTTATTTTCAAATAATTCTAAAGCTGCGTTAGAAGACTGTATCATTTTATTTTCATCATCTGATGTATTATGTTCTAAATTATTATGAGTGTATAAGTAATCATCATTCATAACAAATTTTTTCCCTTTAACCAGCATCATAACCCACAAAAGCCAATCATCGGCTCCATTAATATCTAATTTACTTTCTAACCATTCATGTGGTATAGAACTTTTCTTTATCAAACACTGACCAGGCGAAACAATTTGATTGCCATATAAAAAATAAAATGGTAGGCAATTTGTTCTTCGTAGATCCAACTGATTTTTATAAATTTTCACTTTCCTCATATTATTATCATAAAAAAAGCCATTTGCTACAACAACATCTGCATGATATTCTAAAACTTTCTTTATTTGGCTGTCAAAAAAACTTCTACCAATAAAATCATCTTGATCGAGTATTAATATATATTCATTCTTTGCCTTCTTAATCCCTTTCGCTCTTGAATAATGTATCCCAGAGTTCAGATTATTATTAAAGACCTGTACTTTGCAATTTCCTATAAAATAAGGATCATCATCTATTTTTTCACCAGGAAAATCATTTATAAAAATTATTTCAAAATTATTTCTCTCAGATTTATTGAAAGAATTTATTATTCTATTTATGTACCTTTTGCCTCTATATAAAGGAATAATAACTGAAAAGTTCACGTTAAAATCATTACCCTCCTTAAATTTCCTATATTCTTTTTTTTACCTTTTTTACAGTATTTTTTATACCATTCCTTTTAATATATTGAAAAATTCT
>NZ_AHYZ01000146.1 GCF_000255495.1 Liquorilactobacillus vini DSM 20605
TGGCCCACAAATACAAATGAAGTAAAGAAGCTGCATGCCAAACAATTAGAACGCCTACTTTCTGGTTGGACTGTCGAATCATCGATTCGACAAACAAAACGTAAGCGGTAGCTGAGATAGCGGTCTGTTTTAATCGAAAACCTCTTGTTATACTTGTCCCATCAAGTATTGCAGGAGGCTTTTTATGAAATTAGAAGACGTTGTTGCGTAAGCACCTAATAATCGACCGTTCAAAAAAGACCAGCTAATCTCATTTGGGATCAGTTGGTCATTTTGCTACGGCCATTTTTGCTGGAATCGTTGATTTGCTTTCGTCTTGCCAATTCCATGGCAAATATGCTTCCAGTTCATCAGTTTTCATGAATACTGGCAGTTTTGATATTTTTCCGATTATATCTTGTAAATATTTAAAGGGAGTTAAGCCATTTGCTTTGGCACTTTCAATCAAAGACATCCAAATCGCATTAGCTTCAGCTCCTTTCGGGCTGGTACTGAAAAGCCAATTCTTTCGGCCAATTACATAACTTTTCATATTTCGTTCTGAAGCGTTATTGCTTAAATCAATTTCGCCAAAATTTAGAATTTGATTTAAAGCTTTCCGCTGATTTTGAGCGTAAACCAATGCTTTGCCTAAACGTGATTTTGGTAACGCTTCAGCTTGATCACACCATTGCCAAAAACTATCAATCAATGGCTTT
>NZ_AHYZ01000145.1 GCF_000255495.1 Liquorilactobacillus vini DSM 20605
AAACTTTTTGAGCGACGATCAAGCCGCTCACTGCTTGATAATTTTGACCATTGTTTTTCCAAACGAAACATTTCGTTTAAGATCGCCAGTGGGCGAGTTTCTTTAAAATGTCCGCGCACCTTATTGGCATCATCATAAAATTTCCGCCGAACATGCGCCCAACAACCTACACGCGTAATTGAATCAGTTAAAAGATTGTAACCGGCGTAGCCGTCACACTGAAGAACACCAGTAAAATTCTGATAAATCTTTTGGGCGAATCTTCCTGATCGAGTATCACCGTAAACATAATAAACAATTGGCTTGTCTGAACGACTGATACTTCGGATGACCCAGATATAAGATTTACTGCGTGCTGGTTTATTGGGTTCTCGCAAAACTTCATAAGGTGTTTCGTCACCTTGAAGGAATCGTTGCTCAATTAGTCTTTGATGCAACAGATCATACAAAGGTTTTACGATTGCCGCACATTTAATTATCCAGTTGGTGATTGTTGTTTCACTGAGTAAAACACCAGCACGCTGCCATTCCTTTAATTGTCGATAAATTGGAGTTCCCAATACATATTTTTGATTAAGGATCTCCGCTATCAGTGAAGGAGTGGCAATACTATGTGCAATTAACGCCTGTGGCGCTTTTCCGTGGTAAAGATGACTACAACCATCTAATTTTTCACAGTCAACACATTTGTAAGTTTCTTCATTAATGATTTCAACAAACAATTTGCCTGGAATCATGTGAATGACCTTTCTCACAAAGTGTTTTCCAATGGGGATCAGTTGATGACCATGTTCGCAATGATCATCTTCGCGTTTGATTGTTGTCTCTTCAACAGGCAAGCCTTCAGAAATGATCTCACTTCGTGTCCGATGATGTCTTTTGACTGGTACAGCTGTTTGAGTTTCACTTATTTCTTCGCTTTGATTTCCAGTTTGCTCTGGCTCGGTAAAAGAATTATCAAGCAAGGATAATTGGCCTGGGTTTTCCATTTTTTCAGAATGCCGACCATA
>NZ_AHYZ01000144.1 GCF_000255495.1 Liquorilactobacillus vini DSM 20605
AATAACGGAATTAATAATGTCAGTTATTCTGCCACTTTAACTGCTGAGCCCAATCATACGCATCATGAACGGCTTTTAAACAAATTGTATGTCCCATCGGATAGCTTTGATATGAAACATGATTACCGAACTTTTCAAAAAAATTTACCAACTGTTCACCACTTCTAATCGGAAAAATTGGATCTTTTTCACCTTGTGAAATAAAAATATTAGTTTTTATTTGTCCAGGCATTAAATTCAACTTTGACCATTCTTCAACAAATTTTGGCATTCTGCCGCTAAATAAAATTGCAGCTGAAAAAGAGCTTGGATGAAATGCCAGTAAAGTTGCTGCCAAAATTGCTCCTTGGCTAAAACCAATCACCGCCAAAGGATGATCTTGCAAATCATGTTCCTTCAGATCATGCTTAATTTGCAAATAAAGTTTTTCAGCCGCATTGCCAATCAACTGATTTTCCGAAAATTTATAAAATCGAGGAATATAGTATGTAAATCCACTACCATATGCAATCGCTCCTTGCAAGTGAAGTTCAATTAAAGAAGGACCAAAGATCGAAACTAATGGCCGCAGATCAAAAAAATTTGATCCAATGCCATGGAGAGTAACAATCACTGGCACATTTTGGTCAGTTTTTAAATTCATTGGACACATTAATTCTTCTTTTAAGCCCATAAAAATTACGCCTCTTAAAATTTACTATTTTAATAATTCCCCTAAGTTGGAATTATAGGCTTTTGTAATCAAACTGTAAAATACTTTGCTATTCAGCTAAAAATTTAGTTAATCAGTTAGTGCTTAGTTCGAAAATTATCTAATTCTAATACTTTTTCTTGCAATTCGATATCTTGCTTGATTGCATCTGGATCATGGGCAATTGAAAATTTTAGCTGTTCTAAACGATCAATCAATTTACGCAGAATTTTAACATCTTTTTCAATCTTTTCTGCATCATTTCCCGAACGACTGACCGCTTGGAGATCAACTAATTCTTGAACCATTTCTTGATAGCGAACAATTGCAAAGACAATATTCAAATTTGAAGAAATTGTTTTAGGATTTTCTGGATCAGGTTTTTGTTCAATCAAGTGAAATACATCCGGATAATGATGCAAACTAATGGTGTAGCGTGGAAAATAACGATGAAAAACATGTTCTTCGGTCTTAAATCCAAAACGATCTAAATTTTCTTTCCCCACTGAAATTGCTCCCTTTCTGATTGAAATTCAAATTTTATCCCTGCCAATCAATTGGTCGAGGCATTTGCTGATCAAAATAAGCTTTAATTGCCTGTAAAATCCGTTGAGCAGCTTGACCATCGCCATATGGATTAACAGCCGTTGCCATCTGCTGATAAGTTTTTGAGTTCCGTTGTAACAACTCACGCATTGCCCCACTGACTGTTTGCTGGTTAGTCCCAACTAAGCGCAACGTTCCAGCTGTAATTCCTTCCGGTCGTTCTGTCGTATCGCGCAGCACTAGCACCGGTTTCCCCAAAGCCGGTGCTTCTTCTTGAACTCCGCCAGAATCAGTCATAATAAAATAGCTGCGGGCACACAGGTTATGGAAATCAACAACATTCAACGGTGCCACTAAATGTACTTGTGGATTATTAGCAAATGCCGCTTGCGCCAGCTGACGCACTTTAGGATTCAAATGAACTGGATAAATAACCTCAGCCTTTGAATCAGTTTGTAAAACTTGATTAACGGCGGCAAAAACATTTTTCATTGGTTGACCAAGATTTTCTCGTCGATGCATCGTCAATAAAATCAAATGCTGCCCAGGTTTGATTTGCTTTAAAGCTGCGTGTTGATAATCTTTAGCGACCGTTAATTTTAAAGCATCAATTGCAGTATTACCAGTCACAAAAATTTTTGTCTGATTGATTCCTTGCTGTAATAAATTCTGCCGGCTTTTGCTAGTTGGTGCAAAATAAAGATCAGCTAAAACATCGGTCAGCTGGCGATTCATTTCCTCGGGAAAAGGTGAGTACTTATTCCAAGTCCTCAAGCCGGCTTCAACATGACCAATCGTGATTTGTTGATAAAAACTTGCCAAACTAGCAGCAAAAGTCGTGGTTGTATCACCGTGCACCAAAACAATATCTGGCTTTTCCTTCACCAAAATTGGCGGCAGTTTTTGCAAAACTGCAGTGGTAATATCACTTAGTGTTTGATTTTGCTGCATGATCTTCAAATCATAATCAGCTTTTAGCTTAAAAGCCTGCATAACTTGCGCTAACATTTCCCGATGTTGACCAGTCAAGGTGACAATCGTTTTAAATTCGGTCGGATTTTCCTGTAATAAATGAATGATTGGTGCCATTTTGATTGCCTCAGGACGTGTTCCAAAAATAGTCATTACTTTAATCTGTTTCATAGTTGCACCTCACTATATTTATAATATTATATTACTCCAAAAAAATTAACTAATTCTTTCTTAAAGAAAACAATTTTATTAAAATAAAGCAAAAAGGTTGTAAACAAACACTGTTTACAACCCTTAACTTAAAAGTGCGCTTGATCGGAATCGAACCGATGACCTACCGCTTAGGAGGCGGTCGCTCTATCCTGCTGAGCTACAAGCGCAAAACTATCAGCAACTAATTCATTATAAAAATTAGTCTAGCTGATGTCAATATCCTAAAAATATAAATCTGCTTGTTATAACTTATGTTTACCTTTATTCTTTTGATCACGCCAGCGTTGTTTATGTTTCTTTTTTGACCTTTTTTTAATTGTCGGCCGCACTGTCTTTTTGAGTCGTTCAGATTTAGCTTTACTAGCAGATTGCTTAGTTGGCGTCAGACTGGCTGGTATGGCTGTTAGCGGCATTACTTGACCATAATACATTTTGGCTAATTCCAACTGATAGCCAGCTGGACGCAACAACTGCTTCAATTGCCGCAATGAGCGTTCATTTCCTAGATTAATCACCGTTCCTGAATTGCCCATCCGCCCGGTTCGTCCAACACGATGAATATATGCAGTCAAGGTTAATGGCAAATCATAATTGATGACCACCGGCAAAGCTGGCAGATCCAAACCACGAGCAGCTACGTCCGTGGCCAATAGCAAGGCCGTTTCACCGGTTGTAAAATTTCTAATTGCTTGCTGACGCTGCGTTTGACGCTGCTGACTATCCAGAGTTGCAACAGCTACTTGATTAAACTCTAAGCGTTGGGCAATTTTCTCCAGATCGGCTACCTGATTGAAAAATACCAAGCCCTTAAAACCAGTCTCTCGGCCAAGTTTTCGCAGCAGATCAAAGCGTTTTCGAGTTGGCAAAGTTACATAATAATGAGCAACCTGACCTTGAGTTTGATCGCTTTGACGCACATCAACTCTTTTTACCTGCTGATTAAACCAACGCGGTAATTCATGTAAAATTGGATTGTCAGTAGCTGAAAAAAAGCCTAACTGAATCTTGGCAGGTGCATGCGACAACAATCGTCGACAAACACTGAGCTTTTCATCAGCCAGTAAATCATCGGCTTCATCCAAAATTGCAAATTTTAACTTGTGCAACTTCAACTTTTTGTTTTCTGCTAATTCAAGCATTCTTCCTGGTGTCCCAACAACTATTTCTGGATGGCGTTTTAACTTCTCCTGCTGCCGTTTTAAATTAGCGCCTCCACCCAAAGATGTCACCTGCAAAGGCAGCTGCAAATTTAGTAAACATTTTCTGATCACTTCAGTTACCTGAGCTGTTAGCTCTTGCGAAGCGGTGATCACCAGTAATTGGGTTCCAGCTTGAGTGCTGGTTTTGCTTAAAAGCGGTACAACGTATGCCAAAGTTTTTCCCGAGCCAGTTGGTGCTAAGCCCAAAATATTTTCTCCCGCCAGCAGTGGCGAAAAAGTTTGCTGCTGAATCAAAGTTGGTTGGATAAAGCCTAACTGATGATAAATTTCTGCTACATTATCTCCCATAATAACCTCTTGACTTAAATATATTTTTCATCCGCTGGAAAACTGAGCTCAGCACTTTGGCGTAGCTGATACATTAATTGATTGACTTGAACTGCCAACGCTAGCCAATCCTCCATCTTTTGTTTAGCAATTAAACTAGCCGGTTTGTTTAATAGCTGATCAAAATCCTTAACTTCAGCAAGCATCGGATTTTCAGTTGTTGTCCGAGCAAGTGATTGAACATTTCCCTGTTCATCAGCCATTTTTAATTCATTTAGTTTCGCTGGACTATCTAAAATTAACGTCTGTTTCAATCCGTAGATCTCGCTGGCTAGATAAGAATTGGTCGTTTTACCAAATTTCAAAATCACTTGAAATCGTGGATATTCTAAAATTGCAATTCCGCGACCATCAATGCCATTGCGCAACTTCTGTGGCCGATAGTCAGCACTTTGAGGGTAACCAAACCAGGCGATCGCTGCATAAACCAGATAAACACCTAAATCCTGTAATGCTCCACCAGAAAATTCCAGCGAAAAAATATTTGGCTCCTGACCGGCTAAAAAAGCATCGTATCTTGATGAATATTTTTCATAAGTCAGATGAGCCCCTTGAATAACCGATAGCTGTTTAATTGCTTGTTTTACTTGCTGAAAAAGTGGTTCGTGAAAATGGCGAGCTGCTTCGAAGTAATAAAGTTCTGGATGCTGCCGTAAGATTTTAATAATTTGTTTCATTTCAGTTGGATTTGAACAAGCCGGTTTTTCAACGATTACATGCTTGCCGGCCAACAGTGCTTGCTGAGACTGTTCAAAATGTAAGCTATTAGGAGATGCCAGATAAACAACTGAAAAATCCTGGCTAGCTAAAAATTCATCAAGTTCCGTAAAGGTTTTGATTGGACCAATAAATTGATCAGCAAACTTTTGTGCAGATGCTTGTTGCCGTGAGTAAACTGCTGTTAGTTGCCAGCCAACTTGCTGCGCTGCTTCAATAAATTGTTTGGTAATCCAATGCGTACCGATCGTTGCAAATTTGATCATCCTAAATTGCCTCCTTTATAGTTGAAGACTTCTCTTTTCATTATAACAAACAAATTCACAATTTTTTTAAATTACAACATTTATATCACAAATTTTTAACAAAAAGCTCATTAAATTTCAATCGTGTCAATATCCGGTTAAATTTAATCATCATTCTACTTATTACTACTAAAAAATGGTATATTATATTTGAAATATTTAATTGATTTTTAATATACAAACGGAGGGGTATTTGATGGTTCGCAGCAAATCTTATAATCGAGGATCCTCCTTACGACATTTATTTCGTAAATCATGGACCGGTCAGCATTTGTTTAATTTTCACTCACCAGCTGCGTCTCCAACTCAATATACAGGAAAATGGACCTTTGCTGATAAACAAACTAATCGCTCACACCAATTAGAAATCACCGAACAGTTGCAGATTCTAATTGATGGTCATCGCTTGCCTGGAAAGATTGTCCGTGTTGATGACAAGGAACTATTATTTTTAGATAAATATGGTTATCACTTGCGAGTCGACGCTAATCAACGATCTCCTGTCAGCCTTTATGATGAAGCTGATAATCGAGTTTATCCGATTAGCCAAGCCAATGGTCCTGACCGGGACGACGTCAAAGACTAATGATCATTTTCAATTTTGAAAATGATTATTAGTCTTTTTTTGACTCTTTGCTTGACGCAAACGTTATTAATGTAAATCAACTTACTTTGTTGAATTTAATTTTATTTATTAAGGAGGAAAGCGATGCATTCACCATCAATCAACCATCTAACAATCAATTCATGGTTTTCGCTGCTAGGTGCTTTTGCGGGCTGGTTTTGGGGAGAAATGAATGGACTGTTAAATGTCTTGCTAATTTTTATTGCGATTGACTATTTGACTGGCTCACTCTATGCAATCAGTCAAAAACAACTTTCCAGTGAAATTGGCTTTCAGGGACTGACCCGGAAACTGCTGATTTTAATCTTAATTGGTTGTGCCAATCTCTTGGATGTTTACTTACTGCAGCATGGTTCAAGTTTGAAAAATGCCACCATTTGCTTCTATCTTTCAAATGAAGGCCTTTCATTGCTAGAAAACACTGCCAAACTCGGGTTGCCGTTACCGTCCAAGTTAAAGGCAGTCTTGCTTCAACTTAAAGAACAGCCAACATTTAAGGAGGACAAAAAATGAAACATGGAATCGACATTTCAGAATGGCAAGGGAAAATCAACTTTCAACTGGTCAAAACTAGTGGCATTGATTTTGTGATCATTCGTGCCGGCTATGGCAAGCTATTGACGCAAAAAGATAAATGCTTTGAAGTCAACTATCAACAAGCCCGAGCAGCTGGCTTATCGCTCGGAGCTTACTGGTACTCATATGCAAATAGCCCCAGCGCTGCCAAGCAAGAAGCTCAAACTTGTTTAAAAGTAATTCAAAATAAGCAATTTGCCTATCCAATCTTTTTTGACTTGGAAGAGCCAACGCAAATCAAACAAGGACGCCAGTTTTGTGATCAATTAGTTAGCAGCTTTTGCTCTCAACTGGAACAAGCTGGCTATTTTGCTGGCCTCTATATGTCTCGCTCACCACTGCAGCAAGTAATCTCCCCGGCAGTTGTCCAAAGATATACATTATGGATCGCAGAATATGCTTCTAAGATCCATTATCAACAAAGCTATGGTATCTGGCAATCAACTGCTAGCGGTCATGTCCCGGGAATTAGCACTCGTGTTGATTTAGATCAGGCTATCATTGACTATCCCACTATAATCAAACAAGCTGGCTTGAACGGCTTTCAGCGAACTAAAAGCATTGACCAATTAGCTCGTGAAGTGATCGCTGGCAAATGGGGAAATGGTCCTCAGCGGCGACAAAAACTTGCCGCCGCTGGTTATGATTTTCAAGCGGTTCAAGCTCGAGTAAATCAGTTACTCTAAAACCTTGATTATGTAATCACGATTAAATAAAATTTTGGTAAATAAATTGCAAGAAGCTGTCCAGACTTATTTAGTCTGGACAGCTTCTTTAATTGGAAAACGATTATCAAATCAAGTCTAAAAGCAATCAGAATTGAGGGAGAATTAAACTAAGCAGCGAATTTTAATCTACCATTGATAATCCTCAAGGTCTGGACGTCCCTTGCCAGTTGCGTGATCAAGCATGATTCTTTGTTCAAAATGTGCCACATTATGCTTAGTAGCTTTAACCATATCGGGATTAACCGAAACATAATCAATGCCACTTTGAATCAGAAAATTAGTAAACTCCGGATATTCAGATGGTGTTTGCCCACAAATTGAGACCGTTTTACCATCTTGGTGAGCAACTTTGATCAAATGCCGGATTGCCCGTTTAATCGCCAAATTTCGCTCATCAAACAAAGCCGAAACAGTATCATTATTCCGATCGCAACCTAGCAGCAGCATAGTCAGATCATTCGAGCCAATTGAGTAGCCATCAATAAATTGATTGAATTTATCTGCTAAAATGATATTGCTTGGAATTTCAGCCATCATGTAAACTTTAAAATCGGCATTACGCTGCAAGCCATTGGCTGCCATTAAATCAGTGACCTTTTGGGCCTCAGCAACTGTTCTAACAAATGGAATCATCACATTTAAATTTTTAAGACCAAATTCACGCCGAACTTTTTTAACTGCTGCCAACTCCAACTTGAAAGCTTCGACATATTTAGGATCGTAGTAACGTGAAGCTCCACGCCAGCCTAATAAGTCAGATGGCTCATGGGGTTCATATTTATCTCCGCCCTTCAAGTTGCGGTATTCGCTCGACTTGAAATCAGAAAAACGCAAGATCACCGGCCGCGGTGCCATTGCCCGTGCAACTTTACTGATTCCTTCTGCCAGTTTGTCAACCACTTCTTCAGGATGTCCCTGTTCAATCAGATAAAGCGGATGCTGATGAATATAAGTCGTCCACAAGAATTCCTCGCGCATTAGACCAATTCCGTCAGCCGGCAAGCTAGCATATTTTTCAGCCAAGTCTGGATTGCCGAGATTCATCATGACACCAGTAGCAGTTGGAGCAAAATACTCTGCTGCCGCTGTTGGAACAGTTGCCTCTTTGGCTGGTGAAGTAACAGCTGTCACATTACCTTGGTAAACAACGCCATTTTTAGCATCAACCGTAATGATATCGCCACTCTTAAGAACATCGGTAGCAGCAGCACCCCGACTCTTGGTACCGACAATACATGGAATCTGCATTTCCCGCGAAACAATTGCTGCGTGGCAAGTCATACCACCGTTATTGGTAACAATTGCCGCAGCTTTCTTCATTGCTGGCACCCAATCCGGTGAAGTCATCAAAGTAACTAAGATTTCACCTTGTTTGAATTCATCAATATGGTCTGGGCTGTCAATTACATGGACTTTACCGGCAGCAACACCTGGGCTCGCCGGCAATCCTCGCGTAATTACCTTTGCATCCCCAAGATCGGCTGTTGCTTGACCTTTAGCTGCAGCCTTCTTTTTGAGCTGTGACCAAACCGTTTCTGGCCGTGCCTGCACCAGCCACAGCTTGTTGGTATTCTTATCCAAAGCAAATTCCATATCCATATAGCAGCCATAATGATCTTCAATTTTCTTCGCATAACCAGCTAACTCAATCACTTGATCATCGGTTAAAACTGGCTGTTTTTCCAATTCAGCCGGAACTCTTCTTTCTTCAACCCCGCCATCTGGTAACCGAACTAGTTCAACATCCTTGTCGTTGATCGTTTTAGAAACAATTTTCATAGTCTGCTTGTCAACTAAGAAATCGTCTGGGGTAACAGTCCCTTGAACAATATACTCACCTAAGCCCCAGATTCCATCAATGATAACCTTAGTATCATCGCCAGTTGCTACATTGACACTGAACATAATACCTGAACTTTTAGAAAAGACCATCATCTGAACTGCAGCTGACAAAGCAACCTTTTCATGCGGGAAATTCTGCTTGTGACGATAATAAGTTGCCCGATCCGTAAACAGTGACGCATAGCACTCTTGAACTTTTTGGGTCACATCGGCTGAGCCGCGAATATTCAAATACGAATCTTGCTGCCCAGCAAACGAAGCATTGGGCAAATCCTCAGCGGTCGCGCTTGAGCGAATCGCCACAAATGGATCTTTTTGTCCCATTTTCTCTGCTAACTTCTGATAAGACTGATGGATTTCCTGGGCTAGATCAGCTGGCATTGGTGCTGAAGTGATTAATTGGCGAATCCTAGTACAAGTTGCATGCAATTCATCAGAGTTCTCATAATCCTTAATGCTCTCTAGCAAATTATTGACTTGGTCGTTAAGACCAGTTTTTTGCATAAAATAGCGATATGCGTAAGCCGTGGTAGCAAAACCATATGGAACGGGAATATCGCCTAATGAAGTCAACTCACCTAAAGATGATGATTTCCCACCAACTAAATTAACATCCGAACGATGAAGCTCGTCAAACCAAAGTACGTATGCTTTATCTTTTTGTTCCATAATGATGACCTCCTTAAAAATACTTGCATTTTGTAATCGCTTACATCCTACAACTATACTTTAGTCCTTTAACAAAAAAAGTCAAGTCGATTCAAAAGTAGCTCAAACCTCTAATTCTATTTTTTTAATTTGCTTGTTAAATAGATCACTAAATAACAAATAAATTAATCACTTCAACTGAATTCAACCTAATTAATCAACAAATCGCTATAAATTAAGTCAGTCTAATGATAATTTGATGTTCAAACTATATCAGGAATTGTAAGTTAGTTAATTCAAAACATTCAGCATAAATAATTATTTAAGCTTTTTTGTGAATCTTAAACTTAATTTAATCATCTCTTAAATCATAAATAAATAATACTTAAATAACAAATTTGTGATCAAAAATAAAAGTTGTAACTAATTTAGCTTATTTCAAATTGGGCTTTTTCTGTTGGTCCCCAGCTTTTAAAATTAAATTAACAAATTAATTCCTTTTTGTTTTAAGTTCTCCAAACAGACCTGCAGATATTTCTGATCATGCTCAGGATAAACTGGCTCGCTCAAAGAACAAGCTGCCAGTTCTCGGTAAGGAGCACAATGCTGACCACGATAGTTGGGATCAAACCACTTGGAGTCAGGCCGATAACCGCGGCGCTGCATCTCTTGGAGAACTAACAGATGAAATTGGTATAACTTGTAGGGCGAATACTTGAAAACATCAGCTACCGTTGCATGTTTTTTTCCCCAGCCGTTGCCCCGCAAAGCAGCCAGCTCCCGGTGCTGTCCTAATAATTGCTGACGTGGCAATTTAGTTAGTAAGTCTTGATGCCATAACCTCATTTTTCCACCCTCTACTGTTTTTGAAGCTTACTTAATTAGTTTAGCAATTTTCCGGCTAATTAGCATTGTTAATGTCCGGACCAATTCAGCTAAGATTAAAATAAAATAAGTTCACTGCCGTTAGCTTTGACAATGAACTTGTTTGTTTAACTACTTTTTTATTTATAGAAATTATTTGATTACGCCAAAGCCGCCAGTCCAGCCAATTTGTTTGCTAGCAGCCAAAGTCATTTGCAAAAAGCCAGTTGCTTCCAGCTCGCGTGCCCGCTTTAATTTACCAGCATCCAAAATATTTAATGGGCTGCCAGCCAAAGCAGCTTTGAAAGCCTGTTTAGCAGCGTCATCATCGCCAGCAACCAAAACAGTTGTAGTTGCTGTGCCGCCAACTTTGCCACTTTGCAGAGTTGCTGCAAAAGTTGTGTTAAAAGCCTTCAAAACAGTGCTGTTTGGCAATAATTGTTGAAGTTCTTGTGCAGCTGAGCTATCAGCGGGAACAACCAATGAATCCCAAGTATCAAAGTCAAGCGGGTTAGTAATATCAACAACAATCTTGCCGGCAAATTGATCAGCATATTCTTTTGCCAAACTTGCTAAAGCTGGGTAAGGAACAGCCATAACTACGATATCAGCTAAAGTCTCAGCATGATTTTGATTATCATAATAAGAAACTGTGTTGCCTGCTAGTCCAAAATTCTTGCCGATTGCCTGACCCATGTTACCTTTACCAAAAATTGAAATTTTCATTATGAATAACTCCTTTATAAGTTTTTTGCTTAGTTAGTAGATACTTTTTTGATTGCTGAATTTTTTCTTAACTCATTCAACAACATTATCTTAACATATCATTTTACTACTTGAAACTTTTTTTATAACACTTTTCAATTAAAAATCAATCAGCTTTTGTTAATCTCTAGTTGGCGTTGAAATATTAAGGGCTTTCCTAAGAACAAAAAATTATTGCGGATTAATTTGTTAGTCTTAATGTTTCACTTGCTATGTTTAAAACAACTATTTTTATCCAATCAAGGCTATGCAACTACTCCAAAATAATTAATTCAAACCAAGTCTTTTTGGCAATCGCTCAGCCATAATTCCCGGTTGGATTCAAATTTTGAGCATTCAAAGATTTGATACCGGTATTCTAAAAAAGCCTGTCCCTTTTTGAACAAGCTTTTTTAATCAATTATTTTTAAACAAGGTTGTCAGGTGTTCCATAAAAGCTTTTAGATAACGATCAACATCAGCATTAACTGCGACTTTAACATTTGTTTTAGCAGCCGAGAGCCGGGATGGATCGCCAATTGTGCGGCCATAATATTTTTCATCCGTTGTCACATACATGTTTAAATCAATTGTTTGAACAAAGCTTGGATCGATGGCAACACCGACAGCAAATGGATCATGCAGGGCACAGCCATGAAGATCAGGACTAGTAACTTCATAAGCTTTGATATAGTAATCCACCATCTCGGCAAATTTACGACCAGCCTTTGTTCCTAAATTGCGCCAAATTTGCGTTTCCTTTTTAGTCAGCAGCGTCCGTAAAGTCACATCCAGTCCAACTTGGGTCAACTTAGCCTGCCGAAAAACTTGGTCCGCTGAAGTTGCATCTTGTTGAATATTTGCTTCAGCTACATTGGTAACATTGCCAGGAACTGTTAAAGCCCCGCCCATGATCGTAATATTGCCAATTTCGTCAACCAAAGCCGGATACTTTTTGATGGCTGCAGCTAAGTTAGTCAGTGGACCAGTTGGAACAAGGATCAAGTCTTTGCCATACTTTTTCACGGCTTCGATAAAGAAGTCAAGCGCATCTCCTTGAGCTGGCTTCATTTTGGGACTTGGCAAATCAATCTCGCCAATTCCATTTTCTCCATGGATCTGAGCACTGACTGGCATTCGGACAAATTTAGCTTTTTCAGCCGAATGAGATCGACCTTGGTAGACTTTGACATTAGTGGCATGCAACAGCTCCAAGATTTTCAATGAGTTAGTAACTGCATTTTCCACATAAACATTACCATATGAACAAATAATTGCCAACAAATCAACGGCTGGATCGGCAACTGCATAAGCAATTGCTAATGCATCATCAATTCCTGTATCCAAATCTAAAATTATCTTTTTCTTAGCCATGTTGATCCTCCTCAGAATTTTAATTAATCATTTGACTAACTTCCTCTAACAGCCACTGATTGAAATAATCAGCATCAATATTTATACCAACTTTAGCATTTGTCCGACCCTGGCTCCAGCGATTTTGAATATCAGCCACGGTTGCGCCAATTGCCGGTCCCTGTGTAACAACCTCAATCTGATAATCCCTAGTTTCAATTGCCTCAGGGTGCAACAAATAGAAAATAGTATTAACGTCATGCAATGGCTTGCCGTTAGAATAAATGTCTTGATAAGCAGTGATCAATTGATAGAGCATCATACCAGTTTTACCAAGAGTTGCTAGCTTCTTCAATGTCTCCCAAGTAACCAAAGCCTGCAAAGTTACATCCAGCCCGATCATCACGATTGGTACCCCACTTTGATAAACAATTTTAGCCGCATCAGGATCAGTATAAACATTAAACTCAGCAACCGAAGAAACATTTCCTCCTGAAATAGATCCACCCATCAGGACCAAGCGAGAAATCTGCTTTTTGATTTCCGGATATTTCAACAATAATTCGGCGATGTTAGTATAAGCTCCTGTCGCTACAATTATCATTGGAGCCGGTGCTTGCTTTAGTGTCTGGTAAATTGCCTTGACTGCGGGCCGGGGATCTGAGTTGAGCGTCACTGGTGGAAAATCATAGCCCGGTAAGCCGCTTTGTCCATGAATATAGGCGGCATCTTCAAACTTCTTTTTTAATGGCTGAGCCGCGCCACGAGCAACTGGAATTTCGGCCTTATCAAAAAATTCCAGCAGTTTCAGCTCATTGCGCGTGGTTTTGTCCACACTGACATTTCCAGCAACTGATGTGATCAGCTTTACATCAAATGCCGGATTATTAACTGCTACTGCTAAGGCGACAGCATCATCAACTCCTGGATCCATATCTAAGATTAACGGTATTTTTTTCATTGCTGAACCCCCCTCTTTTTACCAAATAAACAAACCAGCTGCAGTTGCCGATAAAACTGAAACTAAGATTCCTGAAAGCAGCATTCTTGGTACTTAATTTGAAATATAATCGACTTTCGGTTTTTCAACTAAGCCCTTAAAGGCACCGATAATCATGCCCAAGGTACCGAAATTAGCAAAACTAGTCAAAAAAACTGTCAAAACTGCCCGGGCATGGGCATTAGCAAATATTCCATGATGACCCATGACCGCTTTAGAGACCTCACCCATGACGACAAATTCATTGGTAACTAATTTAGTTCCCATATATCTGGCCAATTCAAAAGCATGGCTTGGATCAAAGCCCATAAAAATGGTAAATGGAAACATAATTACTCCCATAATGTTTTCCAGCGACAACCATTTCAAACCGGTTAAATCAAGCAAATGATCGATTAACGATGCTAAAGCAACAAATGAAATGACGGTAAATAAGATGATCAAAATCAACTTGCCAGCGTTTAAAATTGAATCTCCTAAGAAGGAAAAGAATGGTTCTCGTTCATGATTAGCAGTTTGTGAACCATAAACCACATCATCAGCTTGATTGATCTGCAAAGGATTTAAGATTCCGGTAATCACAATCGCCCCTAAAATATTAAGCGGAACCGCCGTTAAGACGAATTGTCCTGGCATCATTTGCAGATATGAGCCTAAAATCGAAGCTGTCACACAGCTCATTGACATCATGGCTAACGTTAAGTTCCGTTCCTGACTCATATGGTCTAATTGCTGCTTAGAAACGGCTAAAACTTCAGTATTGCCTAAAAACATCATTTCAACTGAAAAGAACGCCTCAAATTTAGGCTGCCCAGTGATGATTGATAAAAATTTCCCGATCCATTTGATAATCCAAGGTAGAAAGCCGATATACGTTAAAATATCAAATAATGGAACAACCAAAAGGATCGGCATTAAGGCACTGGTCAAAAAGTTCATTGAAGCTGCTGTCCCGCCATATTCTTTTGCAACCATATCCGGCAAGGCAAATTTTATCCCGTCGAAAGCAATATCGACCAGCCAAGCAAAACCATTAGCTGCGCCTTGAACGATTGTCCGACCAACCGGGAAACCAATTAAAAACCACGCCATAAAAATTCCTAAGGCCGTCACAATCAAAACTGACTTCCATTGCACCTGATGCCGATCAATTGAAAATATGTAGGCAACACCGATACAAACCAAGATTCCTAAAATATTTAAAACTAGTAACAAAATCTTTCCTACTTAAAAACCAAACGCCTGGTTAACTTGTGCAACTGTTGGGATTGAGACTTGTGCACCCAAATGCTGCACCGTTAAAGCACTCGCTTTTTGTGCATAATTGATCGCCTCAGTAAAATTCTCCATTGTCGGTGAAAGTTTGGCCACAAAAGCCCCAATAAAAGTATCGCCAGCAGCCGTCGGATCAACAGTTTTGACCTTAAAGGCAGCAAGCTGAGCCGTTCGATTACCTGCTGCATAAAAAACTCCTTGACTGCCAAGCGTTATGATCGTTCTAGAAATACCTAAATCAGCGAATTTAGCAGCACTTTTTTTCATTGAGTTTAAGTCAGTGATTTCAATGCCAGTGATTCTTTGATTTTCAGACTCATTAGGAATGATAATATCTGTTAAACTAAGTAGTTCAGGTAAGATTTCACTTGCCGGAGCCGGATTTAAAATCGTCATTTTCCCAGCCGCTTTAGCAAGTTTAAAGGCAGCAATCGTCGCTGCTTGCGGCGTTTCGAATTGCGCTACGACAAAATCGGAAGCAGCAATTTGCTGATCAAGGCCAGCTAGATCAGCAACGGTCAAAGTCTGATTAGCCCCACCGTAGACAATAATGCAGTTTTGACCAGCTTCATTTAATAAAATGTCAGCTGTGCCAGTTCCTGTGGCTGGTTCAACTTTGATGCCGGAAATATCGATTCCTTCTTGCTTCAAGGCCTTGATCATAAATTCTCCCTGCTGATCATTGCCGACTTTGCCAATAAAAGTTGTTTTTGCTCCCAAGCGAGCAGCAGCAACTGCCTGATTTGCACCTTTGCCGCCAGCTGCACTGCTTTTATTAAAAGCCCTGATTGTTTCACCCGGCAAAGGAAAATTGGTTACTTTAAAGGTTGTATCGATATTCAAACTACCGATAATCGTAACTTTATTCATGACACCCACCATTTCTTAATTTCTTAAATATTTTTGTTTTGCTTGAATTAAGTTTACAAAAATTATTGAATAAAAAGCAAGCAACTCTGATTAAAACTTGCTGAGATTTTTCAAATTTTTAATACGAGCAAACAGTCAGGTAAATCTTCGCCTAATTGCAACTAACATAAACTCGATGACTCCGAGGAAACTCACGCTTAAAAGCAGTTTGAATGGCGCGTTTTGCTGCTGAGCTGGCAAGCGGGTATGTAAGTTGGGCTGAAAAATAGCCTTGTTCGCACAACTTGATATTTGCTTGCTCAATTTCAATTATTATTGATCGATCCTTTTTTTGGTCAGCAGCTCTATGTGCCGAGCAGTTTTGCCTTTGATGATCTGTTTTATCATAGCTGCTGCTTGCTTGACTGGAATTAATTTCATAATATCAACCTCTAACAATTTTTGCTAAATCATGACTGAAAGCTGATTTTTGTAAGTTCTTTGACAGGTAATAAACAATTGCCTGGCGATTTGCTACCGTAAAAGCAATCCGAGCTGGCCCAATTTTCCCTAAGTTTAGCCGAAACTCATAACAAGGCTGCCCAGCTATTTTAGTTTCCAATGCTAATTTGACTTTAGTCATTCCTGTAGCAAGTTCATGCTTAAGAGCAGTAGCAACTTTTTGTTCAATTAGTTTTCGTTGCCCGGGATATTTCTTAAAAAAGGCC
>NZ_AHYZ01000143.1 GCF_000255495.1 Liquorilactobacillus vini DSM 20605
TAACGAGTTTGAATCAAGGCTTAAAGAGCTTAAAATCAAACATTCTTTCAGCCATAAAGGCTGTCCATACGATAATGCAGGTATAGAATCATTTCATGCGACCTTAAAGAAAGAAGATGTTTACCCACAAAAAGACAAATACAAAGATTTTAAATCAGCTAGAATCCAGCTTTTCAAATATATTGAAGGCTTTTACAATAGTCGCAGAATTCATGGAGCTCTTAATTTTATTACGCCAAATGAAGCAGAACAACGAGCTCTGAATGAAAGTATTTAAGTTGTGTTTTTGTGTGGAAGCAATTTATTGCTTCCTGCCACATTAACAATACCATGAAGTTAATAAGTCAAGGCCGCTGGAAGCGCCTCGCAGAGGTTTGCCTTGAGATTATTAACGAATGGTGTTACTGAATTAAAAATATAT
>NZ_AHYZ01000142.1 GCF_000255495.1 Liquorilactobacillus vini DSM 20605
CCATTAGCAACAGTACTGAAGGTTTATATCGGCTTGGCAAAGACAGCCAAGTTCAGCCAGGTTTAGCGACTAAAACTCAGGTCAGTGACCATGGACTAAAATATACTTTTACGCTACGCAAAAACAGTAAATGGTCTAATGGTGATCCGGTAACGGCGAAAGATTTTGTTTACTCTTGGCAACGGACAGTTAATCCGAAAACCGCTTCTGAATATGCCTATTTATTCGATGGAATTAAGAATGCCACTGCTATTACCGCTGGCAAAAAACCCGTTTCAGCACTGGGAATCAAAGCAAATGGCAAATATAAGTTAACGGTTACTCTAGATAAAAACATCCCATATTTTAAATTGTTGATGGGCTTCACTGTCTTTTTCCCACAAGATCAAAAAGCCGTTAAACAATTTGGTTCAAAATATGGTACAGCCGCTAAATATATGGTTTATAACGGGCCTTACAAAGTTGTCGGTTGGAATGGTTCAAATTTGAACTGGAAATTAGTTAAAAATAATAGTTACTGGGATCATAAAGCTGTCAAATTAAGCAAAATAACCTTCCAAGTTACTAAGAGCAATTCAACAGCTTATAATCTTTATCAAAATAAAAAGTTGGATGAAGTTTATTTAGATGCTGAACAAGCTAAGCAACTGAAAAATAATCAAGATTACGTTTCTTTGAAACAATCGCGAACTAATTATCTTGAATTTAATCAAACTCAAAAATTATTTAAAAACAAAAAGATTCGCCAAGCGCTTTCATATGCTGTTAATCGTCAACAACTAGTTACTAAAGTTTTAGGCAATGGATCAGTTCCTTCTAAGAGCATTGTTTCAACTGGTTTAGCTAAGTATCAAGGAAAGGATTTTGCTACAGCGGCTGCAACCACTGCTGGTGTCAGTTATAATCAACAAAAGGCTAAACAGCTCTGGCAGGCTGGTCTCAAAGAATTAGGCCTCAAGAAAGTCAGTTTTACTTTAATGGGTGACGATGATGATGTCAGTAAAGCTGTTACCACTTATCTGCAAAGTCAGTTTGAAACACATTTACCAGGATTAAAAGTCAATGTTGAAAATCTGCCGAAGAAAACTCGTATTACCCGAGCAAGCAATGGCCAGTTTGACGTCGTTTTATCGGGCTGGGCAGCTGACTTTTCTGATCCAATCAGTTTTTTAGATTTATTCACCAAAAATAATCCTTACAACGATGGCAAATGGAATAATTCAACTTACAACAAATTGATCGCCGCTTCTAAGACAACTGATGTTAATAATCAAAGCAAACGCTGGAATGATCTAGTACAAGCTTCAAAAATTTTAAGTGAAGATCAAGGCGTTGCTCCACTGTATCAATTATCGCAAGCTCAATTATTGCGCAGTGATGTCAAAGGGATTATTTACAATACCGCTGGTGTTCAGTTCAACTTTAAGAATGCTTATATTGCTAAATAATAAAAATTTTTTAATAACAAAAAAGGAGTTTAATCTTTGATGCGTCCACTAAGGATTGCTTTAAAAGCTAATCTTTAGTACTTGATTCATCGAAAGAATCAGCTCCTTTTTTCATGCTCAAAAACTTAATTGTTTACTACCGCATAGTCAGTTATCATCATTCTAGCGGCATTTGCGACCGCTAAGAAGGTAACACCCACATCTGCAAAAACTGCTTGCCACATGGTTGCCAAGCCCAATGCTCCGAGTAATAAGAAAATCGCCTTGACTCCTAAAGCTAACGCAATATTCTGCATAGCAATTTGGCGAGTTTTTTTAGCAATTTTAATTGCTGAAGTCACTTTAGTTGGCTCATCTGTCATAATGACAAGATCTGCCGCTTCGATGGCCGCATCCGTTGCTTTGGCACCCATAGCAATCCCCAAATCAGCCTGCGCTAAAACTGGTGCATCATTGATCCCATCACCGACAAAAGCCAAATTCTTTTTAGACGACTTTTGTTGATTAAATTCTTGCATTTTAGCAACTTTTTGTGCTGGCAGCAGCTCAGCGAAAACCTGCTCAATTCCTAAAAACTTTCCAACTTGGTCAGCAACTTGGTGCTTATCACCTGTCAGCAAAGCTGTCTTCAAGCCGAACCTTTTGAGTGATTTGATTGCCTGCTGACTATCAGGTTTAATTTCGTCAGCAATCAAAATCGAGCCAGCAAAACTACGATCAATCGCCACATAAATTATGGTACCAACACCGGATTGCTGGGAGAACTTAATCCCTTGACTTACTAGCAATTTTTCATTACCAACTAATACTTGATGGTCATTTAGCTGAGCCCTAATTCCTTGACCAGAAATTTCCTGATAGTCAACTACTTTAATCGGCCAATCAGGTTGACCATTAGCTACCCGTAATGAAACTGCAGCTGGATGATTTGAAAAGCTCTCAGCTGTGGCCGCCAATTTTAATACTTCTGAGGCAGTAAAACCATTGCTAGTTTTTATTTCCGTTACTTTAAAGTTTCCTTTTGTCAAAGTTCCGGTTTTATCAAAAACGACCATTTGTAAGTCATTTAATGCCTCCAAATAATTACTGCCCTTAATGAGAATGCCAGCTTGGGCAGCCGCTTTGATTCCGCCAAAAAAAGTTAGTGGAATTGAAACAACTAACGCACATGGACAAGCAATTACCAAAAAAACAGGCCACGATTGATCCATTCTGCCCACGATGCGTCTGATCCAATTAATGGCGGGATAAACGCTAAAGCTACCGCTGTTAAAACAACGATTGGCGTATAAACTTTGGCAAACTTCGTAATAAATTTTTCAGTTGGGGCTTTTTGACGACTGGCATTTTGAACCAAGTCTAAAATCCTAGTCATGGTTCCCTCAGCAAATTTTTTGGTAACTTTAACTGTCAACAAACCATTTTTATTGATTGAACCCGACAAAATTTGATCACCTTTACTGACTTTCTGTGGTAAAGCTTCACCTGTCAAGGCAGTGGTATCTAATAAAGACTCCCCACTAATAACTTTTCCATCCAGCGGAACTCTTTCTCCCGGCTTTACCATAATCAAGTCGCCAATTTGAACTTCTTCAGGTTTGACCTGTTTGATACTGGTTGATTTTTTCAAATTAGCATAATCTGGCCGGATCGCCATTAATGCTGATATTGAAGCTTGCGATTTTTTAACCGCTGTTTCCTGTAAGAATTCACCTAACTGATAAAAGACAATGACTGCTACTGCTTCTGGATATTCACCCAACATCCAAGCACCAATTGTTGCCAAGGTCATTAAAAAATTTTCGTCAAAAAATTCCCCCCGCAAAATATTTTTCCCCGTCGCTAACCAGATTTGCCAGCCTGTCAGCAAATAAGCTGTTAAAAATACCACCAATTTAATCTCGGCTGAAAAATTCGAGTTAATACCAATTAAAAAAATAATTGTTCCCAAAAATAAGGTAGCTTGGGAAAACTTTTCAATTGAGAGATGCTGGAATCGAAATTTTGGCGACAAAGCAAGTTTTGAATTGTATTTTTGCACAATTTTGCTGACTCGAGTAATTATTTTCCCCGGCTTGCTTGAACTTTTAATCAGCAGTAATTTATTAGCAAAGTCAATTTTCACCAAATCAAGTTCGTTTAACTGTTTAAGTTCCGTCTCAATTGCTTGAGCACAAGTAACACAGCATAATTTTTTAAATTTAAATTGATTTTGTTTGCTTGCTGTAGTCATTGTTAATTGCCTCCCATCAAGGTAGCTGCTCAGATTTAAAATTAATATTTGCTCATATGTTCATTTATATTATAAAGTTTGTTGAATTAATGGTCAATCTAATTATTGTTCCACTAAAAAAACTGAGACAAAATTCAACTTTGTCCCAGCTTCAAAAATATCACCTTTAGACCGGTTAATTTTTATGATGCAAAACTGATTGTAGCTTATCACCCCAATGGTCGATCTGTTTGGATGCAAAAATTGTTGTCCCAATTAAAATTCCGCCAACGATCAAGCCACCAGCCAGTAAAATTTTTAAAATTTGTTTAATTGCCTCCACTTGCAGCATTCCTTTCTATTCAGTTATCCTTTACTCTGCCGTTTCTTTTGCCATTCACGATAAAGAGCAAAGATAAACTGGCTAAGAGTCAGTAGCAACGATAATTTTGACCAAAAACTAAATTTGTTGATTTTTTTCAACTAATTCACCACCTAATTCCGGTTAAACCTGCTCTAAGTTCCCACTATATGTTTATTATATAGGAAACCAGCAATCAGATGCTACTGACAAGGCTTAGCCGTAAAAAAAAGCCTGGTCAATCTTTCAACCAGACTTAACTATTTTGATTTGTTTAATCTCGAGCTGAGGGCCTTTTTCATAGCAGTTGCATATTTCTTTAGTTCAGTTAATGTTTGCTGCTTATTTTGAGCAATAATTTTAACAATTGCTGAGCCCACAATTACACCATCAGCCACTTGGGCTACTCGCGCCGCTTGTTGAGGTGTGTGAATACCAAAGCCAATAGCCACCGGAACATCAGTTGCTTGGTGAATCTCAGCAACCATTTTTGCCAAATCAGTGTTGATCTGATCGCGCACTCCAGTTACCCCCATCGATGATACTGCATAAACAAAACCAGTTGCATCTTTGACAACCGATGGGATCCGCTGACCAGAAGTCGGTGCCACCAAAGGAATCAATGCAACACCATATTTTTGGGCAAAGGGCAAAACCTCAGCCCGCTCTTCAAAAGGCAAGTCGGGAATAATCAAGCCGCCAACTTGTAATTTGGCACAACGTTTAAAGAATTTTTCATAACCGTACTTAAATACATTATTTAAATAAACCAAAAAAGCTAAGGGAACTTGACTTTTTTGCCGCACAGCTGCTACCAATTCGAAAACTTTATCCGTAGTTATTTCAGCAGCAAATGCCCGCAAATCGGCAGCCTGAATTACTGGGCCATCAGCTACCGGATCACTAAATGGAATACCAATTTCGATAATATCTGTTCCTGCTTCTGCTAAGGCCAAGATTTGCTTAACTGATTTTTCAAAGGTCGGATCGCCAGCTGTTAAAAAACCAATGAACGTTTTTGACGATTTTTTAAAAGCATTGGTTAAAGTTGTTGCTGGTTTGTTATTAGTCATAGATTTCTTTCCCCCTATAACGTGCAATTGCTGCTACATCTTTATCACCACGACCAGATAAATTGCAAACAATGATTTGATCAGGGTTCAACTTGGGAGCTAATTTTCTAACATAAGCTACGGCATGGCAGCTTTCAATGGCTGCTACGATTCCTTCTGTCCGAGCTAAATATTCAAAAGCTGCCACCGCTTCATCATCAGTAATTCCAACATACTCTGCTCGTTTAGTTTCAGCCAAAGCTGCATGTTGTGGACCAATCCCCGGATAATCAAGTCCAGCAGAGATCGAATAAACCGGTGTGATCTGCCCATCATCATCTTGCAGAAAGATTGATTTCATTCCATGAAAAACTCCAGTACTGCCGCGCTCAATCGTTGCAGCATGTTGATTTGTATTAATACCTTTGCCGGCTGCCTCACAACCGATCAGCTTGACAGTCGGTTCATCAATAAAATGGTAAAAGGCCCCAATTGCATTGCTGCCACCGCCAACACAAGCGACAACTGCATCTGGGAGTTTCCCAGTTTCAGCTAAAAGCTGCTGCTTGATTTCTTGGCTAATCACTGACTGAAAATCAGCAACCATCTCTGGAAAAGGATGCGGTCCCATGACTGAACCGATTACGTAATGAGTATCTTCTGTTCGCCGACTCCATTCACGCATTGCTGCATTAACTGCGTCTTTGAGGGTCCCTGTCCCAGTTTTAATTGAATTGACTTTTGCACCTAGCAATTCCATGCGGTAGACATTTAAAGCTTGGCGTTTAGTATCCAGCTCTCCCATAAAGATTTCACATTCCATCCCCATCAAAGCCGCCACCGTTGCCGTAGCAACTCCATGCTGACCAGCACCAGTTTCAGCTATCACCCGTGTTTTGCCCATTTTTTTGGCTAACAGAATCTGGCCTAAGACATTATTGATTTTATGTGAACCAGTTTGATTTAGGTCTTCACGTTTTAGGTAAATCTGAGCACCCTTTAAATCAGCGGTCATCTTTTTGGCATGGTAGAGCAATGACGGCCGATTAGCGTATTTCTGCAGTAAAGTCCGCAGTTCAGTTTGAAACTCGGGGTCATTTTTATAGTGCTCATATGCAGTCGTTAGATTTTTGACTTCATGCATCAAAGTCTCAGGAATATACTGTCCGCCGAACTCACCATAACGACCTGCCTGCTGAGTTATTCTAGTTTGTTTTGTTGGCATTTCTGACTCTCCTTATAAATTCGCTTATTTTTTGTACATCCTTTTTTCCATCAGTTTCAACCCCAGAACTAACATCAACCATGTCAGGGTTGACCGTGGCTATCGCTGCCACTATGTTTTTAGGATTCAACCCGCCAGCCAAAATCAAGGGATGTCCTTGATTATTAATTTGCTGCCAGTCAGCTAAACGGCCTGACCCTGGCTGCGGTGCATCAAACAGCCAGTATTCGGCCGCAAAATGTCGTGGCCATTGCGGTTGAATAACTTGAAAAACTTTCAATCCCAGCCGATGCAGCCAAGTTAGCTGATCTTTCGTCAAAGCTAAATGCAATTGAACCGCCTGAATAATTTGTGATTCAGCTAAGCTGCGAATTAATGCTGGCTCGAAAGTTGTTAAAACAGCAACTGTTTGAATCTTTGTATTCAATAAATGTCTTAAACGAACTGCTTGTGAAAAATTGACTTGACGTGAACTCTTGGCCAAGACTAAGCCAACATATTCAGGCTGTAAAGCATTCAAAACGGCAGTCGTAGCAGGATCTTTAATCCCACAAATTTTTATTTTAGTCATTGCTAGCAGTTCTCAACTCCTTAATCACGGTTGGCTTATCCGATGCCCGCATCAAATACTCGCCAACCAAGATACCGTTAATTCGTGCTCGGGCTTTTAGGTCAGCGACATCAGCGGCTGAATGGATCCCACTTTCAGAAATTACTAAACGGTCCTGAGGAATCAATGAACTTAGCCTGATCGTTGTTTTTAAATCAACTTTAAAATTAGTCAAATCACGATTATTGATACCAATAATTTTGGCAGGAGTTGCTAAAGCCCGTGTTAATTCAGTTCGATTATGAACCTCAACAATCGCCGCTAACTGCAGCTTCTTTGCCAAAGCCAAATAATCTGCGAGCTGCTGATCCGATAAGAGTGCTGTAATCAACAAAATAATTGCTGCACCAGCTGCTTTAGCTTCATAAATCATATATCGATCAATCGTGAAATCTTTTCGCAACAGCGGGACTTGGCTGTGAGCGGCAACTGCAGTCAAGTATTCCAAGTTCCCCTTAAAATGTTTCTCCTCAGTTAAAATTGAAATTGCACTGACCTTTGCCCGCTCATAAGCTTGCGCGATCTGCATATAAGGCAGCTGGTTAACGATCAAGCCTTTCGAGGGCGAAGCTTGCTTAATTTCTGCAATGATACTTAGTGCTGGTTGACGTAAGTCTGTTTCAAATTGCTGTTGACCGTTAGTTAGCGGTAGTTGGGCACAAATTTGCTGCAATTTTTGCAGTGGAAGCTTTTTTTCCCGTTCATGAAGCTTTTGCGTAGTAGACGCCGCTAATTCAGTTAAAATCATGCAACGTTCACATCACTATTCGTTAATTTGACAAATTCAGTTAACTTAGCAAGTGCTTGTCCACTATCCAAGATTCTTTGTGCCTTTTCAAAGGCTGGCATTAAAGCTAGCTCGGGTTGGGCAACGTGAATTGCAGCAGCTGAATTCAACAAAACCACGTCACGTTTAGGTCCAAGTTTACCACTTAAGATTTCGCGTGTAATTTGGGCATTTTCTTGTGGAGTACCACCAATTAGCTCAGCTGGCTGACAGCGGTGCAAGCCAAATTCTTCTGGCGTCAGTTGATATTGCTGTTGGTGGTTGCCTCTGAACTCAACTACATTAGTTGGACCAGTTAAAGTAATTTCATCCAAACCATCCGTTCCATGAAAAACCATCCCTGCTGTCACTCCAAGTTTTTGCAGCACTGTCGGTAAAGTTTCCAACAGTTGGTCATCATAAACTCCGAGCAATTGCATTTTGGCCGCCGCTGGATTTGCCAACGGCCCTAAAATATTGAAAATCGTTCTAAAAGCCAGTTCTTTGCGAGCTGGTGCAACATAGCGCATCGCCTGATGATATTCTTGTGCAAAAAGAAAACAGATGCCAATTTCATCTAGTATACGAGCTGAATTTTCCGGAGAAGTGTTGATGTTAGCTCCCAATGCCTCTAAAACATCAGCTGCTCCGCTTAACGATGATGCTGCCCGATTACCATGTTTAGTAACTGGAATACCAGCGGCTGCAATAATAAAAGCACTCGTTGTTGAAATGTTAAAAGTATGTGCCTGGTCACCACCAGTTCCAACAATTTCTAAGGTAGATTGGTGCTTAGTGGCAAACGGCAAAGCATGTTGACGCATAGCCGCTGCGGCACCGGCAATTTCATCAATTGTTTCACCCTTAGCTGTTAGTGCGGTCAAAAAGGCAGCGATTTGAATATCCGATGCTTTTCCGGACATAATTTCATTGATTGCTTTAGCAACAGTTTCATAACTTAAATTTTTTCCAGTGACAGCTTGTTGAATGGCTTCTTTGATCATTATCTTGTTCCTCCTTAATTTGAACATCTTGTAGTCTCAACTATTTATAATTTTTTAATTACCATCGAAATTTTTCCATTATTAACCTCCATAAAAAAATCCGCCCATAACAACCAAATGTTAAGGACGGATCCCCCCGCGGTGCCACCTTAGTTTGTCGCCTAAACAAGCCTGCTTCAAAAATTGAAGCCTGCTAATATAAACGACACTCTTTTCAGGATGCTAACACATCCCTGATAACTGACGTATATCTCACGTTGCGGAGTACTAACAAATTCTGATTTGCGTTGACCGCACCCTCCGTGGTCCATTTAATAATCTGTGTTCAGCCGGATTCTCAGCAACGCCGGCTCTCTGAATAAGCATAATTATCTTGATCTCCACTTCAACGGTTTGTCTGGACGAATATTAAGTTAAACTTAGGTTAAACCTTGATTATAAAATTGTCAACCTTAAAAATAGTTGTTGAGTCTTAAAGTTATCGGCTAAATTGTTTTTTAAATTTGTCGTCAAAATTTATGCCATAATTTGAGAAAAAATTGCGAAATTCATCCAGTGTTGATCCATAAAGATTGACAGGAGCAATGATTTGACCGCCACATTCCGTTACATTTAAAATTGTAAAAGAAATTGCCAACATTCCCGAAGCAACAGCAACCACTCCCACTCCTCGTTCCAAAGCTGCAATTCGCTTTTCCAGCACTTGCCCAGTCGGATCGCCATCGCGTGAATAATCAAAGCGGTCAGTAGCTTGACCAGTTACGATTTGCTCAGCAACTTCAGTATTTGTTAACCCAAAAGCAGCTGTTTGATAAATTGGAACTGACGAAGCATAATGGTGTTCTTCTGGACGATAACCAGCATGAACTCTTTTAGTATTAAATTTACAATCAGGCAAAGTTTCCACGCTCTTAATTTGTAGATAAATTTGTTGAATTTAATCATTAATCGCAACAACTAATGCTTGTTTTAAATCAGCTTTTAAATCAGCTGCCTCCTCAATCCCGACTGCCAAGCGAATCAGCTGCGGGGTTATTCCGGCCGCCAAGCGTTCTGCAACTGGCAATTCGGCGTGGCTCATTTCATAAGGTAATTCAGCTAAACTTTCCACGGCCCCTAAACTAACTGCCAGTTTGAATAGCTGCAAATGATTAACAAATTCAGCCGCATCAACATTTGGTGCTAACTCGAAAGAAAATACCCCACCAAAGCCATGACACTCAGCAACAGCAACTTGATAGTCCTCACTATTCGGCAGGCCTGGATAGTGAAGACAGGCAATTTGCGGTAATGGTTGTAAGAACTTGATCAAAGCTGCAACGTTTTCCATTTGTCGATCAAGTCGCAGTGCTAAAGTTTGAATTCCACGACGTACTAAACTGGCATCTTGTGGCGATAAAACTCCACCCAAAGCATTTTGAATAAAATAAATTTTTTTGCCTAATTCGGCGGTTTTGGTAACTACCAAACCAGCAATTACATCTGAATGGCCGCTTAAATACTTAGTTGCTGAATGCACCACAATGTCTGCTCCAAGCATTAGCGGTTTTTGCAAATATGGAGTCAAAAAAGTATTGTCAACAATCGTGAGCAGACCAGCTTGACGAGCTAGCTGTGAAACTTGCTTAACACTTGTTACCCGTAAGAGTGGATTAGAGATTGGCTCAAAGTAAATTGCCTTAGTATTAGGCTGAATGGCCGCTTTGATCGCCGTTAAGTCGCGAGGATCAACCGAGGTAAAAGAAATTTCTCGTTCTTTAAAATATTGATCCAATAAACGATAAGTTCCACCATAAATCTGATCACCAACAATCAGATGATCACCTGGCTTAAAAATTGCTAAAACAGCGTGAATTGCGGCCATTCCAGATGAAAAGGCAAATCCACAAGCCCCTTGCTCTAACTGCGCGATTTGTTTTTCTAAAAATTCACGGGTCGGATTTCCTGAACGAGCATAATCCCATCGCACCGATGCCTGTAATGAACGATACTGATAAGTTGAAGAATTATAAATGGGAACATTTATCGCACCGGTCTGATTATCATTAATTGCTTGACCATGAACTACCTGGGTATTAAAGCCTGTCATAATTAACCTCCTTTACTTAAACCTATCAAAAAAGCATTTTCGCCCATCACTAAAAACTAGCTAAGGACGAAAATGTTTTCGTGTTACCACCTTAATTTGAATAGTCTTTACAAACTATTCCTCAGTAGGTACTTTGACCATACCCTGACTTGTTATCGGAAGTACCCGCGACTACTTAATTGTTTTACTGCAACTCAGTAATCGAATTACTCAGTAAGACCATCTTCAACTGCTTATGATTATTGCCTTTCAGCGACTCAGTAACTCTCTAGAAATCAATTTGCCAATTTACTCATCTTACCGTTTGAACTAATTTTCACTATTTAAAATATTCAAAGCTTCTCGGAGCTTTTCTTGCTGTTCTGGCAACAATTTTGGATAACTTAATGGTAATTCCTTCATTCGCTCAACAATTATATTTGAGACACACATTCTTGAATACCATTTATCATCTGATGGGATCACATACCAAGGATTATTTTCAGTAGCAGTTTGATTGATTGCATCCTGATAAGCTTTTTGATAATTTTTCCAATACTTGCGTTCTTTAATATCAGCTTCTGAGAACTTCCAATTATGACTAGGCAACTCAATTCGCCGTAAGAACCGCTTGCGCTGCTCTTCCTTAGAAATATGCAAGAAAAACTTCAAAATCAAAAAACCATTGCGGGATAAATATTTTTCAAAGTAGCGAATATCCTCATAACGCTGCTTAAAAAAATGCTGGTCAACTTGAGCTGGTTTATCAATTGAACCCAAATGAGCATTTAAAACTATTTCTGGATGAACGCGACTAATCAGAACATCTTCATAATATGATCGGTTAAAAATCCCAATCATTCCTCTGGCTGGAACATGTTGATGGATCCGCCATAAATAATCGTGATCCAACTCCAGGTTTGTTGGCTGTTTAAAACTTGTTACCTGACAACCTGCTGGATTAATCCCACTCATGACATGCCGAATCATACTGTCCTTACCAGCCGCATCCATCGCCTGAAAAACGATAAGAACACCATATCGGTTCTGAGCTGACAACATTCCCTGTAATTCAGTCAATTTATCGATATTTTCAGCAATTTGGGCTTTGATCTGATTCTTTTCGATCTTTGCAGTTGCTGCGGTCAAAGCCTTCTTCAAGTTACAAGTATCAAATTTATCATAACGATAACTATCAGCCAACGTCATTTTGTTTCCTCCTCTAAACTTCAACACTTCTTGGTTTATAAACTTTTAATATAGATTTATCATACCACTAAGTTGAGCGGGGTTAACGATAAAAGAATTCAAGCTCAAAGCTGCCGCTAGCTGCCAAATTATTTAAACTGCAAAGTAAGCTTTAACTAAGTCACGATAGGTCTTAATCGTTGCCAAAAAGCTTGGCAACGTTGTAAACTCATTGTTCTGATGAGCATTTTCCCAAGCGTCCGGTCCTAAAATAATGGCTTTGATTTGAGGATTACGTTCAACAAAAACACTGGCATCAGTAGCTCCGTTGATTGTTGTCAATCCGATTACTTGATTAGCAAAATGTTTAGCTGAGATCGCTGCTGCTGTTTGAACAAACAAATCATCGGCAGCTGTCTTAACTGGATAAAAATTATGCAACAATTTAAACTGCAATTGAAAGCGGCTTAGCTCATTGATGGCTGAAACTTGATTTTTGATCATCTGGATAACTTTCTGATTAGGAAAAGCTGGCGTTGGTCGCAAATTTCCGAACAAGACAGCTTGATCAGGAATAATATTAATCTGGTTGCCACCAGAAGTTCTGGTAATGCTGTGTTTGAATGCACCCAAGTCTGGATCACGTGGCGCCTGATCAAATAAGTGTTCCTCAGCTGTCAAATAAGCATTCAAACCGCTAATTGCATTAATGCCTGCTTCCGGTCGTGAGCTGTGAACTGATTTGCCAAAACTTTGAATTTGATAATTGATTGTCCCTGCATGTGCATAAACAATTTGGCCACTGGTTGGCTCACCGACAACCAGTGCATTAACATCATCGACCAAGCCCTGTTTGGCCAAACGGTAAGCCCCAGGGGTCCCATATTCTTCACCAGCTGTTGCCAACAAGCGCAAGGTTCCCGGTGGATTCCAACCAGACGCTGCCAATTCAGCCAATACAATTGCTTCAGCTGCCAGCCCACTTTTCATATCTGCTGAACCACGACCATAAATCCGCTCACCAATAATTGTTGCTTTGAAAGGATCAGTTTTCCATTTATCCTGAGTCCCGACTGCAACCGTATCTTGATGACCCGTTAGGCAAAAAATTTGATCTGTCTTTTTTTTGCCGATTTCCGCAATCAAATTAGCACGTTGACCGTCAAAACGATCAATTTTAGTTTTGATGCCAAACCTTCCCAAAAAAGTTGCTAAATATTCTGCAACTTCAAGTTCATGATCATTCACCGATTCGATCGCGATCAAATCTTCTAATACTTTGATTTTTTCCTGTTGCCGCATCTACTCATCCCTTTTAATTGATTAACCAGCTGTTTTATGATTAAAGGCCTTGGCTAAAACATCACCAACCAACTGAACAATCATTACCAAAACTAAGACTAATAAAGTAGCCATAAAAGTCGTATCATTAGCAAAACGATTATAGCCATAAGCAATTGCCATATTTCCTAGGCCGCCCGCACCAATTGCCCCAGCCATCGCAGTTAAGCCAATTAAACTGATCAAGGTAACGGTTGTCACCCGGATCAACTCGGAGCGTGATTCACGCAGATAAACATCAAAAACCAAATCAAAAAAAGTTGCTCCAACGGATTGAGCTGCTTCAATAATTCCATGATCAACGCTTTTTAAAGCTACTTGAACCTGCCGTGCATAAAAAGGAAATACCCCCAATGATAAAGGTACCAAAGCTGCCGTGGTTCCAATTTGCGTTCCAACCAGTAATTTAGTGAACGGCGCAATAAACGCTAACAGAATGATAAATGGAATTGCTCTAAAAAGCGAAACGACTTTATCGAAAATGCTGAATAGGGTGTGATTAGGAGCAATCCCATCTTCATCAGTCAAAACTAGTCCAATTCCAAAAATCAAACCAAGAACTCCGCCAAAGATGGCTGACCAAAATGTCATATAAAGTGTTTCGCCAATTGCCGGTAGCCAACCACCATCGCCAGTCCACCCTTGATAAACAACATTTGGAAAATATTTTGCAAATAAATCAGCCATTATCAGTTTCTCCTTCCTGCAATTCGTCCTCAGCAATTTCCGTAATGATGACCTCTTGCTTTTGCAAATAATCTAAAGCTTGAATACGACCTGCTGATGTACCTTTAATGATCACAAACAAGGTGCCGACTGGCGTACCACGTAAAACTTCAATATTACTGTAAATAATATTGGCCTCAACATTAAAGTCACGATACAGTTTGACCAAAATCGGCTCACTGACCGAATTGCCCACATAGGTCAACTGAATGATTCTTTCGTCAGCACTTAGTTTGCCCAATTGGTATTTTTTCAAAATTGAAATAGCCTTTAGAGAACCACCGCCAATAAATTCACGAGTCAACTGCTGCTTAGCGTGAGTGAAAATATCCAGCAAATTCCCCCGTTCGATAATCCGACCGCCATCCATCACGGCTACTTTGTTAGCAATTCGTTTGACAGCATCCATTTCATGAGTGATCAGAACCACTGTCAAACCCAACTTCTGATTCAAGTCTTTTAACAGATCCAAGATTTGAATCGTATTCTTAGGATCTAAAGCAGAAGTTCCTTCATCAGAAATCAAGATTTCCGGATCATTGGCTAAAGCTCTAGCAATTGCCACTCTTTGCTGTTGACCGCCAGAAAGCTGTGAGGGATAAGAAGTTGCCCGACTATCGAGGCCAACTAGCTTCAGTAATTTATGCGACTTTTCTTCAATTTGTTTTTCCTTCAGGCCGCTATGCTTTAAGGCAAAGGCAACATTATCGATGATTGTTTGTTCATTGAGCAGATTAAAATGCTGGAAAATCATTCCAATTTTACGCCGTTCACTTCTTAAACTTTTAGCAGCAATAAGTTTTTTTTGCTGACCATCAGCTTGGTATAAAAGTTTGCCATTAACTTCCACACGACCAGCAGTTGGGATTTGCAACAGGTTGATAACCCGTACTAGCGTTGACTTGCCAGCTCCAGAATAACCAACGATTCCATATATGTCTCCCTGTTCAACATGCAGCGTCACTTGTTTAACAGCTGCAACCTGTTTATCCTTTTGCTGAAACGTCACACTAACATCATCTAATTTAATAATTTCCTCGGCCATAATGACACCTCACATCTTCCTTCACGCATGTTGCTATTATTTTAACTTGATATTCCAAGCGGGAATTTCAGCTGTTCCATATTCTTTTTTCATCATCTGTTTGGTTTTAGCTGTTTGGTAAGCTTTAACGACCTCTTGGTACTCTTTTTTGTTTTTATCCTTCTTGTTTGCGGCAATCAGATTGATCCATTGCTCAGAATCTTTATTAACTGGTTCAACATAAATCGCTGATTTGTAATTCAAGCCAGCAGCTTGTGCATAGTTGGTATTGATAACCGCTGCATCAACATCTGACAACGAACGAGCGGTCTGACTGGCATCAAGTTCTTTGATCTTCAAATTTTTAGGATTTTTGGCAATTGATTTTACCGTAGCTAAAGCAGTATTAGTTTTCAAGCTGATCAAGTCTGCATTCTTTAGTAAGAAGAGCGCCCGTGATTCATTGGTTGCATCATTTGGAACAGCAATGGTTGCTCCATCAGGAATATCTTTGACTTGTTTATACTGCTTCGAATATAATCTGATCGGTGTAATAAAAGTTTTACCAATTGAAACAATATTGGTTTTGTTAGCCTTATTCCAAGCATCTAAAAAGGCTTGATGTTGGAAGGCATTTAAATCAACGTCTCCTTCAGCTAAGGCTTTGTTAGGTTGAGAGTAATCAGTAAACTTTTTAAATTTCAGTTTAATGTTATATTTTTTCTTCGCTGTTTGAGCGACTGTCTTCCAAATTGCATCTTCTTGTTTAACCCCGGACATAATCCCAATCGTCACTGTCTTTGAAGCAGCTTTTTTCTGATTGCCGCCAAAACTGAAGTAAGCTGCCACGATTACTACAACTGCAACGATTAACCAAATAAATAAACTTTTCTTTTTTTTCATTTTTTTCACTCCTAATTTTTTGCCCTTAACTAAATAATTAATCTGCTAGTTACAAGCAACACATTCGTCTCATCATCATTAGTTCCCCCATTTTTGAATTTTTGACCGAAAAAAAAGTTCGTCCTTAAAAATTAAGGACGAACTTTATCGTGGTACCACCTTGGTTTGCAGCTATTCTAACTGCCTCAGTAGACTACACTTTTTCAAGTATAATCTTGCGGTTATAACGTTCGCAACCACGTCAACGGCTAAACAATCACCGTCACCATTCCGAGTCCATCTTCCAAAATTTCATTTCACTCCATCACACCAACCTGAAGCTCTCTTAGAAAATTCATTTTGTACTCTACTCTTCAAAATGTTTTATTTCGATCAAAAGTTTATAACTTGTATTATATGGGATTTTAAAAAATTGTCAAGGTTTAAATTAACTTTCTTAAGCCAACCACTACTGGCTAAAATCACGGGATGGATCGGTTAATCAGCATTAAAAACTGATTTTTTGGATTTGGCAAAAATCAGTTTGGTCATTGCCCGTAAATTGGTGAATCAATTCACCATGTGTAACGCAAGCAATGGTCGTATAATCGGTCGCATATTTTTGAAAAACATTAACAGCCCGTTTTTTTAATTCCCCGACGGTTTCATAATCCCATGGTGCTTGGCAAAATTCAGGTTGCTGCCGATATGCCTGATAAGCCGCCGCAGCTTGATCATCCGTTACTAATCCATGTTTAGCCGGCAACCATTCATGTAAACCCAGTTCAACTTTTACCGGAAAAGCTTGGTGGCGTGAAAGTTCCAAAGCCGTCTGCAAAGCACGCGGATATGGTGATGAAAGCAGCAGCTCAATTTGATCAAAAATTGGATCTTGGGCCGCCTGTTGAGCTTGCCATCTGCCGCGTTTGCTTAAACCCGCTAATTCACGACCAAAGCCTAAATAGCCAGCTGCTTTAACAGCAGCATAATCTGGTTCACCATGACGAATTAAGTAAATAATCACCTTATCATCTCATTGTCTAATTAATTTTTAAAATCTTTTTATTTAAAATTTTCTTGAATAATTTAACAATTTCCGTCACCATTAAAACGACCATTCCCAATAACGCAGGTAAGATCCAACCCCAAAACAGGCCAATTGAAGTCGTATGGAAAATATCCTGCATAAATGGCGCATAAATAATTAACAGCTGCAAGGCCAGCAAAACACCAATGATCCAAAACGCCATTTTATTTTGAAAGAAAGTTTTTGAAAAAGCGAATTCATGAGTTCGTAAATTAAACAAGTAGAAAATCTTACCAAAAATGATAATATTCAAAGTCATCGTACTGCCAATCGCTGCGGGCAGGCCATGGCCAACCAACCAATCAAAGGCACCAATTCCCAAACCAGCAATTAGCAAGGCGACATAAGCAATTTCAAAGCTATCAGCTTTAGTCAAGATTCCCCTGCCAATTTGCCGCGGGCCACGAGCCATGATCCTTTTTTCAATTGGTTCAAAAATGAAAGCAAACTGAATCGTCAAAGCAGAAACCATATTAATCCATAACAACTGCGTCGGATAAAGCGGCAATTGCTGATCAAGCAAGATACTTAGAACAACGATCAAACCTTCAGCAAAACTAGTTGGCAGCAAAAAGCGGATTGATTTGCGAATATTATCGAAAACATGCCGTCCTTCACGCACAGCTGTCTGAATTGTCGCAAAATTATCATCTGCCAAAACTATATCCGCTGCTCCCTTGGCAACATCGGTACCTTTAATTCCCATTGCAACACCGATATCAGCCTGCTTTAATGCGGGTGCATCGTTGACGCCATCGCCTGTCATTGCTACAATATGGCCGCGTGTTTGCTGAGCCTTAACGATGCGTAGCTTGTCTTTAGGCGTCGTCCGAGCAAAAACTGTATAACGATCAACTTCTTTAGCCAACTGGGTATCTGAAAGCTCATCCATTTCCGGGCCAGTGATTACTTCAATTGCTTCAGCCAAGCCTAATTTATGAGCAATTGTTGCTGCTGTATCAGGATCATCACCAGTGATCATTTTAACTTTCACCCCAGCATACAACAACTTTTTGACCGAATCTGTCGCTTCTGTCCGCGGCGGATCAATAATTCCAACTAACCCGACCAAATGCAGGCCAGCCCCGATTTTAAGCTGATCGATCGCAGCTTCACTAACAGCAACTTTTTGATAAGCTAAAGCGACTACCCGTTTACCCTGTTTGGTCAGCTGCTGCATTTTTTGCTGCCATGATTGACTGACAAAATCAGGCTGATAGCGACTAATCAGTTGAAAAATGGTTTCTGGAGCTCCCTTAACAAATAAGATTCGTTGCTGATCAATTGTGGCCAAGCGAGCTGAAAAGCGCAAGGCAGAATCAAATGGCAGCGAATCAATTTCATTAACGATCGGCATTTTTTGCACAACACTTTGATAAAGAGCAGTTAACGCACCATCTGTTGGTTCACCGACTAACTGCCAACGACCAGCTTTGAGATTGAAAACAGCATCAGTTGTCTGACCGGCGATTTGCAGGAGTCGTTTAATTGCTGGTAAAGTTTCCCAATCAACTTGCTGATTTTGTTGATCAGTTAAAATTGCCCGTTGTCCATAGCTGCTATTTTCAACCTGCAGCTGGTCAGTGGCTGTCATAATATCCGTCACTAGCATTTCATTTTTAGTTAGTGTACCGGTCTTATCGGAATTAACAATATCAACTGCTCCTAAAGTTTCAACCGCCGGCAGACTTTTAACGATCGCATGTTTTTGGGCGAGCTGTCTAGTTCCCATGGCTAAAACAACTGAAACACTAGCTGGCATTCCTTCAGGCATTGAACCAACGACCATTGTAACGACGGCAATCAATAAAACCGGCAGGCTATAGATTTTCATCCAAGCTCCAATTATAAACATGATCACTGCTACTAGGACAATTGCTAATGACAATTGCCAGCCAAGTCGATTAAGGTTTTGCATTAATGGCGTTAACTTAGGCTTAGCGGTCGTAACTGCCTGTTGGATTTGCCCTAATTGGGTATCCTGACCAGTTGCCGTAACTAAACCAACTCCTGAACCATTAATAACTGAAGTTCCGGCAAAGGCTAAATTAGTCCGTTCAGCCAAAGGTAACTTAGCAACTGACAGTGGTCCCTCAGTTTTGGTCACACTCCGGGTTTCGCCGGTTAGAATTGATTCCTGAAGCGTCAAATTGTCAGCTGACAACAAGCGTAAATCAGCTGGCACTTGGTCACCCGCTTCAAGAATCACCAAATCCCCGCGCACCAAATTCTTGGCCGGGACTAAGGTTTTATGACCATTACGAATCACATAAGTCTGAGCAACTAATAATGAACGCAACTTGGATAAAGCATCAGCAGCTGAAGCTTCTTGAAAATAACCAATCAAAGCATTGGCAACGATCACAATTCCAATTACAATTGCATCTGGATAATGCTGCAAAAGTAAAGAAATCAACGCCGTTACCAGTAAAACATAGCTGATTGTATTATTAAACTGCTTCAACAGCCGCCGCAGCCAACTTTTTTTGACCGGTTGCAGCTGATTCAAACCATCTTTTACAAGCCGCTGGTCGCTAACAGTGGTTTGTAAGCCAGTTTGCAAATCTGTTTTGAATTTTTGGGCCAGCTGCTGATCACCAAGTTGCCACAACGCCTGACTGGGGGCTGAAGGATCATCCCCATTATCATCTAAAGATTGTTGCTCTTCACGAAATTCATTCATTCAAATTCCTCCTAAAGTTATTAAGATACTTTAATCTTAACATATTTTGTTGTCAGTGATAATAAATAGCTTTAGGTAAAGCAAAGATTAAATAAAACAATTTATTTAATTAAGTCCTTGCTTTGGAGTAATAATCTTTTGCAGCAAACCTAACATAAAATCAGAAATGATTGCCATCAAGGCTGTTGGCAATGCGCCAGCTAAAATAATCGCCCCGCCATTCGTAGCATTTGTCCCACGAATAATAATATCACCTAAACCACCAGCTCCCACAAATGAACCAATCGCTGTAATACCGATCGCAATCACCAAAGCATTCCGAATGCCGCCCATAATTACCGACAACGACAAAGGCAGTTCGATCAGATAAAGGATCTGAAAGCGTGTCATCCCCATTCCTTTGCCAGTATCTAAAATTGTTGGATCAATTCCCTGCATTCCAGCATAAGTATTTTTAATGATTGGCAAAAGCGAATACAAAAAGACCGTCGTAATTACTGTATTAACGCCTAAACCCAAGACCAACATGATCATCGATAATAACGCCAAAGAAGGAATCGTTTGAATTACATTGGCAAAACTGATCACTACTCCGCTCAAACGGCGATGACGGGCTATTAAAATTCCAATTGGGATTCCAATCACTGCTGCAAATAAAACCCCATAAACTGAAATTAGAAAATGCCGCAAAAACTGAGCTAAAACATAGCTGCCATTATGACTTAGATAATACCAAAACTGGTCCCATAAATTCATTTTAGCCATTATTGATCTCCTCCTCGAAAATAATGATGCTTTACCAAAAAATTATGTGCAACGACTGCCGGCTCCAACAAATCATTATCAGCTTGATAGTTCAAAGCTTGCATCGTTTGCAAATTAATTTTGCCGTCTAAACGATGCAGCAGCGGACCAAGTTTCGGATATTTTTTCAACAATGAATCATTGACCACCATTGAACAATTATACGGAGGAAAGAAATGTCGATCATCTTTTAAAAGCTTCAGATTGTAGCTTTTGATGCGTCCATCTGTCGAGTAGCCTAAAACGACTTGCATTTTTCCCGCTTCAACCGCATCATAAACTAATCCAATCTGCATCGGCGAAACGTGTTTAAAGGCGAAACCATAGTATTTTTCAAAATCACGATAACCATCGCCTTGACGGTTCATCCAGGAAGAATCGACCCCAGCATTCAATTGATCAGCAACTTTTTTTAAATCTGAAACATTTTTCAGTTGATTTTGGCGAGCAAATTTCTGAGTCGTCATAAAAGCATAGGTATCCGCAAAACCATACGAGGGAAACCAAGTTTGATGATATCTTTTTTGAAATTCATGGGTTACAATCCGCGTTGCTTTTTGGGGATCCTTGACATTATCCATTTGCAGCGTACCAGTCAAATCAGTTCCAGTATACCGGGTAGCTGAAATATCTGCATCCCCGCGCAAAAGTGCTTGGTGAGCAACCGTTGAGGAACCTAAATTACTGATAAGCGTTGTTTGATAGCCGAGTTCATGGTGAATCAATTCCGCAATAATATTCGCCACAATCTGCGACTCAGTTGAACTTTGTGAAGCAATGCGGATGGTTCCTTGATTAGTTGATCCGCTAACCCCTGGTAGACTGCAGCTGCTGAGAATTAATAAACTGCTAAAGATTAATAGCCAGCCGCAAAACTGTTTGATTTTTATTTTCATTTTGGCACCTCCTCAGAGTTTTTTTTCTTTGGAGTCAGGTGCTTTTCTAATAATCCCAGCAAATAATCAACAATAACTGCCATGATTGTAACTGGGATCGTGCCGCCAATAATGAGATCCGGCTGAAAAAGGTTTAGGCCATTAAAGATAAAGTCACCTAATCCACCACCACCAATAAATGAAGCTAAAGTCGCCCAAGAGATCACATAAACGGCAGATAAGCGAATGCCAGCCATAATTACCGGCATGGCAATCGGAATTTCCACTTGAATGATTGACTGTAAACTTGTCATGCCCATTCCTTTGACACTATCCTTTAACTGTGGATCAACACTCTACATTCCTAAATACGTATTGCGCAAAATTGGCAGCAACGAGTAAATAAATAAGGCAACGATGGCCGGTAATTTTCCAATTCCCAAGATTGGAATCATCAAAGCTAACAAAGCGAGTGAAGGGATTGTCTGCAACATGCTAGCCAAACCGATGACCACTTTGGCAGTTTTCAAAAAACGTGTCAAAATGATTCCTAACGGCACTGCCACCAACATCCCCAAAGCCAAAGAAATTGCTGAAATATATAACTGTTCCCAAGTTTTTAGCAATAATTGACTGCCATATTGTTGTAAAAACGCTATCATTACTGTTCACCGCCTTTATTGTCTGAAACCTGCTCCTCCTTATTGCCCCAAATAATGTCATAAACTAAATCAATGAGCGATGAACGCGTAACAATTCCTTGCAGCTTTCCTTGATGATCAACGACCGGGACATATTTAACATCTTCTTTTAAAATCCGATCAACGCTATTGCGGATCAAAGTATCAGTGTAAACGGTAAAGAGATCTGTTGATATTAAATCGGCCAAGCTTTTAGCTCGATTATATTTGCTATCAAGATCAGCTAAATCAAGATAACCCCGTAAATGTCTCCGGTTGTCAATAACCAATAAAGTATCGACCCGGCGCTTTCGCATCAACTCCACAGCCTGTTTTAATGATTGATCAAGGGTGATCGCCACTGGATCCGGCAACATGATCTGGCGAGCGGTAGTAATATCAGCTTTAGCTTGCAGCAAACGTTCTTCCCCGATGATTTTTTTCACAAATTGATTAGCTGGGTGCCGGAGCAGTTCAGTCGGTGAAGCAGCTTGCATTATTTTTCCCTGATCCATCACCACAATCTTGGTTGCCAGTTTTAAAGCTTCATCCATATCATGCGTTACGAAGATAACTGTTTTGCCTAATTTTTCTTGCAGCTGTTTGACTAGATCTTGTAAACTCTCTCGAGTAATTGGATCAAGTGCTCCAAACGGTTCGTCCATTAAAATCAGATCTTGCTCAGCTGCTAAAGCGCGAATAACGCCAATTCGCTGTTGCTGTCCACCAGATAACTCTCCCGGATAACGCTCCAAAAACTCGACTGGCAATTCAACTAGTTTGATCAATTCATGTGCCTGCTGGCGTTTTTTTTCCGCTGGCCATTTCAAAAGCCTTGGTACCAAAGTAATATTCTCATAAATGGTCATATGAGGAATCAAACCAATATTTTGAATTACATAGCCAATTTTGCGGCGCAATTTAACTGGATCATATTTTTTTAAATTTTGGCCTTTAAAAAAAATTTCACCGGATGTTGGTTCCAGCATTCGGTTGATCATTCGCATCGTAGTCGTTTTCCCCGATCCTGATGTTCCAATCAAACAAACAAAATCTCCCTGATCAATCGTCAAATTAATATTTTGAATTGCAGCTTGCTTACCATGATAAATTTTTGAAACGTTTTTAAACTCCAAAATTGGACTTACTTGACCCATCCTTATGCCTCCTTAAAGATTTTCTTACTGCTAGTATAATAAAACTCCTATAAACATTTTAACATAAATGTAAATTTTTTGCTAAAAATCAGATTTACATCTGGAAATCAAAGGTTTTTAAAAATCTAATTGCGTAAAATAACAATTAGGTCGTCAAAAAAATTTATAAAAAAAACACCCAAGCAACTTAAATTACTCAGGTGTTAAGCTTATATTTGAATCATTTTCAGTTTATTTAGCCGATCGAACTGGATGGTCGGCACCAGTTAATTTGGCAACCGGCTTGAATAATGTATGAAAAGCAGCCGCCACCGTTTCTGGAGTCCGGTACTGCTCATAAAAATCTGCTAAGATCAGCATCACAATTGGTAAGTAAAAACAAATTCCCAATACTTCAATGATTGGAGCACCATAAATCATGACTGGTTCCCAGAAATAAAAGCCATAATACCAAATCACTCCCCAAATGCCTGACCAAATCGCCACTGGAATTGCCAACAAGATCACTACTTTCAGTAGATTCTTACGTGAACCCTCTAAAAAGCGGCGACTTGCTGTCAAGGCTAATCGTTGTGATTGGCCTAAAAATTTGGGCTGCTGTTCGCGATAAAGAAAAATTGCCTGTGAATATTCAAGCTGTTTCCAAATTAAAATAACAATGGCTGCAACTGCTAAAATATCTGCCACAATTTGATGGCTACCAAAGAAATAATTTAAAACTAAGATTGGCAGTTGCCATAACATGATAAACAAGTTTGTATACAAATATAGCCGTAACTGTTGATTTTTGTTCAAGCGCCGAAACTCTTGCCAAATACTTTGCCAGCTAATCTTTTTATCCGGCTGAATCAAAGTTGTCTGCATTTGATATTGTAGCGAAATATTTACGTAATAAATCAAAATCGTTAATCCAAAACTCAATAAGATTGACGCAATAATTTCAAGCAAACCAATTAAAATCATAGCTGACGATGAGCCATACATCAAAACCATCGTCAGATACGATAATGATGTGATGCCAACTTTAAACAGTTCAACGATCAACCAACTGAGCAGCGCCGTGATGACGGTCGCAATGGTTAAGACGACTCCCGGGATAATTCCATTTTGACGATATTTTTGCCAAAGAGTGGTTAAATATTGCTGAACTTGCTTTTGTTTTTTTGCTTTCAAAATATGACCTCGCTTTATAATTTTTAACAATGGCTTAATCATAACATAAAAATTAATTATCTAAAGTGAAAATCATAAATGTTCATCTGCTGTTCACAAAAATTTCTTAAAACCAAAAAACATTTCATGGTGTAAATCATTAAAGCCCTTAATAACTTACAGCAAGAAATGTCTTAAAAATGAATTATTTAGCTAAAGTCTGACGATCAGCAGCATTCAATTCCAACTTGGCAGCTTTTTCATAAGCGTACTGATACAAATACAGCTTAGCATCAAGTGAAAGATCGGCTGAGGAAGAGTTAATAATGGCGAGAGCAAATTTTTCGGGATCAATTTTCATCAAAATCACCTACTTTCTTTTAAATATTATATGCTATCTTTAAAAATAAATTAAGGCGTGCCAAAAAAACATTTGTAAAAATAAAAACTGTGGCCGAAAATCTTTCGTAATCACAGTTTTTACTAGGCAAGACTTAAATTTGTTATTTCCAAACTTCTGTAGCAATTTCTTTGACAAGCTCAATTTTGGCCCATTGCTGATCCTCGGTCAAAGTATTACCTTCTTCGGTCGAAGCAAAACCACACTGCGTTGAAACAGCCAGATTTTCTAAAGGTACATATTCGCTAGCTTCTTTAATTCGGGCAATGACCTCATTTTTGTCTTCCAACTGCCCATCTTTAGAAGTTATTAGCCCCAAGACAATTCGTTTTTCTAAGCGATGATTGAAAATTGTCTTCAAAGGTGCAAAATCACCAGAACGTTCATTGTCATATTCCAAAAAGAAACCATCATAATTCAGCTGTGCCAAATATTTTGCAACTGCTCCATAGCCGCCCGCAAATAAGAAAGTTGAGCGAAAATTGCCACGACAAATATGAGTCGTAACCGTTAGATCACTTGGCAAGCCAATTAGCAATTCATTGATTACCGAAACTGCCTCTTTGGCTAACGTCTCATACTTGGCATGTTCAGCCGGTCGATCTTGCGTTTCATTCAATTTGCTAATCAAAAAAGCCCAGGTTGTATCATCAATTTGAACATAGCGTGCTCCCAATTCATAGAAATGCTGGATTGTTTGGTGATAGGCGGTTGCCAAATCGTGTAAGTAGTCCTCACGCTGATCATAAAATTTTGACCAGTTATCAGAGCGGTTATCCCGAAAGAGCATTGTTGGTGACGGAATCGTCTGCTTAGGAACGATCCCAGCTGGAGTAATTGCCTTTAAATATTCAAAAGCTGCAAAGAAGGGATGGTCCGGATTATAAGCAACTTTACCGCAAAGTTTAGCATTGTCGGTTCGGGTCTTGGCACCTTTAAATTTGTAGCTTTGCTGATAATCATAATGAGCGACTCCCTTTAGACCCCAGAGAAAATCTAAGTGCCACCAGCTGCGGCTGAATTCGCCGTCCGTCACATCTTGCAAGCCGTGTTTAACTTCTTTAGTCACCAAGTTTTTAATTTCTGCTTGGCGAAGTGCCAGAAATTCTTGCTGACTAATTTTTTGAGCACGTTGTTGAGCGAGTGCTGTTTTTAAAGCTGGCGTCCGTAAAAAACTGCCAACGATATCGTAACGAAATGGTCCAATCTTTGCTTCATTTTGTGCAGTCATTAAAATTCCTCCCTAAAAAATAAGCGCCCCAATTCTGCAAAAGTGCAAAATCAGGGCGAAAATCCGCTTTACCACCTAAAATTTGAAATTTGACTCACATCAAATTTCCTCAATAGGTACCCGTTCAGATACCTCATGCTATAATGGGCACTCCCAGAACTGTTGAAATTAATTCAACAATTCATTGCTCCAAAACCATCTTCAGCTGATTCAAACTGATTGCTTCTCAGCATATAGCAACTCTCTGGCCAGGCGAATCAACTTACTCATTTCTTCAATGCAATAATAATAGAATTATCTTAAATCTTCAAAATTAAAATGTCAACTACTCTTTGCCGTTAACAAAATTGCTGGCTGCCGGCTGCAAATTATAATTTGATCCAATGTTTACTAATTGCAATTGCCACAGCTTGAGCCCGATTAACCGCTCCGAGCTGGTTATAAATCTCCGTCAAATGGTACTTGATTGTCCTTTCACTAAAAGACATTTGCTGAGCGATTTCCTTAACATGCTTCCCTTCAGCAATCAAAGTTAATATTTGACTATCCAGTTCTACTAAAGGATTTTCCCTTGCTTTCGTCAAATTTTTTACTTCGGTTCCAACGTCGGTGCTTTGCGGATTTTCAATTAGAAATTTTGCTGTACTTAAAATCTCTGCAACTGGTGCTGTTTTAAGCACAATCCCATCCAGACCTGAGTGTAACATTTTCTCAAAAATTGCTGGCTCTTCAACCGTTGTCAACAACATTTTTCGAAAAGTATAATTCCGCCGATTTAACTCGTTCAAAAATTCATTACCATCCATCTGCGGCATACTATAATCAAAAATCAGTAAATCTAACTGATCAGTTAGATTCATCAATTGCTTTAAGGCAGTTTGTCCGTTGCTGGCGGTTGCGATAACTTCAAAATCTGACGTTTTCTGGGCAATATTGACAATCCCCGCAACAATCAATGGGTGGTCATCAACCAACATAATGCTATATTTGTTCATTAATTGCCACCCCCTTGGGAAGTGAAAGCACGACAGTTGTCCCCTCACCTTTAGCACTGCTAATTTTAAAAGTACCTTCCATATCACGAACGTTATTTTTGATTGCAGTTAACCCAAAATGTCCAACATGGTCTTGAGAATTCCAAGCCTTTTGACTCATCCCACGTCCAAAATCTGTAATTGTCAGTTGGTACCGTTTTTCAATAACCTTACTAATAATAATTACTTCGTCACTTTGTGCATGACGGACCACATTATTCAGCAGCTCCGTTACAATTTTTGATAACTCAACGGCTGCTTTCAAGCGTAAATTATAATTTGCCGTTGAATAAATGACTTTTAAGTGAAATTTTTGTTTAAAACTTTCAATAATTGGTAAGAAAATCTGTTTTTCTTGTCTTTTAATCTTAGTTTCTAATGATTTCAATTTATTGATCTGCTGGCGCAATTTTTTTTGCGACTGATCAGTAAATGCACGCAGTTTATTTAATTTTGTGCTAATTTCTGGCAATGACATTTCTGGTAATTGATTTTCGATCCCTTCTAAATTAACCCCGATAGCAATCAAATCTTGAGTCACGGTATCGTGCAATGTTTGCGCAAAATTGTTACGTTCACGACTAATTACCATTTTTTCCAAGCCGTGATAAGCTTGACCTAACTGCTGATTCAAAATCAAGTTTTTTTTGCGCTCACTAATTAACTTGGCAATTAAATGGGTATAATAACTTAAAATACCAGTCAGTAGAAAAATACCATCAAAGCTGATTAAGGTACTAATCAAATGATAAAAATGATTCAAAAAGACGAACGTGTACCCTCCTAATATACTTAATAAAGCAACGGCTAAGGTACTACTATACAGCCTTGATAATAAAAAATCAGTCAAAATAATTGGAAAAAAGCCAATCATTAAGATAATTGCTGCCATTTGATATAGCTGGCAAACGGCAATATAAAAAAGACTGATCAATCCCCAAAACCACAAGCTTGCATTTGGCATACTCAGGCGATAAAAATAAAGTAAACTGCTTAATAATATTTCAGCGAAAGTTACTAACCAAAGATATGAAAATTTTTGAGAATAAAGATAGCCATGCAAATAAAAAGTCGTTAAAAATAATAAAAACAACCAAATAAATAATGGCAACGAGATTTTGAATTTTTTAATAAGCTGCAATTTCATAACTCCTTAATAAAAAGAACTAGGTTAAAAATAACATAGTTCTTTCTTTTAAGCTCATTTAATGTTTAATCGCGGCAAAATTTGATCAAGCCATTTTGGCAAATACCAATTTGCTTTACCAAATATTCGAATGCAGGCCGGAACCAACAACAATCTGATCAGCAATGCATCAAAGAAGACTCCAAAAGCTAACGACAGCCCCATCATTTGAATAATAATTTCATCGGTAAAAGAAAAGCTAGCAAAAACAGCAATCATGATCAAGGCCGCAGCTAAAATTGGCCCACCATTTGCTTGCAATCCCCAATTAACAGCCTGTCGATTATTGTTGGTTTTAAAATACTCCTCATGGATTCGACTAACCAAAAAGACTTCATAATCCATTGCTAAACCAAATAAAATCCCAACAACCAAAACTGGCAAAAAGTTTAAAATTGCTGTTTTTCCTGGCAAATGCAAAAGGCCAGCAAAATGCCCCTGTTGAACCGTGTAGACGATCAATCCCAGCGTTGCTAATAACGAACCAATAAAACCTCCGACAGCGACTAATGGAATCAGCAATGAACGGAAAGCCAGCAATAACAAGCCAAATGAAAAAAGCACGATTATCGTTAAAAAGACTGGCAAGGCAGCCATTAATTTAGCTGAAATATCTATATTCATCGCTGTTGTTCCAGTCACCATTACTTTTTTTAGTTGCTCAGTTTGAATTTTTCGAACTTGCTGAACAATTTTTTGAGTTCTAGGTGAATTAGCTGCTGACTTAGGAATAATGCTTAACATAACATATTTTTGATCAGTTGAGAGGGTCGGTTGGCCAATCGAATCAACACCATCAAGCTTTTTTACCTGATCAGCTAATTTTTCTGCGGTTTGTGAATCTTTGTTTTTGGTTACCGCCACTAAGACTGCATCACTACCAGCTCCATAGGCTTTTTGCTTAATATCATAAGCTTTTCTCTCTGTTGTATTCGGCTGTTTTGACCCATCATTTGGCAAACCAAGATTTAATTCTTTGACTGGAATAGCTGCAGTAAATAAGATAAGAAGCACCATTATTATTACGATTAGTGGTCTTTTGCTAACTATCCCAGCAAAGAATTTCGCCGGTCTTAACTTGGTAGTTGCCCTTTTTGGTGCCAAACTAATCGGCAGCAGCAGCAACAAGCTAGGTACGATAATCAAAGTTAGGAGCACCACGAGAGCTACACTAAGAGCTGAAACAGCACCCATAATGCCCAAAAAACCAATTTTTAAAGCTGACATGCTCAAAAGCGCTACAATGATCGTCGTTGCGGCAAATAAAACTGCTGGCGCCGTGGTTATCAAAGTCTGCTTAATCGCAGCATTCTTAGACTGCTTAGTTAGCTCTTCACGGTAACGAGCTACTAAGAAAAGTGCATAGTCAATTCCAACTGCTAAAGAAATCATCGCAGCTAACGCTAGATCGTAGCTTTCCACATTCCAAAACTTAGCTGCATAAAAAATCCCTCCTAAACCAGTCACTAGTCCTAAAATAGCCGAAATTATTGGTAATCCAGCTAAAGCAAATGAGGCAAAAGTTATTGTTAAAATTATGAACGCAATGGCAACGCCGATTATTTCTGGTAGTTCGCTAACTTCAATCTTACTTGAAATACCAGATAATTCGACTTCTAATTGCTGATTGCGAAATTTATCCGCTAAACGTTTTAATTGATTTGTTTGCTTGGTAGTAATTGTTTTATTTTTAAAAATCAGCGTAAAATAAGCTACTCGATTTTTTTGTGCATAATTCCGCAAGACAGCTGGTGATAAAACTGTTTTGACATTAGCGACTTTGGCTGCTTTCTTTTGAATTTGCATCAGTTGAGCTTGATTTTGCTGACTTGTTAGCTCTGTTTTTGAGCGTAATACAATTTGGGCTTGTGCTCCACTTGTTGAATTGCCAAAATGTTTTTTTACAATTTTAGCAGCCTCATCAGCTGGTGTTGAACCAATACTTAAAGATTTTGTTGATAATTTACCACCCAACAAAAATCCAAGCGCAATTATCAACACAGCTGCTGTCAGCCCACTGACTAAAAAAGTCTTTGGATGAGCAGTGATCTTTTTACTATACCAATTAAAAAATTTTTTCATCAATTCAATTTTCTCCTTAAATTTTAAAATGTATTTCTAGTATAGTGAAGTTACCTACCGTTAGTCTGTCATCAATGTGCAGTTCTAATTGCCCAAAAGGGAAAATTTTAAAAATCAGGATTAAAAAAACCGAAGAAAAATGAATTTCTTCGGTTTAAAAAATCACAATTTTAGCTTAATCATTAGCAATTGTTTAGAAAACTTACAAGTTTTGTAATTAGTTTCCAGCTGTCTGCACCAAAACCGTCAGCCGTATTTGATTTTTGTTAATCGACTTGTGTTAATGGCAAAACTTTTTTAAGTTCTGTCAATTGTGGATGTTGACTAAGTAAATTGCGTAAATGATTCAAGTTAACTTTAGCGTTCCACTTTAAGATGCCCTGTAAAGTGTCGTTTTGATCAAAGTAATATGTTAAATTACCTTTGACACCAAGTTTTTCTTGATACATGGTCAAATCAGTTCTGATCGTCCCAATTGCTTCCCAAGAAACATCAAAAACCCAGCTGTAAAAATACGGCGTATAATTATAAGCTGTCGTTTGTCCGGCCATATTTTGTCCAGCGGCAAAGCCAGACTTAGTAGCATGCATAACATGTTCAGATTTGGTCTGTCCGAGAATTGGATCTGGATAAGAAATCAAATCCCCCGCGGCATAAATATCAGGATCAGATGTTTGCAAATTTTTATTGACAATCACACCATTTTTATCAAGTTTTAGACTTGCAGTTTGAGCTAAACGATAGTCACTATGACTGCCTAATCCTAAAACTAAACCATCCCCCGCTAATTCAGTCCCATCATCAAGCGTTAATATTACCCGGTGATCGGGAATCTTGACGGCAGTTGCCCGCTTGCTAGGATAAAACTTAACGCCAGCCTGTTGATATTTTTCCTCAAGTTGCTGGCTTAAATTAGCCGGAAACTTTTTATCAAACAAATGTGGCGTATCAATCACGTATGAAACTTGAGTATCAGATTGAATCAAACCCGCCGCAATTTCACTGCCAATATAACCATTGCCAACTACCAGAACCTGTTTTTGTTGTCCACTAAAAGCTCGGATTTTACGATAATCAGCTTTTGAGCGTAAGGCAACAATCAAATCACTGTTCGGCAGATTCGGCAAAGTATTAGCTTTAACACCAGTCGCTAGCAAGAGCTTATCATATGCATAAGTTGTTCCTGCTGCAGTTTCAACTTGATGAGCAGCAGGGTCAATTTTAGTGACTGTTGTTTGCAAATGGATCTCGACATTTTGCTTTTCAGCGGTCTTAAAATCCGTGTCGCTTTCCTGAAAAGTTTCATCAACCCACAGCTTTTTGCTTAAAGCCGGACGAGCATAGGGCTCATCAACATCAGCCGACAAGATCGCAATTGTTCCGTTTTGATCAATCGACCGGATCCCGGCAGCTGCTTGATCTGCAGCCATGCCGCCGCCAATCAATAAATAATTGAAGTGTTTAGCTTGTGTAGCCATTTTTTTAATTACCTACTTTCTGTTTAATTTATTAATAGTAAGTTAATTATAAATTAAATTGTAGTCAATTTAAAAAAATTTGCCTAGTTTGTTCATCCTTTTGCAGGTACCGCTGACCTCAAGATTGTTAGCAAGATCAGCAGCAAGCAACCGCCATAAAGACCAAAAGTTGCTGCAAAACTGAATTTTTCAAGCAGCCAGCCTGTCAACGGAAACAACATGATCATAATTAATGAGAACAGCAGATTAGCCACACTCAAGAGAGTTGCTCGCTGCGTCGAATCAATCAAATCATTATAGTAACTGCTGAAAATTGGTTCATTCAATGAAGTCAGACCAGTTGTTAACAAAAACACTAACAGGTAGATGGTCAATTGACCCAGCCAGTTCAGCAATAATAAGCCAGTTAAAGCTAAACTGAGCCCTAAAACCAGCTGGCGCTTAGAAACTTTTCGCTGCAACCAAGGAGCAGCTTTCATGACCGCAATATTAATCATTGCTGAGATAGCCAGCAAAGTAGAAATCAACCAGCCAGCAAAATGCTGGTTATCCATCAACGACTGAAAATAAAAATAATAAGTTGTGCAAAAACCATCAAATAAAGCTTGAAAAATCATTAAGTTGCGTAAAAGCGGCACATCACGCAAGGTCCGCCATGAAAGCTGGAGCAATTGCCAGAGGCTTTGATCAGCAGGCTGAGCTGATTGCTCTTCAGTCGCTCTTTTGCTAGGCTCCTTTAGCAAGCTAACGGATATTAAAGCTAGCAAGCTGACTAAAATCTCAATAACATACACTAAGCCAAAATGCCAGTGCACAAACAAACCAGCTAAAATTACTCCACTAGCATCAGCGAATTCAATGATCACATTTGTCCAGCTAATGACCTGCGGATAACGGTTACTCTGCTGATCAAGTTTCAACGAATCGTATAATAAAGCCTCCAGTGTCCCGGATTGAAGATTATAGGAAAGAGCACTGATCACAAAACTAATCACATCCAGCCAGAAGTCATGACTGATCAGCAGTAAAACCGCTGACAGAATTGCCATTAAACGACTGACAAAAAGATTGGCTCGATAAGAAAAGCGATCAGCTAATAAACCACTGGGAACTTCAAACAAGAAACTTGTCAAGTGAAAAATACTCTCACACCAGCCAATTTCAACTAAGCTTAAACCTTGCTGCTGCAAATAAATTACCCACAAACTGGTAATTCCAAAAAAGGCCAGTAGACTGTAGCTATAGCCGCAACTAATATTTCTTCGATATTTAATTTTCAAAATCAACACTCCAGTGAAGGGAAAATAATTTCCCAGATTTTTATGCATCCACTAGAGTGCTAAAACTGTTATGATACTATGCTGCATTGTGATCCACCCCTGCAAGCCACTCACCTCAAATTAAGATTATTAGTTAGATTTTATCATATTTTGAATTCAAACTGAAAACTAAATTATGTTAAAATCAACAAAGAAAGGACGAAAAACTATGATCACACTTGGCTTAACGACTTGGAGTGAACATCAAACGCTGATCAATCAGCCACGACCAACAACCTTGGCTGAATATGCTGCTTATTTTCCAACGGTTGAAGTCGATACCTTTTTTTATGGCATTCCAAAGGCTGCAACAATCCTAAATTGGCAAAAACAAGTCCCAGTGACTTTTCAATTTGTCATCAAAGCTAACCAAGCATTAACTGGTCAGGGGCAAGAACAGCTAACTGGCCAACAATTAAAAGAACGTTTCAAATTATTTGCCCAAGCGCTGCAGCCCATCAAAGCTGCCGGACAGCTTAAAACAATTCTCTGTCAGTTTCCGGCGACCTTTCAAGCGACCAGCCGCGATGTTGCTTATCTGCGCTTTTTCAGACTGATGCTGCAAGATTTTCCACTGACGCTGGAGTTGCGGCATCAAAGCTGGTATCAAGGAAAAAATGCTGCTGGACTAGTCAAATTCTGCCAAGAACAGCAGTATACGCTAGCGGCCGTTGATGAACCAACTGGTCAGCTGGAGTCAGTTCCATTTTATCCGGCAGTCACCACTAAATCATTGATGTTTTGGCGCCTGCATGGCAGAAATCAACTCGGCTGGCAGGCTAAAGGCAAAGACTGGCGCAAAAAACGGACGCTTTACCGCTATAGTCCGGCAGAACTAGCCGGCTTCAAACAAAAGCTGCTGCCATTTACAAAACAAGTCAAAGAGATTTGTGTGATCTTCAATAACAATTCAGCCGGGGATGCTGCCCCGAATGCCTTGCAGTTTCAAAAACTCCTAGGAATCACATTTACCGGATTGAACACTAAATCCCCCCGACAGATCGATCTGTTTTGAAACCCACACTTTAAAAAATAAGCAATTGTGGTTGATGGATCATTTTTTGCGGTTTTTCGCCTAAAATCGTGATCTGCTGGTCATTGAAGATAAACATTTAAATCCAATATACAATAAAACAAATAGCAGCCACTCAAACAGGATTTTTCACAGTTCACGTGGATTGCCTTCACTAAAACTTGGGACAAAAAGTAACCAACCAGCATGATCAAGCCACTAAAAATTTCCATGATAATCACGGTATTTTGTTTATTTTTTTGATTTGCTCAAATAACATATTTTTGCACTTTCAATTAAACTAAAATTAAGCTGTCAAAATCTGGCTTAATTGATGAACATTGCTGACCAAATGATCTGCTCCAGCAGATGTCAGTTCTCGCTGACTTCCATAGCCGTATAAGACGCCAATTGCCGTTAAATGGTTTTTCTTTGCACCTTGAATATCATATGATCGATCTCCAACCATCGCTATCTGCTGATTTGGAATTAATTTAGTCTGCTGCAGTCCATAGGTGATCACTTCAGATTTTTGCGCACGGGTACCATCTAAATTACTGCCGAAAATGTCATCAAAATATTGGCTTAAATTAAAATGATCCAAAATTTTAATGGCAAAGGGTGTTGGCTTGGCTGTGGCAACAAAAATTTGCTGATGCTGGCGTCTTAATTTTTTTAATAGCTCGGTAATTCCTGGAATCAGCCGAATATCATACATTCCCTGACGACTGTAGTATTCTCGATATTTTTTAATTCCTTTGACAGCATCTGCTTCGCTGAAATTATAAAACTTCATTAGTGAATCCTTGAGTGCCGGGCCAATAAATTTAGTCAAACTATTTAAATCCTGCACCTCAATTCCGAAAGCTTGCAGCGCATAGGCAACCGATTTAGTGATTCCAGCTTTGGGATCTGTCAATGTTCCATCTAAATCAAAAAAAATACTTTGATAAGTCAATTTTTTATTCCTCCTCTTTTTTTTATTTCAATTGTTGCTAGAGTTTAAAATTCAAGCGACTACTAGCTCGAATTAATGTCGGACACCGCCTGTCGAACCTTTTCTATCAAACACCATGCTCGAAAATACTTCGAAGATTAGTAAACAAAGCTGACTAGCGTGAACCATACTAAATCCTGCTTTCAGCAAAATTAATCGCTGTTTTCTTCATTATTTCTATTATACTAAAACATCCACGACAACATTGCCAGCTTTGAAAAATATTTGGTATAAAAAAAGACTGGAAATTAATTCAGTCTTTTTAGTAATTATGCTAATCCAATAATCATCCTAACCAGCAAAGTATTTAGCATCATTTTCGAAGCTGCGGCTTTTGAGCAATTAAAACATCAGCAGCTAATAAAGCATCCGTTCCATTAATTCCTGTTTTGAAAACTGAAAGCTTTTCTACCCTAACTGTTCTAAAAAACTTTTATACTCTGTTAAATGTTCAATATCAGTTATAACTAATTTGCCACCGCCTTGTAACTCTAATCATAATCTTGCACAGAAGAGCTTCCAGTGCACCGCACTAGCTAATTTTTGATTTTATTCTAGCAGCTGCAATCCCCTGCAAAGTTTCGTCCACTTTTATCACGGCTTTCTTTTGATCCCTTCTCAATCACATTAAATCTTGATTCTGTCGTAAAAAACAGCCCGCACAAGATGAATTTTACAAGTTTCAAATACCTTCATTTAGAACGGCTAAGCAATTCAAGTTTTCTGTTAGCCCTGTTCTTGTTTTCCCGCTTCATCTTGCCGGACTGTTATTAGGATAAGGGATTCTCAAACTCTAACCTCTTTTCTGCTACCTTAGAGATAGCTTTTTATGATCACAGCGTTTGCTATAATCCCTTACATCTTAAATTATATCTTATCTTGGCAACGATTGCAATCGCTTACAGTGAAGCGATAATCAACTTTTAAATTTACCCCTTCATAAACAAAAACTCTTAAACCAGTATCAACTGACTGATTTCAAGAGTTTTAATCTTCACTTGCTATTAATTTTATTTTAAACAATTCCTTTGCAGTAGCCAAAGTTAATTTGCACAACTGCCATTGAAACTTTAAAACAGGTTTTGCAAATCGGTTACGATATTGCTAAAGAATTGTTTAACTTTAGTCCATAAGCCTTTGTCATTTTTTAATTTATTAAAAATATTTTTAGCGTTGGCTTGAATGTTTTTAGATAGTTTGCCGGCTTGGTCTTTAAATGATTGATGATCCATTACTCCAGAAGCCGCAATTTTTTGCAGTAAACTGATAATTTGATTGGCCTGGCTTTGCGTAACAACGTTGTTCAAACCATTTTTCTTAAGTTCTTTATTAACGATATCAGCAATTTCCTGCCGACTTAAACTTGCTGGATTCTTCGTATTCGCAATTTCCTGCTTAGCACCGGCAACTGCATTATTTAATTGACTATCAGTATAGCCATCTTTATCCTTATTGGCTTGCGTAATGCTGCTTAGTAAATTCTGTTCGTTCTGGGCATTATTGATGTTTTTTTGACTCAGTGAATTCCCCGCGGCACTGTACGCGGCATAAACTCCAGCCAAAGCTCCGGAACCATCAATTGCACGTGGGCTGGTGACATAAATATTAGCATTCGTGATTCCAGCAGTTAACGCAGCATTTCGATACTGATTCTGGGTAATAGTCGTAATATTATTGGCGCCATTGTAGTCGACAATCTGCACATTTATTCCGCCATTATTAGTTTTTTGAATTAAAGCCGACGACCAGACCCCAGAATTGTCAGTAAAACTGGAGCCACTAGGATTTAAATACTGAACTAAATCAGCCCCATCAATAGTAATTGCTTGAACATTGCTGCTATCAACATTTGCAGCATTTTCCAAAGTCTGGGCAACTTCACTTCTCTCAGAACTAGTTAACGAGGTTCCTAGGGTCAAAACCGGTTGACTTAAAGTAACTTCACTTGAGCTTGATGAATCGACATTGTCGTCACTTGAACTTGCTGAATCAGCCGTATCGCTACTCGAGTTAGCTGCTGAAGAACTGCTGTTATTATTATTGATATTGACATTGATATTCGCATTTGTATTATTATCAGCAAAAGAGCGGTTTCCCTTAACTAAAACCGCGCTGCCAATTATTAGACCTAGCGATAACGCAAAAATCATTCTTTTGAAGTTCATTCGAATTACTCCTTTTTTATTCCTCAATAAAAACTTAAAAGATTTATTTTTATCAAAAGACCTTTTTTCCCTTATATCTTAAAAAAGTTTTACTGTCAAGCTTTACCAACTGCTTTTTAATCAAGCTTTAAGGAAATTGTTCAAAATTAGTCAAGAACTTTAAACAGTGTATAATAAACACATGAAAATTGTCCACTAAAAAGAGGAAAAATTTATGCAATTTAAAAGTCTTAAGGGTCCTTTAATATTAATTAGCGGATTGCTGCTCTTAATTATTTTTCTAGCTGTTTTCTCGCAAAACGTCAATCTTAATTTACCACAAATTTTTGATTCAACCAGCGATCGGAAGTTTTTGATTAATCAATTTCGAACAATCGGTCCATTAAGTTCGTTTGCTTTTATTATTATTCTGGCAATCGTCTCAGCGATCCCTGGCTTTCCTAGCTCCATTGTCGCCGTCACCGCCGGAATTTACTTTGGGCCTTGGCTGGGCTCTTGCTTAAATCTAATTGGCTTGGTGGTTGGTGTCGTCTTATCAGTATCAGTTATTCAACTGACTGATGATTTCAAAAAAAAGCGCACCATCAAACACAATCGCGTTTTAAATGATCTGCTGCAAATGAAGCACCAGAAAATTGGCTTAATAATTGGCTACGCTGTTCCGTTCATTCCGACAGTTTTAACCAATATTGCTGCTGTCAAATTGAAGACTAAGCTGTCAATTATTTTCACCTGTGCTTTAATCGGCAATCTTCCCGCAGCAGTGATTTATGCATTTTGCGGTAACTCACTACTCAGTGGAGATTACCAGCAAAGCTTAGCCATTGTTTCGCTTATTTTGATTTTGGCTTTACTATTGATCTTCATTCGCTACGACCGGAAAAAAATAACAAGCGGTTGAACAGATCTCAGCCGCTTATTGATTACCATTTTATTTTCAACCAGCTACCGGCAAAGAATAGCAATTGTTAAAACAACGCCCAACTCAAATCCCGGCAGAATAAAGGTCAAGCGGACATGGTTGGCACCGGCTTTCAATGGAAAAGCCAAGAAGATTTCCGCGACTGATCGAGTTTCGATCAACTGGTCAGCCACAAAAGAACTGGCAGCAATTGAAGTTACCTGTTGAATGTAACTAACATCTTGCTTAACCAGTCATTCGTGAACATTAATCCCAAAGTTCACTTGATCAACTAAATTTTGAACTGCTAAGTTACCATTAGTGTGCGTATTTAGATCTGCTTTCTCAGCAAAAATATGAAAAGCGGAAGCAATATCTAATGGATTGTTCTGAACCCCTGGAAAATCTTTGGCTGCTGTTCCCCCACTGGAAAAATCAGTACTGCTAGTACTAATTGCTTTGTTATTAAAAATAAACAAACTTGAAAATAAACAGATTAACCCAACTAAAAATTCATGTCTTAATTTTTTCATTTTTCTCCCCCAAAAGAATAAAAACATTTACATTATACAGGAAAATATATGTCGTGTTATTAGTGAACTAAGGCTTTTGAATAGTTATTGAAATCCTTATATATTGCTAAATAACTATTTGCGTATACGTTTTAAATGTTCTACAATAATACTTGCTTAATAATAAAATACACGGTAATTATAAAATATTGCTTAATATTGGACATTGTGATTTCTTGCAACTTTTTGAGAGGAAAAGCAGATGATAAAATTAAATCAGAACATTACTTTATTATCCCAAATAATTTCGAGTGACATTTTTATCTATCAACAAAGAATAATCCAAAGCACTGTCAAAGAAAAATCTTTTAATTTACAGCGAATCGTTGAAAAGTCCGTCAAGTTAGATCTAAAGGAAAATGTTCTTTTAATTTCAAAAAATGACAATTTTTTTCGTAATCGAATTTAGAATCGCGGAATATCTAATTTTGGTTGTGCCACACTTAAATACCACTAATATTCCACTTGATTTTCACGGATTACTTGATTTTGGCATCAAAATTAGCGAATCTTGTTCACTTTTATACCAATTGCTCTATAAGCTGCCAGCTCCAAAATGGAAATATGAATTTCAAACAAACAATTCTCCTACCAGAATGGAATTTCTTGGCAAAGCCAAAATAGAAAAGCTTTACAGTAACGAGCAAAAAATTTTTTCCGCTATGTCACATTTAGATGAAGCAGAGTTTACGCGAGCTTTACATTTGCCGACTTATACGGGCTATATTGGCAGCGCTTTTGAGGAAAAAGATTATGAACGGGGAATGCAGGATTCATTGATTCATTTCATGTCGATCTTGTTTTATGAAGGAATGAAGAGTAACAAGTTAGCTGTTGATCTAGTACTAAAAGTCCAAAATGATTTACTGGGGCGCATTGAATTTCGCACATCACTCAAACCTTTCATTCAAACTATGCAGGAACTGGCAACTGAATGTTTTATCGCTTTAAAAAAATAAAAAATATGACTAGTTTATCAATTGTTGAGCAGTGTGCACTCTATATTAAAAATTGCATTTATCGAAAAGTTACCCTGCAAAGTATTTCGAATTATTTAGGATATTCGCCAAGTACGATCAGCCATAAATTCAAACGTGAATATAATATGAGCATCAAATCATACATTAATTCACAAAAAATTGAAGCTGCTAAACATATGCTAGCAACTAATGCTTTAAGTCCTAGTGAAATTGCTAATTCCTTACACTTTAGTAATCAAAGCTATTTTAATTATGTTTTTAAAAATTTAGTGGGGATTTCGCCAACTGAATATCGTAATCAAATTCATTAAAAAAGCTCTTAAGCTGCTACAGAAGCAACTTAAAAGCTTTTTTACTAAACAAGAAATTTAATCATTTTCCATCAATAACCAAAACAGCAAGTAAACAATCAAACCAGGAAATGGTGTCAAAGTTAAAATTACCCAAATAACTCGCAGAACAGTTGGATCCCAATCATACTTCTCAGCAATGCCGCCTAGAACCCCAGCAAAAACTCGATTGGTTTTGGAACGTTTAATTGGTATATGCATCAAATCCCCCCCTTTTATTTCAGAATAAGCTATTTACGATTATAACGCACGGTTATAAGCTTCTAAATTTAACTGAAAATTCAAAAAAGCAAAAAAAATAGCCTTCATAAAATGGATTTCTAGCTCTAAATTGCTTGGTTTTAAATTGGCTAGTCAACTGCTAGCTCAATTTCTATTTAATGCACCATTTTATCAGGCTATTATCGCGATAAGGGATCTTCAAACTCTAACCTCTTTTCTATTACAGAAATAGTTTTTGATCACAGCGTTTGCTATAACCCCTTACACTTCGTATTATAATGGATCGAGTTGGTTTTTGCAAGCGGTTACAGTGTACATTACCCAAAAAGCTCCCAAACCTGCTATCAGTTTGAAAACTTAGTTATTCTTCACGACAATTTTTTAATAAACTGACTCTGATTTGCTAGCCACGGGGATACAATTTTCTCCTTGTATTTGTACCCTGTCTACCTGTTAATTCTTTTCTTTGATAGTTCAGTTGCATTTAATTAAATCTCTTTAAATTTCATTTTTAAATTATACCTTTTACAAAAAATTCTATTGATACAACGCAATTTTTCGTGTGCGGTTGCGGTAAGCAGTTGGCTTTTCGCCGGTTGCTTTTTTAAATTGCTTAATAAAGTAAGTGTCATAAGCAAAACCCGTTGCATCAGCGATCTCGTTTAAATTTAATCCGGTATGCGTCAACAACTCTTTGGCAATTTTTAACCGATATAACAACAAATACTTCATCGCTGTACATCCGTATCTTTTCTTAAATTCACCGTTTAATGTTTCACGATTCAAGAAAGACTGCTTAAGCAGCTCTTCTAAGGTAATTTTTTCAGCATAATTAGTCTGAATAAAATTCAAAGCTGCATTTAGCGGACGATTCTGATCGGCTTGCTGCTGTTCTTCAACTAAGGACAGCATTTCGATCAGATTTTTTTTGATTCGACAAACCCATTGCTCATCACTTTGGACCAAGATTTCAGCTCCGGCGGCTAAAAAATTATCGACAATTTTGCTATAGCTTTTATTATCTAGCTGATAAAAGCCAGCCCGATTAAAAGCCGAATGACGGGCAAACAACTTCATTCCAGCCTTGATGCTCGGACTTTTAGAAGTTAAATATTTACTATCACTGATGCGTAAAGTGCACAAAAATTCAGCAGAAAAACGAATTGTCGGTGTGGTAACTTTTTTTGCTTGTTTAATTTGCACTTGATCTTGATCAGTCAGGCATAAAAGGCACGGTGCTTGACAGCTAACATTGATTCCATTGATCACGGCCGAAAAAAATCCAGTTGAAATTAATGTTAATGTGTAGCCGGCAGAAAAAGGCAGCGTAGCTAATTTGCTCTGCGGGAAAAAATCGACATCAACGATTCGCTTTTTAAAATGATCGGCTTGCGGCATTATTAGTCCTCCTACAAAAAGTATAGTTAATTTCTTCATAAAACACATTATCAACCTGGTTGGTAATAACTATACTTTTATTGTAATTCAAATTAATCATTGGAGGTAATCAAATGACAGTTAAAGTGGCAATCAATGGTTTTGGGCGAATCGGCCGGCTGGCGTTGCGGCGGATCCAGGATGTCAAAGGAATCGACGTTGTAGCCATCAACGATCTGACCAACATCGAGATGCTGGCAAATCTGTTAAAATTCGACACGACGCAAGGAAAGTTCAACGGGACAGTTGCAACTGATGATCAGGACCTAGTGATCAACGGAAAATCAATCAAAGTTTTGGCTAATCCTGATCCAGCACAGCTTCCTTGGAAAGACTTAGGAATTGATATCGTCTTGGAATGTACCGGCTTTTTTACTTCGAAACAAAGGGCAGCCGCACATTTGACGGCCGGTGCTAAAAAAGTTTTAATCTCAGCTTTTGCCGGCAAAAATGTTCCAACAATCGTTTTCAATACTAATCAGCAGCAACTAACGGCTGACGAAAAAATTATTTCCGGAGCTTCTTGCACGACCAACTCATTAGCACCAATGGCCAAAGTTTTACATGATCAATTTGGGATCATTGAAGGTTTGATGACGACGATTCATGCCTATACTGGTGATCAAATGACCCTGGATGGACCGCACCGCAAAGGTGACTTCCGCCGAGCTAGAGCTGCCGCAGAAAATATCGTGCCAACTTCGACCGGCGCCGCCAAAGCGATCGGTCAAGTTATCCCTGAACTCAGCGGCAAATTAGACGGTGTTTCTCAGCGTGTCCCGGTCAAAGCCGGTTCGCTGACAGAATTATATACGGTGCTGCAAAAGCCGACCTCAATTACTGAAGTCAATCAAGCGATGAAAGCCGCAGCCAACGAATCATTCGGTTACAACACCGACCCGATTGTTTCTTCTGATATCATCGGCACCACTTATGGCTCACTGTTCGATGCAACCCAAACTAAAATCATGGAAGTTGCCGGCCGCCAGTTAGTAAAAACTGTTGCCTGGTACGATAATGAGATGTCATATACTTCGCAACTGGTCAGAACTTTGAAGTACGTGGCAGAACTGTAAAGATTTTGGATATTACAGAAAAATAATTCCTAAAAGAGTGGCAAAAGCTGCTCTTTTTTGGTTAAATTAAGGTAAATGGATTTATACTTTAGTTCAGGTGCAGGCTCAAATGCAGATTGGGGAAATAAATAATGGGTTATCTTCATTTTCAAAATGACTAGCCACTGCGATTTATGAATTTATAAAATATATATTAAAGTTAAGATTTACTTGGGAACAGCGTAAG